>JBEGMH010000324.1:0-8094 GCA_041183125.1 Bacteroidota bacterium | reverse complement strand
TCTTTCCCCGGAGGGGATTTTCTGTACCGGAGGACGGGTGAATTGCCGGTAGGCAACATGGGTCAGGAGAGCGGGTGCCAGGCGGCAGGCGGCACCAATCCAGAATTTTCGCATGGGCAGGGGGCCGGGGGAAACCCGGTGTGGTTAAAGAAAGATATATTAGGCTTGTTGCGGGGAGAATCGTCAAGGGGGTGAAAAGATCTCTTTTTTCCACCTTGCTGACCTCTTGTAATAAGCCTAATGAACAAGCGTCTGTTTTTTTTGATTTTGCGATGTAAAATCAAAAAAAACAGACGCTTGTTCAAACTATTTTCGGTAGTCTAAGGCGAGAAAGGTCTTTGAAGACTGACTCGATAGCCCCAAGGCAAATTAGTTATTGTTGAAGATGCCCGATTCTTTCGTAGGCACGGCATCTTTTTCCTCGGCTTGCTTGACGTCGCCTTTGATCGTGAGGATGTGCGTGGCGCTCTCACCGGCTTCGTTGGTCGTGATCGTCACGGTTTTCGTGAACGGGCCGATGCGCTGCGTGTCGTAGCGAACCTTGATTTCGGCGGTTTTGCCCGGTAGGATGGGCTCCTGCGGGTAGGTCGGTACCGTACAGCCGCAGCTGCCGCGTGCGCCGGTGATCACCAGGGGCTCAGAGCCTTCGTTCTTGAACTTGAAGACGCGGAAGGGGTCGGCGCCCTGCTTGATCGCACCGTAGTCAATCGTTTCGTTCTCGAACGCCATTTTCGGGCCGGCTGCCTTCGTCGTGGTGGAAGCGGCGGGTTTCTTTGCAGCAGGTGCCTGGGCATGGCTTACTACAGCAGCCACAGCCAGGAGCATAAAGGCAAAAAAGAATTTCTTCATCTGGAATGTTTTTTTGTGGTTAAAACGCTCCTGCAAAAATAAGCGGATACTTGAAGAAAGGAAACACTCTCGACGTCTAAAATGGTTAATAGCGTGTTAATAGTAGACGGCCCTCGAAAAACCCAAAAACCAAAGAATATTTCACAAAGTCAACCAAAAATAAGGAATTTCCTATTTTTGTGCCGGAATACACCTCATGCCCAAGCCCCGCTCGGTATCCTTGCCAAATATAATAGCATTAAAAATTGGCGACATGATAAAAAATATGGCTAACAGGCAAAAAAAAACCGCTTCAGAGCGCCTATCTTCTTTTTTTCCAAAAGAAAGCGTTCTGCGCGATTTTGAAATCTGCTGCCTGAGCCGTGAGACGAGCCTTCTGGCCCGCAAGGAGGTCCTGACCGGCAAAGCAAAATTCGGGGTGACCGGGGACGGGAAGGAAGTCCCACAGGTCGCGCTCGCCCGGGTTTTCCGTCCGGGCGACTTCCGGTCCGGGTATTACCGCGACCAGACCCTCATGTTCGCCCTTGGCGTCGCTACGGTGGAAACGTACTTCTCCCAACTGTACGCCGATACGAAGAACGACCCCTTCTCCGGTGGCCGCCAGATGAACAACCACTATGCCACCCCGCTCATAGACAAAGAGAGCGGCGAGTGGACAGACCACGTCAACCACTATAACATCACCTCGGATATTTCCTGCACCAGCGGCCAAATGGGCCGCGCCCTGGGGCTGTCCATGGCCTCCAAACACTACCGCATCAGCCCGGAACTGCAGGAGGAACAGCGTTTCTCCCGCAACGGCCAGGAGGTTTGCTTCTGTACCATCGGCGACGCAAGCACCTCCGAGGGCGCGTTTTGGGAGGTCATCAACGCGGCGGGCGTAACCCAAACGCCCCTTGCCATTTTCGTATGGGACGACGGCTACGGCATCTCGGTGCCCACCAGCGTCCAGACTACCAAAGGCAGTATCTCCGAGGTGTTGGCCGGGTTCCAAACCGACGACAAAGGGCGTGGGATAGATATCTACACCGGTAAAGCGTGGGACTATCCCGGTCTCGTACAACTCTTCTCCGTCGCCATCGAAACGATGCGCCAAACCCACCGCCCCGCCGTTTTCCATATCCAGGAAGCTACGCAGCCGCAAGGGCATTCCACCTCAGGCTCCCACGAACGCTACAAAAGCAAGGAGCGCCTCGATTGGGAACACGAAATGGACTGTATCCTCCACATGGAACAATGGATACTCTCCGAAAAAATCGCCACCTCCGAGGAACTGGAGGCCATCAAAGAACGCTGCAAAACATCGGTGCGCAGCGCCCGCGACCATGCCTGGAACCAGCACCTGGCCCCCGTACATGCGCGCAACCAAGCCCTCAAAGCCATCCTGAAGGACATCCCCGAGCAAGATAGCTCCGTCGCGGCGCTCAAGAAAAAAATATCGGAACACGGGCAACACCTCCTGGGCGAGACCCTGTCGGTAGCCCGCCGCATCCGCTACCGCCTCCTCGGCGACAGCAGCCCGGCCGTGGAAAAACTAAGCCAGTGGATCCAATCGGCAGAACAGGAAGGACAACAGGATTACAATACCCACCTGTACAGCAGTTCGCCCCGCTCCGCCCTGCGGGTGCCCGCTGTACCGGCGGTCTACGACAGCAACCCCGTTCCAAAAAACGGCTTCGAAATCCTCAACGCGTTTTTTGACAAAGCCCTCGAAAGAGAGCCCCGCCTCGTAGCGTTCGGGGAAGATGTGGGCCATATCGGCGATGTCAACCAGGGCTTCGCCGGGCTACAGGCCAAGTACGGTGCCCACCGCGTCTTCGATACGGGTATCCGGGAGTATTCCATCGTCGGGAAAGCCATTGGGATGGCTATGCGCGGCCTTAGGCCCATCGCGGAAATCCAGTACATTGACTACCTCATCTATGGGTTGGAACCCCTCAACGACGACCTCGCTACCTTGCGCTACCGAAGCAATGGCCAGCAGCAAGCCCCCGCTATTATCCGCACCCGCGGCCACCGCCTGGAGGGCATCTGGCATGCCGGTTCCCCCATCGGGATGATCCTGAGCGCCCTGCGCGGGATGTACGTGCTGACCCCCCGCAACATGACCCAGGCCGCCGGCATGTACAACACCATGCTGCATTCCGACGATCCCGCCCTCATCATCGAGTGCCTCAACGGGTACCGCCTCAAGGAGCCCATGCCCGCTAATATCGGGGAATTTACCGTCCCCCTGGGCGTACCGGAAGTGCTGAACGAAGGCCTGGACCTCACCCTGGTCACCTATGGGTCCTGCGTGCGCATCGCACAAGCAGCCCTCCAACTGCTGCAACCTTTTGGGATTTCCGTAGAACTTATTGATGTACAAACGCTTATACCCTTCGATCTGGAATCCCGCATCGCCCGCTCCCTGCAAAAGACCAACCGGCTCGTCATCCTCGACGAAGATGTGCCCGGCGGCGCTTCGGCGTACATGCTACAAAAAATATTGGAAACCCAACAAGGCTACCGCTACCTCGATTCCGCCCCGGTGACCATCACCGCGAGCGAACACCGCACCCCTTACGGCAGCGACGGCGATTATTTCTCCAAACCGAGCGCCGAAAACGTGTTCGAGGCCGTTTACAAGTTGTTGTACGAAGCAGAACCGGGGCGTTTTAAGGGAAGCCTGTAACACCGCGCCCCTCTGTCGTCCGGTGCGGTATGCCCTGTATACCGAAACCCTGTTTTTTTTACCCAAAAAGTGATTTTTTATGCCTGCACAATATGTACACGCCATAGCCGGCAGCCTGCGCCTGCCCGCCCATAAAGTAGAAAACACCCTGGCCCTGCTCTCGGAAGGAGCTACGATCCCGTTCATAGCCCGCTACCGCAAAGAAGCTACCGGCTCCCTCGACGAGGTGGAAATCGCCGATATACAGCGCGAGTTCAAACGCCTCGAAGAGCTGGACAAGCGGCGCGACAGCATCCTCAAATCCATCGAGGAACAGGGCAAACTGAGCGATGACCTGCGCCGCCAGATCGAAGCCGCACAGACGCTCACCGAACTGGAAGACCTCTACCTGCCCTACAAACCCAAACGCAAAACCCGCGCTTCCGTCGCACGCGAAAAGGGACTGGAGCCCCTCGCCCGGCGCATCTGGCTGCAAAACGACCGCGACCAGCCGGAAACCATCGCCGAAGCCTATCTCAGCGAACAGGTCAACAGCGTGGAAGAGGCCCTGCAGGGCGCCCGCGACATCCTGGCCGAAGAGGCCAACGAAAACCAGGAGGCCCGCAACCTCATGCGCTTCGTGTTCGATAAAACTGCCGTCATCCGTGCTAAGGTGGCCCGCGGCAAAGAAGAGGAAGGCGCTAAATACCGCGATTACTTCGACTACAGCGAAGCGCTCAAAGACTGCCCCTCCCACCGCCTGCTCGCCATGCGCCGCGGGGAAGACGAAGGTATCCTGCGCGTCGTCATCGCACCCGGCGACGAAGACGAGGCCGTGCAAAAACTACAGGACAAATTCGTGAAAGGCTACGGACCCTGCAGCCAGCAGCTCGAAATCGCCCTGAAAGACTGCTACGAACGTCTGCTTGCCCCCTCCATCGAAACGGAGTTCCGAAATACCGCCAAGGAAAAAGCCGACAAGGAAGCGATCGAGGTCTTTACCAAAAATTTGCGCCAACTGCTGTTAGCCGCCCCGCTTGGCCAAAAGCGCGTACTCGGCATTGACCCGGGTTTCCGCACCGGCTGTAAGGTCGTGGTGCTAGATGCCAGCGGCAACCTACTGGAAAATACCGCGATCTACCCACACCCGCCCCAAAACGATAGCTACGGGGCGCAAAAGACGATTGCTTTCCTGGTGGAAAAACACGGCATCCAGGCCATCGCCATCGGCAACGGCACCGCCGGGCGCGAAACGCTCAACCTCTGCCGCAGCATTTCGTTCCCCAACCCCGTAGCGGTGTTCAGCGTCAATGAAGCGGGCGCGTCCATCTACTCGGCCTCCGACGTGGCGCGGGAGGAATTCCCCGAGCAGGATGTCACCGTGCGGGGCGCTGTCTCCATCGGCCGCCGCCTCATGGATCCCCTGGCTGAATTGGTCAAGATTGACCCCAAATCCATCGGCGTCGGGCAGTACCAGCACGACGTAAACCAAACCCAACTCAAAGAGAGCCTCGACCTCGTCGTGGAGAGCTGCGTCAACAGCGTAGGCGTGAACCTCAACACGGCCAGCAAACACCTGCTCACCTACATCTCCGGCCTGGGCCCCGCATTGGCCAAAAACATCGTGGAGTTCCGCGCAGCCAACGGCCCCTTCGAAAGCCGCTCCCAACTGAAAAAGGTACCCCGCCTGGGCGAGAAAGCGTTCGAACAGTGCGCGGGCTTCCTCCGCGTGCGCGATGCCAAAAACCCGCTCGACAACACCGCAGTACACCCGGAAAGCTACGGCATCGTCGCCCAAATGGCCAAAGACCTGGCTTGTAAAGTGGAAGACCTCATCGCCAACGCCGAGCTGCGCAAAAAAATCGAACTGCGCCGCTACGTCAGCGATACCGTCGGGTTGCCCACGCTTCAAGACATCCTCAAGGAGTTGGCCAAACCGGGGCTCGACCCCCGCGGCGAAGCCAAAACGTTTTCTTTTGCCGAAAACGTCAAGACCATTGACGACCTCTACCCCGGCATGGTGCTGCCCGGCATCGTCAACAACATCACCAACTTCGGGGCCTTCGTGGACATCGGGCTGAAAGAGTCCGGCCTCGTGCACGTCTCCCAAATCGCCAATAAATTCGTCAAAAACCCCGCGGATGTGCTCAGCTTGCACCAGGAAGTCATGGTCAAAGTATTGGACATAGACCGCGCCCGCGGGCGCGTCCAACTGACGATGAAAGGGGTCTGACCTCAGCCTTTGCGCTCGACGACCGCTACCGACAGCCGGGCCACACAGACCAGGGCCCCGCTCTCGGAGTGGACCTCGATGTTCCAGACTTGCATCTTCTTCCCGACCCGGTAGGCCCGGGCCGTACCGATCACCGCACTGCCCTCCGGGGCGGAGCGCAGGTGGCTGCAGTTCAGCTCCACCCCTACCCCGGCTTCTTTCATGGGGTCGTCCAGGCACATCACCGAAGCGACACTGCCCAAGGTCTCCGCCAGGGCAGCACTGGCACCCCCGTGCAGGATGCGGAACGGCTGTACCGTCCGGGGATCTACCGGCATGCGGGCCTTGATGTAATCGGGCCCAATTTCTGTAAATTCAATGCCCAGCGCGTTGTTGAGCGTGTTCTCCGACATGGCGTTCATCGCCTCGACGGTAAAAGGGTGTTTCCAAAGCATATTCTAAAAGGTATTCGATTCGTTGAGAGGGGAACCATCCACGGGCAAAAAGGTTCTTTTTCGACCGCACTGCCCCCTCATGCCCCGTCTATTTTGTGGTTATGAGACGAAAAAAGGAGCTCCAGGCCTTCTGCGCGGTGCCCAAGCTCGTGCATTAGCCAGAATGCGGTACTCGCTTCGAAGCCGATGCCCGGGGAAACGCTGCAGCCCTTCCGGCCCAGGTGATAGGAAGCGAAACCCAGGGCCCTCTCTGCCGACCACAAGCCCAGGCGTTTCCATTCCGGGGCGCTTTCATCGGCCTCCTCTTCCAGCCGCAGGCCCTGCGCCATGGCCAGCGACAGGTAGTCCAGGAGCAGGGGCCACTCGTCGGGATGGAAATGCTTCCAGTACCCGTCGCGCCGCGTCCAGGTGAGTTGCCGCTTCGCATAGCGCCGGCTGTTGCGCCGGATGTCTTCCAGGGCGGTTTCCCAGTCGCTGGCCCCCTCAAAATAGCGAAAAAGCTCCTGGTAGCCGACGGTCTGCAAGGCAGACAGGTGGCGGTACGGGAACAAGGCACGGGCTTCTTCGAGCAGCCCGCCCTGTACCATCTGAGCGACCCGCTCGTGGATGCGTTCGTAGAGGGTTGTGCGGTCCCAAGACAACTCGATGAAGATAGGCTGGAAAAAGCGCTGTGCTTTCCGGCCGCTGCGAAAAGAAGAGTAAGGCCGACCAGCAGCCCGGCATACCGAAACAGCCCGGATGAGCCGGTGCGGGTTTTGCAGGTCCACGGTTTCGAAATACTCCGGGTCGAGGGTGCGCAGCTCTTCCTGTAGGGCGGCTAAGCCTTTTTCCAAAAACAAGGCTTCTACCGCTTCCCGCAGGGGCGCGGGCACGTCCGGAAACTCGTCCAGCCCTTCGCAAAGGGCTTTCACAAACAAGCCCGAGCCCCCGGAGAGGATGGCCACGTCCCGCTTTTCGAACAAGCGCTCCAGACAGGCCATCGCTTCGCGCTCGTAGTCGCCGACGTTGTACGGTTCGTGGATAGACAAGCTGTTGATGAAGTGGTGCGGGGCTTCGGCCAACTCTTGCTCCGTTGGTTTTGCGGTACCGATACCCATTTCCCGGTAGAACTGCCGGCTGTCGGCCGACAGGATTTCCGTCCCGAAATGCTTGGCCAGCCGGATGGCTAACGCGGTTTTCCCACTCGCGGTTGGCCCCCCGATGACGATGAGGTACTTTTTTGTATCCGGGCAGCCCTCGTGTTGAAGCGGGGGACCTGCTGCGGGAAGTGGCGGCGGGACCGGCATAAAATATTGTTTTGAAAGGATAGACTCGGTGCAAAGGACGGACTTTTCGCACAACCCCAAAAATAAAACCGTATCTTTACCCGATAAGGAACACCATGCTCTACTACATAGTTCGACCCATTGCCAGGCTGGCCCTGCTGATCTACTACCGGAAAATCTACCTTTCCCACCTCGAGCGCATCCCTCGGGGCAAGCCCGTCATCCTGGCCTCCAACCACCCGACGGCGTTCATGGAGCCTTGCCTGATGGCGGTTTTCATGCGGCAGCCCCTGAGCTATCTGGTGCGGGGCGATTTTTTCCAAAAGCCCATTTACAACTTTCTCCTCCGCGCCCTCAAGATGATCCCCATCTACCGGATCATAGACCTGGGCTACCAGGGGCTTAAAAACAACTTTGCCACTTTTGCGGCTTGCTATGAGGCCCTGAGCCGCAACCAGACCATCATGATCTTCCCGGAGGGCATGACTTTGCACGAAAAACGACTGCGGCCCATCCAAAAAGGCATAGGGCGCATCGTTGCCGGAGCCTACCAGCAATATCCCGATATGCAGGAAATCTTCGTCGTGCCCGTCGGCGTGAACTTCACCTACGCCGAGCAGCCCCGCGGGGAGGCCATGATTGATATCGGGGAACCCATCC
>JBEGMH010000323.1:0-9897 GCA_041183125.1 Bacteroidota bacterium | reverse complement strand
GTGGTAAATATAATCAAAAATAATAGAAAATGTACTTATTTTTATGAGGCGATAAGGAGTACTTTTGATGCATAGACGGGTTGCCGGGGGCCAGGGAAAAGAACTTTTTGCTCCCTCTCGCAACCAGCCGGGTAAACACACTATGAAACACTACAGATAAAAGGGACCGGCAGAAAAGAGGTGAAGACAGTAGGGGCGGGCCTGCGCGACGTAGGCAGCCCCTACTGTCTTCCTATGAATGCCCCTTGCGCGATTTTTTGCACGCGCATGGCCCACCAACGATTCAACGGCAATGCTTTGCCTTCCGCGCCATCTCAAAATCCCGCTCGATTTTTTTCAATGTTTTGGCATCCATGCCGGCTGCTTTTTCCAAAAAAGCTGCAAAAAGCAGTTCCTGTGCGTCCTGTTTGCGTTTGAGGGCGATGACCCGTTGCGCGATGGCCTCGTCTTTTACACCCGCCTCGCGCACCAGGCGGTGTACGCTTTCACCGAGACTATCGTAGTTCTGGAACATCTCGATGAGTTGCGTATTCCGCACAGCCAGCATGTTCTTGCGCTCTATGGGCGGCATATTGGCCGGCAGGTTTTCGTCCAATGCAGCGTTGACGCCGTCCCAGAGTACCCGCGTGCTGTCTTCGAGTTGGCGCAGGGTGCAGGACAAGCTGTCCATGCCCGCCGCTAATTGTCGGGCTTCTGCTTGCAGGGCCTGCTCATCGCCCGCTGTATGGCAGGCCGGGAGCCCCATCATCACAAGAAGAAGAACGCCCGAGAGCAGGACCGACACAGGATTCCCCGAGGCCCGGGTATCCCGCTTTACATGGTAGAAGGTATTCATTTGGTATGGTTTTAGCTTGATGAAGAAACCTTTTTTCGGTTTGGACGACTATTCTTTTATGTAAAAAAAATTTAAATCGTTATTTTTTAATCAAAAAAATCATTTTAAATAAATGAAAATCAGTTTTTTATATTAAAAAATAAATTTTTTTCAACTCCAGTAAATAAAAAAAATGTACTATGAAAGGGTTGGAAGAAGCCCCACTTTTGTATGGTCAAAAGAGGACAACAAAAAGGCCTCATGCAAATAACGACTCATAATCCCGCACCATGTAAAAGTATGTAATCTCTGTCAAAATTTTTTCGGGACGCCAAAAGAGGCGGCCCATGGTATGTAGATAGCCTCTCAAAGCTCTTTTTGGAAACCGGTTAGCAATCCTGACCGGTTTTTTTTATTTTTGTGCTGCCGTACATTGGCGCAAGCTCCCAACTCTGTTCGATATGCCCAGACAAAGGCACCTGGTTGCCCCCTCCCTGCTCGCAGCCGACTTCGCCCGCTTGCCGGAAGAAATGAAACGCATCAACGAAAGTGAAGCGGACTGGCTCCACCTGGATATCATGGATGGCCGTTTCGTGCCCAATCTCACCTTCGGTATGATGGTGGTGGAAGCAGTGCGCCGTCTTTGCTCCAAGCCGCTCGACGTACACCTCATGATAGTAGAGCCGGAGCAGTATATAGAGTCGTTCCGGGAAGCCGGTGCTGACCATATCACCGTGCACCTCGAGGCGTGTACACACCTGCACCGCGTCATTCAGCAAATCAAGGCTACGGGCGCAAAAGCAGGGGTGGCCATCAACCCCCATACCCCTGTCGAAGCGTTGGAAGATGTGCTGGAATACCTGGACCTGGTATGCCTCATGTCGGTGAACCCGGGATTTGGCGGGCAGCAGTTCATCTACCGCACCCTGCCCCGCACGAGGCGCCTGCGGGAGATGATCGAATCGCAGAACCTGTCTGTGCGCATTGAAATAGATGGTGGGGTAGGGGCGCACAATGCCCAGGCGCTGCTGGAAGCGGGCGCAGACGTGCTCGTCGCGGGCAACAGTGTTTTCAAAGCAGATGACCCATTGGCCGCCATCCGCCATTTAAAAGCCATCGGAGGGGAAATGGCACGGTTTTAGCCCTTCCGTCTTATCCACATCACGCATGCGTAGTATTGCTTACCTGTTTTGTATGATCGCCTGTTTGGGCAGTGTTGTGCTGCAAGGCCAGGACGATAAGAGGGCCATTGTCAGCGGTACGGTTACCGATGCCAACACGGGCGAACCCGTGGACTACGCCACGGTATATGTCCGAGGAAGCAACTACGCCTCCGAAACGGCTGCCAATGGCCGATACAGCCTTTCTGTGCCGGCCGGCCAGGAATTCGTCCTGGTCTTCACCCGTATCGGTTTCAAAGAGGCCGTGGTGAACATGCGGGCACTGCCCGCCAAAAGCGGTATCCAGGTGGATGTGCAGATGGTGCCTTCCGACTCCGACCTGGAGATTATCGTGACGGAAAGCCGCCTGGAAGGCGCAGGGATGGTGCGCGACGCCGTCGAACAGTTCCGCCTGCTGCCTACCACGAGCGGCAACCTGGAGAGCATCCTGCCGCACATCGCCCTGGGTGCCTCGAGCGGTACCGGGGGCGAGTTGAGCTCCCAGTACAACGTCCGGGGAGGAAATTACGACGAGAACCTGGTGTATGTCAACGATTTTGAAATCTACCGCCCGCAACTTATCCGGGCCGGCCAGCAGGAAGGCCTCAGTTTCCCAAACGTGGACCTGATCCGGGACCTGTCCTTTTCTTCCGGGGGGTTTGAAGCCCGTTACGGGGACAAGCTTTCCTCGGTACTGGACATAAAGTACAAACTGCCCGATAGCTTGCGCGCCTCCGCGAGCATGAGTTTTCTGGGCGGGTCTGCACACGTGGAAGGGAGCCTGCCATTAGGCGAAGAGGGTTTCCGAAAGTTCCGCTTCCTGTTGGGGGCACGGTATAAAACTACCCGCTACCTGCTCGGTTCTTTGGACGTCAAGGGCGAGTACGTGCCCAATTTCACCGATGTACAGACCTACCTCACGTATGATGTGACGCACAACCTGCAATTGGGCGTGTTGGGCAATATCAACCGCGCTGTTTATCGGTTTGCCCCTACGACCCGCAGTACGGCGTTTGGGTTGATCAATTACGCCCTGCAGCTCTACTCGGTGTTCGAGGGCTCCGAGACGGATGAGTTTACGACCGGGATGGGGGGCTTGTCGTTGACCTACCTTCCCGAGCGCAAGCAGAACCCTTTCTTCCTGAAGCTGCTGGCCTCCGATTTTCGGTCGGATGAGAATGAGCGCTTCGACATCATCGGGGATTACAGCTTGCGGCAGATTGAAACCGACCTGGGCAGCGGGGGCTTTGGGGAAGTATTGGCGGAGCTCGGTGTCGGGACCCAGCATCAGTATGTGCGCAATTACCTGGACCTCCGCACCTGGAACCTCGAGCACCGGGGAGGATGGGAGCTCCAGACCGCGCCGCGCGCGCCCGCGGCTACGGCCAGCCATTTCATCCAGTGGAACGTAAAATACCAGCGGGAATCCATCGCCGACCAGATCAACGAGTGGGAGCGGATAGATTCCGCGGGCTATTCCCTTCCCGATGACCCGAACCAGGTGCTCCTGTTCAGCGTCCTGAAAACGCGCAACGCGCTGGAGTCGTCCCGCATCAGTGGCTTTTTGCAAAACACCTATACCTACCGCCACGACGAACGCCGCGAGCTCCGGGCTTCCTTCGGGGTGCGCGCCACCTACTGGAGCCTGACGGGCGAGGCGCTTCTTTCGCCCCGCTTTCAGTTGCTCTATAAACCCTTGAAAGGGAAAACGGATATCTCCTGGCGCCTCGCGGCGGGCCTCTACGCGCAGCCCCCGTTTTACCGGGAACTCCGCCGCCCCAGCGGCGTCCTGAATACCGACCTGGCTGCCCAAAAGTCGGCCCACGTCGTCGCCGGCCTTACCTGGGATTTCAACCTTGGCAAAAACAACCCCAAGAAATTCCGCTTCATTTCGGAGGCTTACTACAAAAAACTCTGGGACCTGATATCGTATGACGTGGAAAATGTGCGCATCCGCTATTCGGGGGAAAACGACGCCGAAGGCTATGTCACCGGCCTGGATTTGCGCCTGAACGGCGAGTTTGTGCCCGGGGCGGAATCCTGGATCAACCTTTCCTTCCTGCAGGCCCGTGAACGCCTGCTGGGCGTACAGCACCTGCGCCGGGAAGTAGGGCAGGAAGAAGCAACCCCTGTGGCCTACGTGCCCCGGCCTACGGATCGGTTCATGACGATGTCTATCTTCTTCCAGGATTACCTGCCCCGGAACGAAAATTTCAAAATGCACCTCAACCTGACGCTGGGGGGTGGACTGCCGTTCGGACTGCGCGGGAACAATACGGTCTATCGAAATACTTATCGCTTTGATGCCTATCACCGCGTGGACATCGGCTTTTCCCTCTTGCTTTGGAACCGGGAGAAATCCCTGCCCCTGCATCCCGGCCACTTCCTGGGCCTTACCCGGAACGCCTGGGCCAGCCTGGAAGTGTTCAACCTGATGCAGGTCCAAAACCAAGCGGGCAATACCTGGATCCGCACGGTTTTCGACCAGCAGTACGCTATCCCCAACTACCTGACCTCCCGCAGGGTCAACCTGCGCTTGCGCTTTGATTTTTAATAGACTTGTTGCGAGGAGAAAAAACTCTTTCGACCTCTGCCCGCTCCGCTTGCCACCCATACAATCTTTTTACGATGGCCCGCAAAGACCCTTCCGCCCCTACTACGCCAGCCCGTCCTGCCTTCCAGCGCTTCCTGATCGTGCTTGCGCTGATCGCCCTTGCTGTGTTTCTGCTGCGCATATTGGGCGTCCCCATCGTTTGGAGAACGGAAAAAACGGAAATCTTGGACAATAGACGTTAAAACCAACCTTAAAATCGGATATTCAACCGTCCGAATTGGAATATTTCCTTTTTTATTCTTACCTTTGCCCCCCGTTGAAAGCCCGCTGTTTGCTTGTCAAAGTAAGCGGGAATGGTCAAATCGAAACCTTCAAAAAAATGTCTGTAAAAATCAGATTGCAGCGAATGGGCCGCAAAAAGCACCCGTTCTACCAAATTGTCGTAGCGGATTCCCGCTCTCCCCGTGATGGCCGCTACATCGAGCGCCTCGGCACGTACAACCCCATGACAAAACCCGCCACCATTGATATTGACCGCGAAAAAGCGCTGGACTGGGTCATGAAAGGCGCGCAGCCTACCGATACCGCCCGTGCTATCCTGCGCTACAAAGGCATCTATTACAAAAAGCACCTGCTGCGCGGGGTCTCGAAGGGCTCTATGACGATTGAGGAGGCACAAGCCAAGCACCAGCAGTGGGTAGATCAGAAAGAAGCCCAAATTGCAGCCCACGTGGCGCAGACAGCAGCAGAAAAGGCAGCTTTCCACGCAGCCGTCAATGGGATTGCCCCGCCCAAGGTAGCGGCTCCTGCCCCCGCTCCTGCTCCGGAGCCCGTTGCTCCTGAAGCCCCCGCGGAAGCAGAACAGGAAGAAAGCCCGGCAGAAGAATAACGCCAGGGCTCCCGTTTTCTAAATATTGTTGTTATTTTTGCCTCAACAGGCTCAAAATAGCCCTCTTTTTTTCACATCACAAGCCTGATAGTGCCCTAAAACGCACTATCAGGTTTGCCGTTAAAATAGCGCCCTATGTACGAGTTGGACCCACACTACCTCGAGCAGCTCGAAGAGCTAGCCGGGGAAATCCAGGATTCGGATGATTTGGCCAAATACCTCGAATCGGAAGAAGAAGAAGATTACAACCGGCTCAAAGAAACCTTCGAGCCAACCATTGCCCTGCTGTACAACCAGGTCGCCGGTGAAAACCCCCTGCAGATCATCCCCCTGGAACTCGTCCTCCTCGACCCCGCATTCGAAGGGCTGTTCCTGCCAAAAATCCTCGGGTATTCCGTGCTCCGGGGCGAAGTCAGCGATGCTTTCAAATACGTGCGGCCTCAGGAGCACTTCAAAGAGATACTGCTCGCTATTTGCAATTCGACCAATTTTGAAATCCTCAAACAACGCATCGGGCAATCCATACAGATCGGGTTTGCCCTGAGCAGCGATATATGGATTACCAACCTCATCAACAGTATCCAGAATAAGCGGATCCGCTATTATCTGCAAAGCCAGGTACTGGAAAAATACCGCCGGGACACAGAGCGCCGCGATGGCTATACGCGCTATAAAAAACAGTTCCGGAACGATAATTTCCAAACAGCCGACTTCCCGGAAACCGTGGATGAGCTGCCTGTTTATTTCGCTACCCTGAAGCACTTCCTGCTCTATCGGGCCGAACACAGTGCCGACAACTCCTCGCTGAACACACCGATCACGGAGTTTATCGCCAACGAGCATTTCCACGGAACCCGGGAACACCTCCAGGTGATGATGCTGTCCGCTATGTTCTTCCACAAACCGGAAGAAGACCAGCAGGTGCTGGCTCGCGTGTTTCATTCCGTGCGCACCGGAATGCCCGGTTTTATAAATGCTTTCCTCGATTTTCTGCTCGAACTGCACCACTTGACCGGTGCCCTGGTGCCCGGTGCAGACCAGGACCACCGTATGTCCGCCTTGATTGACAAGACCTATCCCGATGAGCTCAGCCGCTATTATCAGCTCACGGACACCATCCACCACGTGGGCTATACCCAGTTGGAAACACAGGATGCCGTAAAGATTTTTTACAACGACCACCAGGGGCTCTCTACCATCAACGAGTGCCTGCGCCTGACCATACGCCACTACTTCGAACAGGTCATCCAAAACCTGGGGGAAAGCGATTACCCGGAATTCTTTGAATTGGCCAAGTTGTTCCCAATCTATATGGGGATTTTCGTAAACCAGCAATTCAACCAGGACCTCAAAGAACTCTCTTTGCAGTATATGCACCAGTTGCTGGCCTACTACAAGGACAAACGAGGCAAAGACTATCAGGATATCAAGCGCTTCGTCTCCTCGGCGTTCCAGGATTTCGGCTTCCTCAAAGAGAAAGAAATCGTGGAAATCTTCAAAACCCGAAGAAAAAAGAGCACAGAGTAAGCAACAAAGTACCCATGCGGATATTGCTCGTAGAAGACGAAGAACACATTCGTAGTGCTATTGCACTAAACCTGGAGCTGGAGCAGTACGAGGTCGTAGCTGTCGCGGATGGCCGCGAAGCCATCCGCTTGTTTGAAGACCAGCATTTCGACCTGGTACTGCTCGATATCATGCTTCCGGAGATGGATGGCCTACAGGTTTGCGAACAAATCAGGCTGACCAATAGAGAGGTGCCCATCGTCTTCCTGACGGCCAAAGACACCTCCCTGGATCGAATCACCGGACTGAAGCGGGGAGCCGATGATTATATCGCAAAACCTTTTGTGCTGGAAGAACTGCTCCTGCGCGTCCAAAACCTGATCCGCCGAACGAGCAAGTCGGTGGAGAACAAGCCGGAAGTGGTAGCGTTCGGCGGCAACCGGGTCAACTTTGCCACCTTCGAAGCCGAAGGGGTCCATGGAAAATTCGTGCTGACGAAAAAAGAGGCGATGTTGCTCAAACTGCTGATAGACCGCAAAGGGGAAGTGGTGTCCCGACGCCAGATCCTCCAGGCAGTCTGGGGTTATGATGTGTTCCCGAGTACCCGGACCATAGACAATTTTATCCTCAAATTCCGCCGTAGCTTTGAGCGCGATTCCCGGAACCCGGAGTTTTTCTTTTCTATCCGGGGCATAGGCTATAAGTTTGTGACCCCTTGATACCCCCCTCGCGACAAGCCTGTTTTTACACATCCGGGAGAAATACCTGGAAAACGCTGCCTGTGGGGGCGTTATCGCTCACCTTGACACGGCCCCCGTGTGCCCGGGCGATTTGATCAACGATGTACAAACCCAGGCCCGCCCCTTTGCTACTGCGCTGCTCTTCATTGCCGATGCGGTAGAATTTGTCGAAGATACGCCGCTTTTCCGCATCGGGTATGCCCAGGCCTTTGTCGGCCACACTAAAGACAAACCCGGCGGGCTGTTGCTGGTAGTAAAGGGAAACGGATATATCCACGCCTTTTGTGGAGTACTTGACCGCATTCTCCAACAGGTTGAGCGCTATCGAGGTAAAGCCCGCTTTATCCCCTTGCCAAGAGGGCATGTCGGTCTCTATGTCCGTAAAAATACGGGCACCGGGGTACAACTCGCCTAACTTGGCTATAAGGTCCAGCACTACCTCGCCCAGATGGACGGATGCCCGCTCCGGTCGGTAAGCCGTGTCGAGACGCGCAGACAGCAGGAGGTTGTCCACCAAGGCATTGAGGCGCTTGGTCTCCTGCAGGGCGCTGGACCCTAACTTGAGCACTTGTTCGCGCTCTAACTCCCTGCGCAGTAGGGTTTCCATCACCAGGCGTATCGAAGCCAGCGGGGACTTGAGCTCGTGGGTAATGGAGAGCAGAAAGTTGCGCTGCGAGCGTGCAGCATTTACCTGCTTTTGATAGCCCCGGTTGATAAACCAAATGCCGGCACCGAGGCTCAACACAAACACCAGGGCCTCTCCCAGGATCATCCACTCCTGGCGCTTGTAGCGGTATTCCAGGTTCCGGTAAGCGGTGGTGTGCCGATAATGCACCACTCCTGCACGGCCTTCTTCAAACTCCAGGCGGAGCAATTCCTGCTTTGCGTCAAAGGCATCCCGGTTTTTTTTGAACAATAATACCGACCACCAAGTGAATGCCATGAGCAAATAGGCGATCACAATCAGCGACAATAAACGCAAAGTGGGTATGTTTTGCTCTTTTTTCATGAGGCCCAAAGTGGCGTTTGGATAAAAAACCTATTTTTGGAAAAGGAAACAGCCTTTGCCCAGCTCTTCTAACCGCAAATAGATTAGACTTGTTGCGAAAGGGGCAATGACTAGACTTGTAATCCAATGATGCAAATAGATGTGGCGGCTTGTATGGCCGAACTGCTCATGGAACAGGGCCAGGTCGAAGTGCCTGGACTGGGTTCGTTTACCAGCATCGGGCTGCCCGCCCGGATAGACCCGTTTCGCCAGGTGGCACTTCCGCCACATTTGGGGCTGACTTTCCATCCAGGTGTACCGACTGGCGATACTGCCCTGTACCCGTATATGGCAAAACGCTATGCTTTACCACTACAGTACGCTGAAGAGCTCGTGCGGGAATACGTTCAAACGCTGCAGGCCCGGCTCGGGGACAAAGAGGTCGTCCTCCTCCCTAAAATCGGTTCCCTGCGACGTGACGTGGAAGGCCACCTGCAATTTGAACAAGAACCGACTAACTTGAACCTAAATGCGTTTGGGCTACCCGAGGTATCCGCAGTGCGGAGTGCTAGCCCTGCATGGACTGCCGCAAACACACCTTTACAAGAGGAAGAAAAGGGTTCGGCTCCCCCCATTCGCGACCCGTCTGCTCCACCCCGGAGACGCCCCGCCCTGTCCTTTGTGGTGGCATTCGGTGCATTGGTCGTAGGAGCCGGGGCTTACCTGCTGTTTCGCCCCCACTTCAAAGGACTCTTCCCGGCGGCACAAAGGCAGGAGAGCAAGGCAAGGGTCGTCGAAACAGACTCGCTAACAGACGCTACGGCCTATGAACCAGGCGATTCTGCCCTGGCTGCCCGCCAAAAATTACTCCTGCCAAACGAACGACCGGATACTTGTGTCATCGCAATCGGCTTGTTCCGCGATCCGCGCAACGTAGCCCGGCTGTTGAAAAAAATAGAAGACGCAGGGTTGGAGCCGTACTCGATAACCCATGCAGGACAGACCCGCGTGGGGGTGCGCTTCCCCTACACAGATGTTGAAGAAATTACCGGGCACCTGGCCCTGGTGCAAAGCAAACTCGAACCGAGCGCTTTCGTCCTGCAGCAATAATAGACTTGTTGCGAGGGGGATCATCAAGGGGTCAAAAAGGCCCTTTTTTTCCCATACTGTGCCTTTTTTCGGTCATCTAAGGCAGTTAGACTCCCTCAAAAAGCCTTCGTGTGGACAAAAAATGACTCTTTTTTCC
>JBEGMH010000322.1:0-3222 GCA_041183125.1 Bacteroidota bacterium | reverse complement strand
TCCCTGTACCGGAACGGGCAGGTGGAAAGGGCTGCCCCCGGCAGCAGCGCCTACCTGCAGATCGTTCCGAAAGGGGAAGGCCCCAACCCCTTCGGCGTAGGGCTGAAAGCCATCGCCTACGCCGGGGACAAGCGATGGATAGCAGAGAACTATCCCTCCCGCGGTTTTCAGTCGTCGGTGCCGCCTGTGGTGCACCTGGGCTTGGCCAGTATCCAGCAATTAGACTCCCTGCGCCTGATCTGGCCGGGCGGCAAAACGCAACTGCTCCGCGATGTACGCTGTAACCAGGTCCTGTCCGTATCCGTGGCCGATGCCGGGCAGAAATACACATACCAGCGGGCAGCGCCCCCCGGTCTGCTACAGGCCCTGCCCGGGCTTTTTCCTGCCGAAGTGCAGCATGTGGAAAACGACTTCAACGACTTCAACAGCGCGTTCCTGTTGCCGCACAAGTTATCGCGCGAAGGGCCGCCCATCGCCGTAGCGGATGTCAACGGCGACGGGCTGGAGGATATCTATATGGGCCATGCCGCGGGTGGCTCTGGCAGTCTGTTGTTACAGGGTAAAAACGGTTTGGCCCGCTCCCCGCAGCCCGTCTTTGCCCCTGCCGATGCCCGTGAAGAAACCGACTGCCTCTTTTTTGACGCCAACGGGGACGGGTTTCCCGACCTGTACCTCGTCACCGGGGGCAATGAGGAAAACCGCGATCCCGTCCTTCTGTACGACCGCCTGCTCCTCAACGACGGCAAGGGCCGCTTCCGCGAGCAGGAGGGGCGGCTCCCCGCGGTAGCCCAGCACGGCTCTGTGGCTGTAGCCGCTGACGTGGACCAGGACGGAGACCAGGACTTGTTCATCGGCGGGCGCAGCGTGCCGGCCCGGTACGGGCAGGCCCCGACCAGCTACCTCCTGCGCAACGACGGCAAAGGGAACTTCAGCGACGCTACCGCCGCCCTCGGGCCCGACCTGGCCTCGGTCGGTATGGTCACCGATGCCCACTGGGCCGACCTGGACGGAGATACCTGGCCGGAGTTGGTGCTGGTAGGCGAATGGATGCCCATAACCGTATTCCGGAACGAAAAAGGCAAGCTAACGCGCAGCACCCCGGAAGGCCTCGCCCAAAGCGCCGGTTGGTGGAGATGCCTGGCCCTTGCCGACCTGGATGGAGATGGGGATTTAGATATCATCGCGGGCAACCAGGGCGAAAATACCCGCCGGGTACCCAGCCCGGAGCGCCCCTTGCACCTGTATGCCGACGATTACGATGGCAACGGCTCGCTTGATCCCATCCTGGCCTATACGAATGCCCAGGGTGTGTTTCCCGTCGCCACCAAAGACGAGCTCATCAAGCAGGTGCCGATGTTCAAGAAAAAGTACGTCCGGCACCAGGAATATGCCGGGAAGACGGTAGGGGAGATATTAGGTAAAGAAGCGCTGCAAAAGAGCCTGCACCTGGAGGCGTTCCGCTTTGCCTCCGCATGGATAGAGAACAAGGGAAAGCTGTCTTTCGCCTTCCATACCCTGCCCTTGCCTGCGCAGTTTGCCCCGGTCCACGCCATTCTGGCCACAGACCTCAACCGCGACGGGCATCCCGACCTGCTCCTGGGTGGCAACGAATACAGTTGTGCCCCTTATTTTGGCAGCTATGACGCGGGGATGGGCCTCGCGCTGTTAGGCGACGGGAAAGGGCATTTCCGGGCGCTTTCCCCTGGCGAGAGCGGGCTGTACGTGCCCGGTGAGACCCGCCGTATCGCGGCGATGACCCTCCAGGGCAAGCCAGTGTATGTTTTTGCCCGGAATGATGAGCGCCCGTTAGGGTATGGGGTGCGGTAGCTCCCGACGGTTTTTTGTCCACCCAGGGAACGCCCCCAGGGTATGGGCCCCACTAACCCGATGTATGCCGCTTTGGGTTGCCCCGTTTCCGGGAAAGGCGATAGGAGACGCCCCCGTTCAGGAACCCATCGGCCATTTCCGGGTTCAGCCCTATGCCTGCGGATAAATCGAGTTGTATATCAGGGGTTAAGCGCCATACGGTGCCGGCGTCGAAACCGGGCAAAAAAGACCCTTGCGCATCAAAGTCCAAATAGCTTTCTACAAAAAGGCCTAATCTGGGTAGGAGAACATAATCCAGGCCGACAGAGCCAAAGTAGGAGGGGGCGGCGCTTTCCCCATCCCAGAACGCCCCGGTATTAACGGTGAGCAGCAGTTGGTCTGAAAGATCCCATTCCATAGGTATCAAGAAAGAAGGGGCTATGTAAGAAGTTCGAAAAGAAGTAGAGGCAGCATAGGGGATCGCCAGGTTCCCGAGTAATGCCATCCTGGGTGCCCACCCCTTGTGCTCGGATATCCTTGCTTTGAATCCGATGGACCAAGGGGTCAATCCCAACTCGGAGATCTGTTCGGACAGCAGTTTGGAGAGGTAATCCTGTTGCAGGTTAGCTGCCGCCCTGATTTCAAAAGAGCCGGAAACCCCGTACCGCAGCGTAGTAGTGTTGTACGTGTAGGATTTTCGGTGTACGCCATCTTCCCTATCCCACTCAAAATTGACGCCGGTTTCCACTTGGAAGGTACCCTCTGGCACGAGGAATGCAGATTCCCCTAAGCCCGGCCGGTCAGGGACAATAGGATCTGCCACTTGTGCGAAGAGACCCGGGGCAACGCCTATAAACACTATGGAAAGGAAGAGCGGCAACAGTTTTTTCACGGTAGGAAGATTAGTGCAGTACTTACATTTTCGAAATCTTGTGCAATGCTAAAAAAAAAGATACATTCAGTAACACAATAACCAGGCTTTATATAACCTTGCACCGCACAAAACAAAATATGAGACAGCTCGCGGCCATCCTTGCGTTCAGCATACTCTACGCCCTGGGAGTTTCCCACTGGGCCGCCCACGAGCGTTTTGTATCTGTCCCCACCTTCACGGCATCTAAGGCTTTCCGCACCATAAGCATGAGCCCGGACCGCAGCCATCTGTTGTCAAACGTCGCTGTGCTCAGGGAAGTGACGGTGACGGTGGCGGGTACCGTAACGATGAAGTGGAGGTCCTTTTTCTTTGAGAAACCTACTCTCTCCTTATTAGCAGCTCCTTTTGCATCCTCAGCCCATTTTATATGCCTCATAGGGGGCTTTATCTTGTCCATCATATCGCAAATTGGACTCTTTGTCCTTTTCCGGGCACTCCTGTTTTGAATGCCAGCGGCATTCTTTTTGCTTCCCGACATTTTT
>JBEGMH010000321.1:0-7807 GCA_041183125.1 Bacteroidota bacterium | reverse complement strand
GGACAAAGGCCCCGTCGTGCTCGTTTTTTACCGCGGCCAATGGTGCCCTGTGTGCAACAAACACCTGCACAAGCTTCAGGATAGCCTCAGCCTCATCACCGACAAAGGGGCCCAATTGGTCGCTATATCCCCGGAAAAACCAGAACTGCTGTCCAGGACCCGAGAAAAAACAGGGGCAACGTTTCCGCTGCTCTACGACGAGGGCTACGCGATCGCCAACCTCTTTGACGTGACGTTCCTGCCCCCCAAGGCTACGCGCTTGTTGTACAACACCGCGATAAACGCCAACTTGAAGGAAGCACATTCCGATGATTCCGAGCGCCTGCCCATACCGGCTACTTTTGTGCTGGACCAGAAAGGCAAAGTGCTGTGGCGCCAGGTGGATCCCGATTATAAAGTGAGGGCAACGGTGCAGGATATCCTGCGCAACCTGCCGGAATAACCCTGTAATGGGAGAGGGGCGGGAGGAACTTTTCAGCGTTCCCCCCGCCCCTCCCGCTATCTATTTGCGCTTTCCTTCCGCGGATGCAACGTACGGCTTCGGGCTCAACCGGGGACTACATCCCCAGCGAATACCCGTCGCGGTACTTCCGCTTCACAAATTGGTTGGCTTCGTCGAAGTTGGTCACCTTCATGTTGGCACCGTCCCAGTCCAGGCGAAGGTTGCGGCCCGGGTACTCGGTGCGGCCGTTTGCCGACTTTTTCTGGATATCGTAGCTGCGAATGGCCAGGTTGCCCATGAGGATGCTCTCCGTCAACGGACCCGCCGCGTCGAAGTTGGAGCTGAGGTTTTTCGCCAACTCGCTGCCGTACCCGGCAATAGCGGCTTCTACCCAGGCGGCGTAGTGCCCGCCCTCGCCCTTCGAGACGCGCGCAACGGTCTGGGGTACCGTGACTTCTTTGTTTTTGTTAGTCGGGAGCAAAGAGGGCACCAGCCCGTAGGTGCCGCACATCATCTTGCCCTTCGTACCCACGAAAATAGCCCCGTTGCCGCCGTCGCCCATGGTTTCGTTCGGACCGAGTTCTTCTGGGCGCTCGGGTTGTATACCTCCGTCCATCCAGTGCAGCTTCACGTCTGGTTTGCCGTCTTTTCCTTTGAAACGCAGGATGATATGCGAGGCTACCGGCGCACATTCAGGGTTGTATCCCTTCGTCCAGTTCTGGATGTAGGGGGTGGCGACGCTGCATTCCGCAGAGGTCGGGTAGCCAAGGCCTAATACCTGGAATACGGGGGCGATGTTGTGGCAGGCCATATCGCCGAGGGCACCCGTACCGTAGTCCCACCAGCCGCGCCAGTTGAAGGGGACTACGTTGTCCACGTAGTCTTTGTAGGGCGCGGTGCCGAGCCAGAGGTCCCAGTTGAGCTCGGCAGGGACGCTGGCTTTTTGCGAGGGCCAGGCGATGCCCTGCGGCCATACGGGGCGGTCGGTATAACAATAGACGGTGTGCACATCGCCGATGATGCCGGCTTTATACCAGTCTATGAGCTGTCGTACCCCATCGCCCGAAGCGCCCTGGTTGCCCATCTGGGTGACGACTTTGTAGCGGTGCGCGGCCTCGGTGAGCATGCGCGCCTCGTAGATGTCGTGGGTTAGTGGTTTTTGCACATAGACGTGCTTGTTGAGCTGCATGGCCGCCATCGCCTGAACGGCGTGCATGTGGTCGGGCGTAGAGACCGACACGGCGTCTATGAGCTTGTGCTCTTTGTCGAGCATTTCCCGGTAGTCGGTATACACTTTGGCTTTCGGGAAACGCGAGCGGCTCTTTGCGGTCTGGCGGGCGTCTACGTCGCAGAGGAAAGCGATATCTGCTTTCCCGCTTTGGTGGAAGCTCCAAATGTCGCTTTCCCCCTTTCCGCCTACGCCAATACCTGCGACCTGCAGCTTGTCGCTGGGGGCCACAAAACCCCGGCCCAGCACGCTGCGGGGCACGATGTAGAAACCTGCAAGCGCGGTCACCCCTTTGCGGATGAACTGCCTGCGGGATTCTTGAGTAGTGGATGTTTTCTTTTTCATGCTATAGTACGTTCTGGTTAGCAATAAGGCTGGGAAAATAGGAAAACTTCGGAATAAAAATACCTGTATGGCCTTTTTTACCGAAAAAAAGCACAGCCTTACTTCTCGGAGTGCTGTACGATAAAAGGCCGCACGGCGCGGTACCGCCCATTGCGCACCTGCAACCAGTAGCTGCCGGCGGGCAACGATTGGGTCGGGATCTCAAAAACGGATTCGAAGGCCCCCGCATTGGCGATGCTGCTTTGGCTGCACAGCCGCCCATCGCTGCTGAACACGCTGAACTGCAGGTCGCCGGACTGCACCGAGAGCCGGAAGCGCAGGGCATCGGACACGGGGTTGCCAAGGAGGACGAGCGCACGATCCTCCAGCGGAAGCGTCTTTTCGGAGGTCAGCAAGCTGGAAAAGCGGAGGCGTGCCATCAGAGGGAAGTGATCGGAGGTAGTGTTGTGGTAGTCGGCAATCCAGTCTTTTACTTCCGTGACCAGACGAACCCCACCGGGCCACAGGGCTTTCTCTAACTCGTCGGAAACGACGATGTGCTCTACGACGTCAGCGTAGCCGGAGATAGAGTTGTAGCCGGCGTTGCTGAGCACCAGGCTGGGGCTGCGGTAGCGGTCGGCATCGAGCGTATCGGCGACGAAGAGCGCATACGGGCTTACCGCAGGCTGTACTTCGAAGGCGGAAATGGTAGAGTCCAGGTCGTCGTTATAGTCCCCTAACACGATGACCGGTACTTTGCTGAACGCGGCGTCCAGGGTGTCTTTCAGCTCCCTGGCCGCATCGCGGCGGCGCGTGAAATCGGCCAGGGTGCTCCCCGACTTGCCGTGTATGGCGATGAAGTGCAGGGTTTGTTCGCCGCTCCCGGTATTGACCCGGGCTTCCATGAGGAAGGGGAAACGCCCGGAAGCCCAGTTGCTGTAAGCCGAGGCGCTGTTGCGCTTCATCCCGCGGGCGACAGCCCTGCTGACGGTTGATTTGCGATAGGCAAAAGCGAGCTTTTGGCCATTGGCATAGTTGGCAGACAAGGTGTCGTTGGCGTTGGAACAGTAATCGGCGATAAAGGTGCCGTAGTCTTTCAACCCGCCTATCATTCGGCGGAAGCGGTTGACGTCCACTACTTCCTGAAAGGCGTACACGTCGGCATTCAAGCGCTCTAACACGGTGCGTACGTTGCGTTCGGCCAGGTCGTCGTCGCTGGGGCCATAGCCACTAGCGGGGTTTCCAAACCATTCGATGTTCCAGTTGACGATATCCAGCGTGGAAGCGGGGTCCAGGGTGTTGCCCAACACTTGCAGGGCTGCCACCGCGCTGCCGCCCGCCAGGATGCCGATTTTTCCGCCGTCTTGCGCCCCGCTGAGGGTGGGCTTGTAGCGCACGAAGAGTTTTAGGGCGTTCGCCTTCGCTTGCGCTGCGCTGAGTTTGGCTGTGGCGGCGTAGGTGCTGCTGTCCAGGGAGAGTTCAAAAAAGGCGGGTGCCTGCAAGCTCAGCTCTCCCGAAAGGTTGAATACCTGAAACTGGAAGGACTGGGGCGCGCTTGCCTGCCCGGGCGTGCCCTGGTCAAACACCAACAGGGTAGGCGATAGGGGGTTCAGGTAGGCTGCCGGCGCTTTTTGCGCATTGCCAACCTGGATATCGTCGAGCGTTACCTGGCTGGAACCTTCTTCCGGGGAAGAGGTATAGCGGAAAGCGAGGTAGGTCTTGGCTGATTTAGCGGCGCCGAGGTCGAGCGGCTGGATAGACTGCCAGCGGTCGTTGTGTTCTACGGTATAAATGGTTTCTAATAGTGTCCATGCGGCAGAGCCGGCTGCCGGCGCGGTGCTGTCGGTGCCAATGGCATAATACACGCGCAAAGGGGCGCCCTTGAAGCGGGAGCGGAGCCGGAAGTTGAGGGTGGGGATATTGTAGAGCGATAGGTCCATAGCGGGCGAAATCAGCCAATCGTCCTGGATTTGCGCACCCGTACTCGAGCTGAAGCCGTTGATCCGGAAGCCGCCGCTGTTGAGCCAGGCATCGGGGGCACAGCGCCAGGTGCTGTCGCCTTTCACGCTGCTCTGTTTCCAGGAACCCGGATTGCCCAGGTCACAGGTGTTCAGGTCATAGTTGTAAAGCGGCCAGGCATTGGTGCTGAAACTCCAGCCATTCGGGCCGCCGGCAGCGGGCAGGGGCCGCCCGCCGGCGTCGGTGAAGAGACCCGCCGGTACCTGGATATAGTAGCTCGTGGAAACGCTCAGGCCGGACAACGTAAATTCGGCACTCGCACCTGAAACCTGGATTTGTGCAGCGCTTAGATCGGCTACTTTCGCGTTGTCGGAGCTTTTGAAGAGCGAAATGCTACCGCTGCCTTTGACCACGGGTTGCGAGAAGCTGATCTTGCAGCGGAGTTGCAGGCCCACCCCCGTCTGCTGGTGCGCAGGGCTCAACGCAGTAATGGTGGGAAGGGTACCGCTGCCGTCCGCTCCGCCGGCTTCGAGGAGAAAATCGTCAATGGCGAGACCGTCGTCCGCACCGCTGGCGTTGAAATCGCGCCAGCGGAGATAGACCGTCTTGCCGGCTTCTATTAACAGTCCAGTAATGGTGAAACTGATCTTCCTGGTGTTGGCTTCGGCATTCCCGTCGAGGGCTCCTACGGTACCGGTAGTGGTCGGGGAAGAAAAATCGAGCGAGTCCACGTCTTTCCAGGTCCCGGTGGATAGGCTCGTCGCATCGGTGCTGTACTGGAAGTCGAGCCGGTCGGCCCGCCCGGTGGTACCCAGGCGCCATTGCTCACCGGTGTAGCTGATTTTCAGGCTGGTGATGTTGGAACCTGTGCTGTTGGTAAAGCCAAAGCCTATCGCGGGTATGAGCGAACCGGATTGCAGGCAGCCCAGGGCCCGCTCGTCGGAGTCGGTGGCGCCAAAACTGTAGGAGTCACCGGAGTTCCCGGCACCATTCCCCGCGGTATAGTTCCCGTTGGCGTTGGTGCCGGTCTCGTCGAGCCGCCAGCCATCCGGGAGGCTGTTACCGACCCCTGTCTTGAGTAGGGTATTGAAGTTTTCTGAGTACCTCGGGTCGCTGAGTGTTTTTTGACCAAAATTTTTTATTGAAAAAAATAATAAAAAAAGAATAAAAATTTGTCTAAATGGGTGCATAACGGATGTGTGTTTGAAGCGGTAAAATAGATTGGTTGCGAGATATCGCACAAATATACGATAGGGCTGGCACTAAGACAGCGTAGGCGGGGAAAAACCACGTTTCTTAAAATAGGCGTAACATGGGCGCTTACAGTCTATACCCAACCGTGACCGTAAAGCTGCGGCCGTCGGCGGGGATGATCCCGGGGCCTGGATAAGCTTCTGCCCGACGGGTGAAGTAAGCGCGGTTAAAGAGGTTGTTGCCATTTACGGCAAGGGAGAGGCTTCGGAAGCTCCAGTCCACCGAAATATCCGCGACGGTGTAAGCGGGTATGAGCCCGTTCACCGCCGAAGCGGTGCGGCGGGCATTGGTGGCGTCGGTGAAGTGGGCAGCGGTGTGCGACACGATCAGGGAAGCGCGGAGGTTTTTCCACCCGCCGCTGAGGCCGCCCCGGAAGGTAAAAGGCGGCACCAGTTCGACGCGCTTGTTCCGTATGGAAGGGTCCTGGGTGCGGGTATAGCGGGCGTCAATCCAGGAAATATTGACAAAAAGGGACAAACGGGCACTGCTGTCGGCACGGGGGAAAAGCCAGGGGGCCAGGTCGGATTCTACAAAAGCCTCAAGGCCGGTATTCCTGGAGTCGGCGATGTTGGTGCGCAGGCGGTAATCGTTGTACAGCGGGGGTTGGTCGGTGCGCAGCAGTTGTCCGATGCGGTTTTTATAGGCGATCCAAAACGCGCTGACATCGAAGTAAAATGGCTTGCCGCCGGTACTGCGTATCCCGATATCCGCGGTGAAGCCCCTCTCATCGCCCAGGTTGGGGTCCACGCGCCCGTTGGGGTTGTCTATGCGGATATCAGAAAAGTTGATGGCCCGGTAGTTTTGGGATAGGTTGGCATAGCCTTCGAAAAAAGCTTGGGGCTTGTAGCTGAACCCAATCCCGGTCAGGACCAGGCTTCGGACCCGCTTGAGCTGTTCTTCGACCCGGTTCTCGACGATCAGGTTGCCAGCGGCGTCGAAGACCCTTTGTTTATAGTACCCTTCGGCAAAGGTGCGGATGTGCTCCACGCGAATACCGGGGGTCAGGGTAAAGCGCTCACTAAGCCGAATGATTTGCTCTGCAAAGGCTGCATAGTTGTAGTTGGGGAAGCGATAATCCGATTTTTCTACGTTTTCGGGTTGCAGGAAGGCGAAATCTGGCCCGTCGGAGGCATTGGCATCGCCTTGCTTGGCTTGTGTAATCCCGCGGTAGAGCCGTATGCCCGCTAAGAAAGGGTGTTCGCGCCCTGCGACGCGGAAGCGGTGCAGGAAGCGCGTTTCGCTGCCGAGGTTGTTGAAGGTGCCCGCTATGAGGTCCCGGCGGCCTCCAAAGTCCAGGGTGTTGATGGGGGAGAGGTTGCCCAATGCCTGCCTGCCGGCGGTTAGGGCAAAGTTACGCACCTGGAGCTTGCTGCGCTCGGAAAGTTGCCATTCGCCAGTCAGGGAAGCGAGGTCCCAGTTTACCCGGAACCAATTGCGCGCCCGGATAGACTGCCGGGGGTTTTGTTGAAAAAAAACATCGCTGAGCCCACCGGGCTGCTGGGCGGTATAGCGCATGCGGGTATACTCGAGCTGTAAGGAAAAGCGCTCGCTGACCTGCAGCTGGGTGGCCGCAAACGCCATATCGAGCCCAAACCCGGCGTTTTCCCGCCAACCGTCGCCTTGTTTGCGCTGGTAAAAGGCCAAGTACCGGAAGGCATCGCCCTTGCTCGTGCCGCTGACCTCGTTGTACGAGTTGAAAAAGCGGAACGAACCGGCACTTTGCCGACTGAGCAGGGAGAAGCGCTTGCCGGGGGTCGGTTTTTTGAACACGAAGTTGAGCATACCGCCAAACTGGGTCCCGTACTGCAGGGAAGCCGCTCCCCGTACGACTTCAATGCGCTCCAGGGCTTCTGCGGGAGGGGTGTAGTAACTTTCGGGGTATCCAAGGGCATCGGCGCTGATGTCATACCCGTTTTGCCGCGTGTTGAAATTGCTGCTCCGGTTGGGGCTCAGTCCCCGCCCACCGACGCCGAGCTGGATGCCGGCACCGTCGCTTTCCCAGATGTTCAGCCCGCTGACCCGGGCATACAGTTGCCGGGGGTTGTTGGCGGCGGTATTGGCTTGTATGTCGCTCAGTACGACGACCTCGCTCTTACGGCCCTCGTAAATAGCCATGCCTTCCACCGCCCGCAAGCGGGTAATGCCAAAAGTGCGCTCTTGTGCTGCCTGTACCGTAACCGCGTCCAGGTCTT
Source organism: Bacteroidota bacterium (assembly GCA_041183125.1). Classification (GTDB taxonomy): domain Bacteria; phylum Bacteroidota; class Bacteroidia; order Chitinophagales; family Saprospiraceae; genus JADJPL01. The sequence continues at coordinate 408 of JBEGMH010000321.1, read as the reverse complement.
TGGAGAGCGGCTCCAGGGGTATCTCGAGCAGGAGAGGCTCCTGTGTAACGACCACCGTGCGCTGCCAGGTTTGCTTTCCAAAACTGAACACCGTGAGCACCTTTGGACCGAGCGGGATTTTCCCCAACTCGAAGCTGCCGTCAGCCGCACTGTAGGCCACCTTGTTGAGCGCCTGGATGGCGATGGCAGCCCCTTCTATCGGTGCGTTGTCTTCCATTTGGGTCACTTTTCCCCGAAGGATGCCCGTCTGGGCCCTCAGTTCCCGGGGATAGACGATGAGTACCCACGCGAGTCCTCCCAAAATAATGAAGGTATGTAGCTTACTCATAGTGCAGTATCCATTTTTTAGGTGTCCAGGCATCCCGAACGCCCGTCAAATCGAGCTGAGGGTCAATGAGCAGACGGCTC
>JBEGMH010000320.1:0-25962 GCA_041183125.1 Bacteroidota bacterium | reverse complement strand
AAATGATTCGGCTGGTTGCGATGGTCAGCGAGGCAGAAAATGCCCTTTGGTTCCGCTCGCCACCAGTCTATTAAACCATCTGCTATGAACAAACGCATTAAGAAAGCCGCCGTCCTGGGGTCCGGGGTAATGGGATCCGGGATTGCCTGCCACTTCGCCAATATCGGGCTAGATGTTCTCCTGCTGGACATCCTGCCGCCCGACCTGGCAGAAGGCGAAAAAGCCCTCCCGGCCGCCCGCAACCGCCTCGTCAACAAAGCACTCGAGAGCGCTGTGAAAAGCAAGCCGGCCCCTCTCTACGATTCCGCTTTTGCCAGCCGTATCAAAACGGGGAACTTCGAAGACGACTTCGAAAAAATTAAAGACTGCGACTGGATCATAGAGGTCGTCGTGGAAAACCTGGAAGTGAAAAAGGCCATCTTCGAAAAAGTGGACCGCTTTCGCGCCCCCGGTGCCTTCGTCACCTCCAACACTTCCGGTATTCCCATACACCTCATGCTGGAAGGGCGCAGCGACGACTTCAAACGCTGGTTCTGCGGGACCCACTTTTTCAACCCGCCCCGCTACCTGCGCCTGTTTGAAGTAATCCCTACCCCGGCCACCGACCCGTTCATGGTGGATTTCTTCATGCGCTACGGCGACCTCTTCCTCGGCAAACAGACCGTCTTGTGCAAAGACACCCCCGCTTTCATCGGCAACCGGATCGGGGTCTATGCCATGGCTAAAATCTATCAGCTCACCACGGCACTCTCCCTGCGCATCGAAGAAGTGGACGCGCTCACCGGCCCACCCCTCGGACGCCCAAAAACGGGTACCTTCCGCCTCGGCGACCTCGTAGGCCACGATACCGCGGCCAAAGTCATTATGGGCATCCAACAGAATTGCCCCCACGACGAGCAAGCACATACCTTCGAGGTGCCCCGCTACCTCCAGTTCCTGCTCGACAACAAGTTCCTGGGCAATAAATCCGGACAGGGATTCTACAAAAAGACGAAGGACAAGGATGAAAAAGGCCGCCCGATCACCCTCGCCCTCAACCTCGAAACCCTCGGGTACGAACCCTCCATCCGCCCCGAACTGCCCAGCCTGAAAACAGCAAAACAAATAGACGACCCGCGGCGCCGGATTACATCCCTGTTCAAAGCAGAAGATAAGGGCGGTACCCTGGTGCGCCAGTCGCTCGCCGGACTGTTCGCCTACGCCTCCAACCGCATCCCCGAAATATGCGACCAGCTCTTCAGCATTGACGATGCCATGCGCGCCGGCTATGCCTGGGAGTTCGGCCCCTTTGAATACTGGGATATCGTCGGCCTGCAAGCCGGCATAGATGCCGCCGAAGCACAGGGCGAACACATCGCCCCCTGGGTGAAAAAAATGGCCGCCGCGGGGCTGACCTCCTTTTATACTTCTAAAAATGGGGTGCGGCAATACTACGATATCCCTTCTGAATCGTACCGCGATATTCCCGGTGCCTCTTCTTTCATCCTCCTGGACAACTACCGCGACCAGAGCCCCGTCCACAAAACCAGCGAGACCATCCTCCACGATATAGGCGATGGCGTGCTCTGCCTGGAGTTCACCAGTCCGCACAACACCCTGGGCGAAGGCGTGCTGCGCGGTATCCACGAATCCATACAGTTGGCAGAAGATGGCGACTGGAAAGCCCTGGTCATCGGCAACAACGCTACCAACTTCTCCGTCGGGGCCAACCTGATGATGATCGGCATGATGGCCTTCCAGCAAGATTTCGACGCGCTCAACATGGCCGTCCAATATTTCCAGCAAACCATCATGCGCTGCCGGTATTCGCGCATCCCCGTAGTGGCCGCGACCCAGGGGTATGTGTTCGGAGGAGGCTGCGAAATGCTCATGCACTGCGATGCGAGCGCCGTTTCCGCAGAATCCTACATCGGGTTGGTGGAAGTAGGCGTAGGGCTCATCCCCGGAGGCGCGGGCACTAAAGAGTTCGCCCTGCGCACGTCCGACTCCTTCCGCGAAGGGGACGTGCTCATTCCCGCCCTCATCGAACGCTTCAAAACCATCGCCCTGGCCAGTGTAGCTACTTCCGCCCATGAAGCGTACCGCCACGGGTATATGATCCCGGGGCGCGACCACGTCGTCATGAACAAGGACCGCGCCATCAGCGAAGCCAAAACCATCGCCCTCGACCTGGCCCGCAACTATGTGATGCCCACCCCGCGCACCGATATCACCGTGTTAGGGCGCAGCGGCCTCGCCGCGCTCTACGTAGCCGCCAATGAGCTCAAGCTTGGTGCTTATGCCAGCGAACACGATATCAAGATCGCCCAAAAGATCGCCTGGGTGCTCTGCGGGGGCGACCTCAGCGCAGCGCAGCAAGTATCGGAACAATATCTGCTGGACGTCGAACGGGAAGCCTTCCTCAGCCTGGCCGGTGAAGCCAAAACACAGGAACGCATCCAGTACATGCTCCAAAACAACCGGCCCCTCAGGAACTGATTCCAGGCCCGAGGACAGCCGTTCTTTTTTCAACTCTTAACCATCGAAAAAAATGGAAGCATATATCGTAAAAGCCTATCGTTCAGCCGTTGGGAAAGCCAAAAAAGGCGGGTTCCGCAATTTCCGCTCCGACGACCTGGCCGTTGAGGTACTCAAATACCTGGCCGCACAAACCCCCGAACTCGATCCCCGCCTGGTGGACGACGTCATCGTAGGCTGCGCCAATCCCGAAGGGGAACAAGGGTTTCAGATCGGTCGCCAGATCTCCATGCGCGCCCTCGGCATCGAAGTGCCCGGCATGACCGTCAACCGCTATTGCGCCTCAGGGCTGGAGACCATCTCCATCGCCGTAGCCAAAATCCGGGCCGGCATGGGGCATATCTACGTCGCAGGAGGCGCAGAAAGCATGAGCCTCATCCCTATGACGGGCTATAAACTCGCCCCGAGCTACGCCGTGGCCAGCACTACCCCGAATTACTTAGCCAGCATGGGCCATACCGCCGAAGCAGTAGCCCGCAAATACGGCATCACCCGCGACATGGCCGACGCGTTTTCCGTGCGCTCCCACCAGCGGGCCGCCGCCGCTATCGCTGCCGGTAAGTTCAAATCGGAAATCGTGCCCGTTGCCGTGACCGAGGTCATGGTCAAAGGTGACAAGCGCGTCGAGAGCACGCAGGTCGTAGATACCGATGAGGGCGTACGTGCCGATACCACCCAGGAGGGCCTGGCCGCCCTGCGCCCCGCCTTCACGCAAGGCGGTATCGTCACCGCCGGCAACAGCTCCCAAACCTCCGACGGGGCTGCCTTTGTACTGGTAGTAAGCGAGGAAATGGTCAAGCAGCTCGGCCTGACGCCTATCGCACGCCTGGCATCCTGCTCCATCGGTGGCGTGGACCCGCTCTACATGGGCATGGGCCCCTGTGTGGCCATCCCCAAAGCACTCCGCCAAGCAGGGCTTTCCCTAGGCGACATTGACCAGATCGAACTCAACGAAGCCTTCGCTGCCCAAGCGCTCGCGGTCATACAGGAAGCCGGGCTCGACCCCGAAAAGGTCAACCCCAATGGAGGGGCCATCGCCCTCGGCCATCCGCTCGGCTGTACCGGTGCCAAACTCAGCACCCAATTGTTCCACGAAATGCGCCGACAAGGGCATAGATACGGCATGGTCACCGCTTGTGTGGGCGGGGGCCAGGGCATAGCAGGGATTTACGAACTGTTGTAAAAAGAAAAAGCCCGGCGATGCGCCGGGCTTTTTCTTTTTACAACAATTCCGTCTATTTCAGGATCGTCACATCCCCTTGGATGATCAGTCCTTTTGAGATGTCCAGCCGCAGGATATAGTAATATGTGCCATGCGGGAGCTCTTTGCCCGCTGCGTTCAGACCTCTCCAGTCGTTGTTATAGGGTTTCGCCTCGTACACGATATTCCCCCAGCGGTTGAAGATGACGATATGGTTGTCGGGGAAGACGGTCGGGTCGCCATTCTCTAACACTTCAAAGCGCAGTTCATCGTTCGCGCCATCGCCGTTCGGTGTAATCGCGTTGGCCACCGGTGCTTGGGGGAGGTTCGGATCAAACTTGACATCTACTTTTACGATCGCGGTATCGCACAAAGTCGGACAAGCCTTGCTGCACAGCGAATACGTGAATTCGTCCTTTCCGTATATCCGGGGGGGCACGGCATAGGTCATGACGCCGTTCAGGATGGAATCCACCCTTCCCAGTTTCGGTTTGGCAGATAGCGCCAGGGTATAGCCCATCGAGAAAGCAAACTGGTCGTTTTGCACCACGTTCACCGAACCACTGCGCTGGATAGCTTCTACGACGAGCTCGTCGTTGTTCGCATTCGGGGCCGATTCACGGGTCACGATGAGCGAATCCGAGCTGTAGTTCGGGCATTCCGCCTTGGAAAGCGTCCATACGAACACGTTTGTACCCAATTTCAACCCGAACACTTCGGTCAGGAACTCAGCGGGGGCCTCGATGGAAGCCCCGTTCCGGCTGGTCCACTGCCCGGAAGCCCCAGTGGGCAAGTTGCCCGTCAACTGCGCATCGTCGGCGCAGGCTACCTGGTCTGCACCCGCATTGGCTAACACCAATTTGGGATCTATGATAACGGTGACCGATGCTGTATCCGTGCAACCATTAGACGCATTGGTGACGCGCAGGCCGTACATGCCCGGGCTATTAATTTTAGCCGCGAGGGTTTTTTCATCCGTGATGGTCCCTTTGCCGCTCAGGGTGGTCCAGAGATAGGTAATCCCTGTACCGGTACTGGTACCCGTCGCATCCAGGGTCCGGACGGCCCCCTGGCAGGGCAGTTCCAGTTTGGGATTGGTCACTGCATCGGGTGCCGTGCGGTTCTGGGTGACCTCCACGGAAGCCGAGCCGACGCAACCATTGCCGGTATTTCGGAGGCGCATAGAGAAAACCCCTGTCTGGGACACTTTGATTTGGTAGGTATTGGCTGTCGGTACAATCGTCTGGCCAGACTGCGCCGACCATTCCGGTACCAATTTGCTTCCTTTCTCCGATTTGTCCCCATCTATGGTAACCTCGTTGACCGTACAAGTAAGCACAGCCGGGGCGGCGAGGACGACCTTAGGAGAAACGGTATCCAACGAAACGAGCACCGTATCTACTGCAGAACACCCGCTGGATGTATCCCGCACCTGCAACAGATACTGACCCGGCTGGCTGACGACAGCTTTGATTCCGCTTGCAGGTACCGGGTTGGGACGGCCATTCAGGCTCGACCAGGCGTAGGCTATCTTCCCGCTATTAGTCGAAGCGCTACCGTTCAGGGTATCGGCCTGCAGGGCGCAGGTGAGCGCGAGATCCCTTCCGGCATTGGCCACCGGGCGAAGCGTATCGGCAAAAACAGGTACGTTAGCCTCCCCTTTACAGCCTGTCACCGTATTCGTGACCATCGCCTGATAGATGCCCGGTGCGCCGACGATAGGCGACAGGCTCGTGGATCCACTCACGATGCGCCCGCCAGACGTGATCCAGTTGACCGAGTAGTTGGCTGCCGGGGAAACACTGACATTCAGGGAAATTTCTTTTTTGGCACAAGTGATGGTCGCATTGACGGTATTGACCACTACTTTTGGCGTATCTATGGTTGAAACAATCGATACGGAATCCGCTGCCGAACAGCCGTTGCGGGTATCGGTTACCGTCAACCGGTAGGAACCCGCTTTATTGACTTTCACCTGGAGCGAGTCCGTCCTCACCGTAGCCCCGGCGAGTGTCCACAACGCGGAGAACGACCCATTGGGGCTACTCGCGGTACCCTGAAGCGTATATTCCGGGGTAAAACAAGACAGGACACCTGCTTTCCCAGCCGAAACCGTCGGCTTGCGCGTATCCTCGCTGATGACGATCGTATCCATCGCCGAGCAGGCACTCGCCGTATCGGTCACTTGTAATATAAAGCGGCCAGCAGTCAGCACCCTGGGCGTGCGGGCGGTATCCCCACCCACTTCGAGGGTACCCCCGTTTTCTGCTTTCCAGCTCAACTTGAACGCAGTGGTATTTGCGACGGTAGGGTTCAGGCGGATCTGCGTCTGCCGGCAAGTAAATGCCGTATCCACACCTGCATGGATGCTTGGGGTAGTACTGGAAGGAACCACCCGTACCGTATCCCTTGCGATACACCCACTTCCTTCCTCCTGGGCCTGGAAGACATAGCTGCCTAACGCAGAAACCTGTACCTGGGTGCCGGAGGCGATTTTTTTACCCGCGGGGTCAAACCACGCGTAGGTGACGGGGCGCAGATTGGCGGCGCTCGAACCGGCCAGGGTTACCGGGAGGCCCTTGCAGTTCAACTCTACGTCGCTGCCGCCGGCAGCAACAGGCACCTCCGTCGCCTCCGTTACGTTTACGAAAGCCGTATCCGTACAAGCATTGACTATATTTTGCACTACAAGTCGGTACAGTCCCACTTCGAGGGCCCTGGGTTTTATCTTGTTCGAATCGCCTGGCATAATATCCCCACCATCCAGACCTTGCCATCTGAACGACAGGGAGTCCGTGGGCGTAGACAGACTGGCATCCAGGTACACCGTATCGGACAAACAACTCAACACCTGGTTCCTCCCCGCGTTGGCCCTCGGTTTAGTGGCAGGGAAAACCAAAGCGGTATCGCGCACGGTACAACCCGTTACTTTATCAGAGACGGAAAGAATATAGGTACCTGCTTTTGAGGCCAGCGCAACACTGCGGTTGGAAGTTCCGGGCAGTTCGCCGTCTACGGAGCTCCAGTTATAGGTATATTTCGTACACTCCGTACCGGCGCAATCCACGCCTAACCGCACTGCGGCCGAGAACTTACACGTCAGGGTTTTATCTGTGCCTGCGTCCGCTTTGGGCAGTGTGTCTATCAAAGGTACGTAGAAGGTATCCCGGAGCAACAGGGGCGGGTTGGATTCGTCGAAAATCGTGACGGCCACCTCCCCCACCGGAAGGAAGCGCGCCTTGTTGGAAAACCGCACACGGGAGCCTTGATAGTCTTTCGGCAACACCTCCCAGTTGTAAAAAATATTGCCTTGCCCGCCTTCTACTTCCAGCGTGACCGTACCATCCGCTGTGTTGAAGCACGTGACCGGCGTGATGACTGCCTTGGTGATCGTCAAGCGGTCTTTGATGCACACGCTGCCCCCGGTGGTACGCACGCTGCCCGGGCCCTCCAGCGTCTGTGCTGAGGGGAAGGGATCCGTATTCACTTCGAGGTCATAGCATTTGCCCACCTCCCCAATGGCCGTGAAACACACTTCGAACAAGCTGGTAGAGTCCGGAAGGCTTTGGGCATTTTCGCCGTCGCCCCAAGTGAAGTCTAACTTGCCTACATTGACCGAGGGCGTCAATATGTTCTGCCCTATTTTGAGCCCTCCGAGGATGGAAGCATTGGGCTTCACGGAAACAAAACCCAGTGCAGTGGGATCCCAGTTGAGGATAAAATCGCTTTGGGTGATGTTCTTGAAATTCGCCACGCGGAAACTGACGCAAGCAGTATCCTGCTTGTAGGTATCTACCCGGCCTACGAAGAGGTAGTAGCCCACCGGGTTGATGATACAGACCTGGCCGGGTATAGCGGTCAATCCGATATTATTGCCATTGGACTGGCTGCTCACGGCTTTGGACGCAACGGGGAAATCCGGGATTACCCCCACTGATTTACAGTTGTCCAAAGTGCCCAGGTCGCCGGGAGGATCCCCGATTACCTCGAAGCAGGCCTGGAAGATCGTCGTCTTGTCCGTGAGCGTCACGGGGGTGATCCGGCTCCACTCCACCGTAAAAAGCCCCCCGTCGCCGGCGCCGTCCAACTGAAAGCTATCAACGGCCAATCCGGTGAGGGCTATGTTCTTGATTTCTATGAAACGCAGGTGCTCGGGGTCCCAGTAGGAGGTGAAGTCCAGCTCTGTGATCTCCTGGAAGCGGCCTACGCGGTAGTCCAGGCAGATGGTATCGCCGGGAGGGCCAAAGCCCCCCACGATTTCGAGCTGTACCCCATCCGGTTGGATGACCTCCACGGAGCAGTTGTTAGGGGCTATCCCAATATTGGCGGTACTGCCTTTTTTCGTCACGAAAGCATTGATAGGATCGAAGACAATCGGAGCATTCCCCCCCAGGCCGACCACCGTGAAACAAATTTCGAACAAGGTCTCCCCGTCGGGCACGTCCGCCGTCGCCCCTGAGATACTCGGTATCCAGTTGATGCCCAGGATGCCGTTCGCAGCGTTGTTCGTATTGGTATGCGAGCGGGCGAAGCCGGGTATTTTTACGTTATAACTCTGTATCCGCCTGTATTTTAGGATATTGGAATTGAACTTCATCAGGAAGGACATCTGCGTGATATCCTTTAGTTCTTTGGCGGTCACCTTGACACACACCTCGTCGTTGAGCTGGACAGGGCCACCGCAGTTAGCGAATAGTTGGAGCCCTGTGGGTGCACATTTGCCCACCTGTACCAAACCCGGATGTACCACGAGCGGGATGATGTACTCCGAATCGGCGGTCACGTTGATCGCTTCCAATTTGGTGAGGCTAGAGGTGAAGTTGATGTTGGAAAACTTTTCACATTCCCCGACAATCGTATGGCAGAGCTGGAAGATCACGGTGCTGTCCGGGATAGTAACGCTGGGTACCTCCTTGTCGGCCCAGCCCCAGGACATGGTGATGCGGCCCTCCCCGAAGCCCACGTTGGCCGGAGTGGCGAAACTCTCCTTGCTCAAGTTCCGCAGGCCTCCCGTCAGGATGATATTTCCATAGCGCAGGACCGTAGAATCGTACTCCATGGTCAACTGCAGGGCGGTGAGGCCATCGAAACCCGTGACGGAGACGTCCGTACAGACGAGATCCCCTGTATTACCGCCGGACTGACTGGCGAAGAGGTGCAAGGGCCGCACGCAAGTAGACACGATACCCGATTGCTGTCGCAGGCCGATATTGGGACAAGGCACGATGGGGTTAGGGGTGGGCCGCGTCACTTCCAACGGTTCCGGATCGTTGTTCTTCAAGATCGCAGGGTCTTCGACGATACCCACAGAAGTCGTAGAACCATAGGTGCCTTTCGACACAAAACAGATGCTGAAAACCCGAAAATTATCGGGTTTGTCCACGTTTCCCTTACAATCTGCGGCGAACACCCAATCGAGGAAGAGCAAGCCTTCCGCGGCCCGGCTGCGGTTGAAAGAACTGGTGTCCAATTTTTCGAGGCCATAATTTCGGGTCCCTACAAATCTCAACACTGCGGTATCCCAGTATACGGGGAATTTGACTTTGGAGATATCCGTAAAGTCCTTCACGGTCACATCCACGCAGAACGTGTCCCCTGCACAGGGCGTACCGGAAGAGAAAGTAAAGGTGGGCTGTGCCCAGGCTGCAGTGGCGGCAAAAACAATAACCAGAACGGCTAAGAGTTTTTTCATAAGTGGCTTTACATTTGGGATCCTGCACATCCGCATTCCATGGTACGGACGAGAGGCGCCAATTAGATATTTCTACTTGCGAAGGGTAAACAGTTTATCCTCAATTGTGAAAAGAGAACGACAGGTTGATTTCGTGGGTACTACCCGCTGTGGGACCAAAGGTGCTGAACGAATAATCGAAACCATAGCCCAGTTTCAGCGTGTTGTCGAGCCCGAGGCTACTGCCCAGGGTCAGGCCTGTCTCTAAGTGGACAGAGCCGGCGGAGGAGCCCCCCGCGCCGATCCAAAGTGCCTGTGGCAATTGATAGCGAAGGTTCAAATCCACGTTCGTAGGAGCGTTAGGGGCATACTTGACCCACAGGGAAGGCTCCAGGAAACTGTCGTTGCGGAAGAACTTCAGGAAGCCCAACTGCCCGTAGATGTGCTGCACCCTCTTGGAATAAAACTGGCCTTGTTCGTTCTGGAACGTGAAATCGAGCCCGAACACCTGCGGTACGGAGATGCCTGAATAGAAATAGTTATCCGCTCCGGAGCGCCCCCCAACGGCCCGATACAAAAAAATCCCTACCCCGATGTCGGGGAAGAGCTGGCTCTGGTCAAGCGTACCGAGCACGTCGTTTTCGTCGCGCAGGATAATCTCGGAGGAATTGACCCGGTACTGTACCATCCCGGCACTGAGCCCGATGGAGAGCCCGCCGTACGCAGGGTCATCTGTGACGATACCGGAGATACGGCCATAGGCCCCCGTAAAACCACAGGGCCCCGTTTGGTCGTTGACGAGATAGCCGCCGAACTGCATGGCCACACCGCTCATACCATCTGCGAGGAAGGAGCCCCTCAGCGTCTGGGTCTGTGGGCTACCGGACAGCCCGACCCACTGGGTGCGGTAGGACGCACCGAACGATATATTGTTGTTGAACGCCAGGAAATCGGTCTCTACCGCCCCGGGGTTCAACAGCGTCATGTTCTCGCGGTACTGGGTGAACAGGGTCAACTGCTGGGCGGCCAGCTTACCCCATAGGGATGTGAACAAAAGGGTAGAAAGAAGCGTAAAAAAACGTATTCCATCCATGGGATAAGTTTTTGAGATCGCGTTTGAAGTGGTGCAATTAAAAATCCCCTTCTATAAGGCATACCGATGTGATACCTTTTTCAGGCGGCACCAAATTTAGGCCATTACCCGTGATTTGGAGTACTATATGAATGTCATTTTTGGAAAAATATTTTGGCCATGCCGCTATTTTTAACCAGCGGTCATATTCGTCTTTTTAGCGGTATCCTTTCGCCAAAAAGTGGTAAGCAGCTTTAAAGGGGCGGTAAATCAGCGGCGCATAGCCTCCACGGGATCCATACGGGCAGCCTGCAGGGCAGGGATCATACCCGCTAAGATACCGATGGTGACCGACAATACGATGCCCAGGATCACATTGTTTAGGGAGAGTACAAACTGGAAGGACTCGATCTGGCTCGTCAGCACTTGCAGCACCCCCAGGATGAGTAATAAGCCTACAGCCCCTCCCACCAGGCACAAGATGATGGACTCAATCAGGAATTCCAACAGGATATAGGCGGATTTTGCCCCAATCGCCTTTTTGATACCGATAATCCGGGTGCGCTCCTTGACGGAAACGAACATGATGTTCGCCACGCTGAACATCCCTACCAAGGTGGCAAAGCCGCCGATGAAAACCCCCAGGATGTTCAGCACCCGGAAAAACCCATCGAGGATACCACTGAGGATGGAGAGCTCGTTCAGCGAAAAATCGTCTTCCTGAAAAGGCTTGAGCCGGCGGTGTGCCCGCATAATCCCCGTCAGTTCGTCCTTTAAATAGGAAAGCGACACCCCTGGCGCGGCCTTGACGGCTACCGAAGTATTGTCGAATATCTGGTTGCGGTTTTTGAGGTTGGCCATATTTCGGCCCAGCTCATAGGAAATCATCAGGACGGGATCGTAGTCCATAACGTTGATGATACTTTCCCCGTTTTTTTCCAACACCCCGATCACTTCCAGGTTGCGGCCGGATACTTTGATGGTTTTGCCGACCGGATCCAAATTGCCGAACAGCGCGCCGGCCACTTCTGCCCCAAGCACTACTTTGTTAGAGCCAAACTGGTATTCGGAAGGGGAAAAAAAGCGCCCCTTTGCCAGTTCCAGGTTGAACACATCGGCGTATTCCAGGGACACCGCGAACAGGTAGGAGCGCTCTACGCTGGTGGCGCGGTATTTGACCACCCGACGTCCGATACCCGTGTAAAAAGCAGTCTTGTCGGCCAATCGGGACCGGTCGCGGATGATCTCGAAGTCGCCATGCGTCACGGCAGGACGGCGCAGGTATTTGAAAAAACTGCGGCCCGGGTCTTCTGTCCAGGATACTTTGCTGAGGTACAGCACGTCCTGTCCTAACTTATCGAAGCTAGAACGGATATTGCTCTCCAACGAGTCCACCGCTGAAAAGACCCCGATGATACAGAAAATGCCGATCGTGATCCCCAACAGGGAAAGAAAGCTCCGCAGTTTGTTGCCGACCAACTGCTGCACCGCTTGCGCCATGCTTTCGTAAATAATGCGCCAAAACAATTTCATCGCTCCTGTTTTTCAGCCCCGAAGGTAGCTCGTTTGTGGCGAACCGGCGAATCCATTCGATGAAAAACCGGCTTTTTCTGCCCAGTAGCCGCTTTATTCAGATAGAAAAGCATATCGGGCGGGTAATATGCCAATTTTTTTTTAATTTTGTGTTCATTTTTTGAAAAATCCTTCATGCTGATGCGAACCAAGCTCTCTCAATTTAATTTCGAGCTCCCAAAAAAACTTATCGCGCAATACCCCGCTGAAAACCGAGACCATGCCCGTATGATGGTCATCCACCGCGAAACGGGTAAAATCGAACACAAGATCTTCAAAGATATCCTGGGCTATTTCGACGAAGGGGATGTCATGGTCTTCAACAATACCAAGGTATTCCCAGCCCGTTTGTACGGACGAAAGGAAAAGACCGGCGCTAAAATCGAAGTATTCCTGCTCCGCGAACTCAACGCAGACGCCCGTCTCTGGGACGTCCTGGTGGATCCGGCCCGGAAAATCCGGGTAGGCAACAAACTGTACTTCAGCGACGAAGAAGACAACGATATCCTCGTAGCGGAGGTAGTGGACAATACGACCTCCCGTGGCAGGACCATTCGCTTCCTCTATGACGGCCCGGAAGAGGCGTTCCAAAAAGAGTTGTACACCCTGGGCAATACGCCCCTGCCGAAGTACATTACCCGACCCAACGAAGAATCAGACCGCGACCGCTACCAAACGGTCTATGCCCGCGAAGTAGGTGCCGTCGCAGCCCCCACCGCAGGCCTCCACTTTAGCCGGGAACTACTTAAAAGACTCGAAATCAAAGGACTCGAATTTGCTGAAATCACCCTGCACATCGGCCTGGGCACCTTCCGCAGCATAGATGTGGAAGACCTCTCCAAACACAAAATGGACGCCGAGTACTTTCGTATCCCCCCGGAATCCGCTGAGTTGGTGAACAAGGCCAAAGAACGCCGGAGCCGCATCTGCTCGGTAGGTACCACGTCTATGCGCGCCGTCGAGTCTGCCGTCTCTGCAGAAGGCTATCTCAAACCCGCCGAGGGCTGGACGAACAAGTTCATCTTCCCTCCCTACGAATTTACCATTGCCAACTCCATGGTGACCAACTTCCATCTGCCCAAATCCAGCCTGTTGATCATGGTCTGTGCGTTTGGGGGCTACGAATTGATCATGGAAGCCTATCAAGAAGCCATCCGCGAAGAATACCGCTTCTTCAGCTATGGAGATGCCATGCTTATCCTATAAGCTCGTTGCACGGGACCGGCAGGGTTTGTTGCCCTATACCGGCCCCGTGCAACAAACCTTCAACCTACTGCGTACGAACGCCCTGCAGATGGTGCTGCGCTGCTGCCTGATCCTGGCTCTTTGCTGCCTTTCCGGTTCCCCCGCCAAAGGGAACCTACACAGTCTCCGTTTTCCTTTTTACTCGATAGAGGTACAGGTCAGTTATACGGACGAACTGCGGAACTGGCGCCTGCCCAACGCTCTTAATCTGCTCTTCGCACGCCCTTTTGAGTACCTCAAACAGCACCAGGCGCACACACTACTCGATGGAATCACAAAGGCGCGCCAGGAGTACGCCCTCAACGACTGGTTGTCCCTGCAACTGATCCAGTCCGCTGCCCGTGTTGTTCTCCCCAAACACTCCCCGGCAGAACAGGAAATCCTGACGGCTTTCCTGCTCCGGGAATCCGGTTGGGATGTGATCCTGGCCGGCTACGGGCAAACCGCCCAAACCTATATCTACTCCGAAGATCAAATTGCAGAAGTGCCTTTTTTAGAGGAAAACGGCCGCGCATACTACCACCTTACGCGGCAAGGGGCTCTGGCAGCCGATTCCAGCATGGTATATATTGTAGAACCAGCCCTGCCATCCGACACCCGCTCTTTTTCCATGTCTTTGGAAAAGCTGCCCCAGCTCCCCGAACAGTGTGAAATGCGCCAGGTGTCCTTCTTCTATGCAGGGAATACCCATCACCTGATGCTCGATATTGACCGCGCTGTCATTGACTGGGTGCGCGATTACCCCTTTGTCGGACACCACCACTACTTGTCCGCACCGCCTTCCACCGCCCTGCAATCTTCCCTGCTGCCCGGACTACGACAGCTCATCCAGGGGAAAAGCCAGATGGAAGCCCTGGACCTACTGGTGGCGTTCACCCGGTCTGCCTTTGCTTACAAAACCGATGAGGAAGCCTACGGAAGAGAAAAGCCCATGATTCCAGAAGAGCTTTTCTTCTACCCTTTTAGCGACTGCGAAGACCGCTCAGCCCTGCTTTTTGCCCTAATCCGCGCCTTGCTCCCCCTACCGGCGATCGCCGTATCGAATGCCGATCATGTCAGCATAGCAGTGGACCTCCCCGGATTGAAGGGGGAACACATCCCCTACCGCGGGCGGGACTATGTCGTATGTGACCCCACCGGACCAAACCGCGTTTCCCTGTTCCAGGCCAACCCTCCTGTCTTCAGCAATGAACCGTATGACGTCATTCTCACGTTTACTCCTGGGCGTTGAACGGTATGGGGGAATGCCCGAATCCCCACCCCCTTGTTTTTAAGTGCGTCTTTTTTTTAGCTTCCCCTGCGAAGTGTTTTATTTTTGGATTTTATTTCAGAAAATTGCATTAAAATTGTAGAGGCTACCTTAAGCCCTATTCAGCATGTTCACAAAATTTTACCACTAACTTATGTACTGGACACTAGAACTCGCCCAATATCTGGAGGATGCCCCCTGGCCTGCCAGCCGCGATGAACTCATAGATTACGCCCTCCGATCGGGGGCACCCCTCGAAGTCATTGAAAATCTTCAGGAAATGGAAGATGAAGGGGAGTTGTATGAAGGACTCGAAGACATCTGGCCCGATTACCCCCGAAAAGACGACTTTCTGTTCAACGAAGACGAATATTGATTTTTGTACGCTCAAAGTATACAAAATCACCGGCAGGGGAATCGGTCGCCTGCCGGTGATTTTGTTTATGCCTGCCATGCCCCCATCCAGGATCATCATCGCCATAGACGGGTATTCCTCCTGCGGAAAGAGCACCCTCGCTAAAGCCCTGGCTGCCGAATTGGGATACCTGTTCATAGACTCCGGTGCTATGTACCGGGCAGTAACCCTCTACCTGCTCCGAAATGGGATCGCCGTGTCCGACCGGCCTGCTATCAAAAAAGCACTCGAACAGATACGCATACGCTTTGAAAAAGGAGCAGATGGACCGCACACCCTACTGAACGGAGAGGACGTAGAACTCGAAATACGCTCCATGGAGATCGCAGCACGGGTCAGTCCGGTCGCCACCGTCCCCGAGATACGCCATAACATGGTACAGCAACAGCAAGCATTGGGCAGCGAAAAAGGGATTGTCATGGACGGCAGGGATATCGGTACCGTCGTTTTTCCCATGGCAGAACTGAAGATCTTCCTGACCGCTTCCACTGAGGAGCGGGTATGCCGACGCCAACTGCAGTTGGCACAGAAAGGCATTGATGCCCCCGCCGACGAAATCCGGAAAAACCTCCTGGAACGGGATTATATAGACGCTACCCGTAGCGAAAGCCCCCTGCTCCGGGCGAGCGACGCCATTGTCATAGACAATACCAACCTCAGCCAATATGAGCAGCTGCTGCTCGTGCACACCCTTGCCCAGGCGCGTATGTCCCCTCCTCTCTAATCAACCCCTCCCTATGCCCACCTTTTATGTCCCTTTGCTTTTCGCGTTCCTGTTGTGCGCAGGTACTGCCTGCAGCGACGCCTCCCGGCTGAATCAACTGCAGGCCCGCACGCTGCGCGAACTGAACCGGCCTTTGCGCCCGGGACCGCCTCAACTCCCCAGCCCGGAGACCCTCCAAAAGCGAATGGCTTTCCTGCAGGCCGCAGCTATAGATTTAGACGAAATAACTTTTTCTTCCCTCCAGCCCACCCAAAAAAAACAATACGAAACCCTACGGCAGCAACTGACCGACGCTGAAGCAGAAGTGCGCGCCCTCCGGCAGGACCCCTCTGCCTATCATTTTTTTGAAGCGATGGCAGCGACGCTACCCAGCCCTCCGTTTTCAGAAGAAACCTTAGGGAAAGTAATCCCCCTACTCCAAAAAATACCTGCCTACTATGGGCAGGCGCGCCAAAACCTGACTTCCCCGAGCCTCGAGGGCTGTCGAAAGGCCGTATCTGCGCACCTATCCGTCGTGGCCATACTGGTCGAAATCGGGCAGGAAGCGAAAGGTTCTACCCTGCCCCCCTCCCAAAAAGCAATGCTCCGGCACTCCTGTGAGGAAGCCCTCCTGGCCGTAAAAGACTATATCGCATGGTGCAACAGCCAGGCTTTCGAGAAGGACACCCCCGGCAGTTATCTACCACAATAAGACCAACCAATTGATTATCTATGGCTTACCTATCCGATTCTGAATTGATCATCACCCCGGAAGGCCGGATATACCACCTAGGCCTCCACCCAGATGAAATAGCGGACACCATCATCACCGTGGGCGATCCTGGTCGGGTGGCCCGTGTCTCGAGGCACTTCGACCACTTGGACACCCAGGTATCCAAAAGGGAGTTCGTGACCCATACCGGGCGTATCGGGCAAAAACGAATCACAGTGCTCTCCACAGGGATTGGCCCCGACAACATAGATATCGCCGTGAACGAACTCGACGCGTTAGCCAATTACGACTTCGGAACCCGTATGCCCAAAGAGCACCCCACTCGGCTGCGCCTTATTCGGCTGGGCACTTGTGGGGCGATACAAGAAGACATAGCCCCCGGGCAACAAGTGATTTCCCGTTTTGGCCTTGGACTTGACAACTTGATGCGCTACTATGCCTACCAAAACACTCCTCGCGAATTAGGACTGCTCGCTGCGCTGGAGGTATTCCAACAGACGCAGGTGGCCCTACCGGTGCCCCCTTACGTCTTTGAAGGCAGCCCCGCCCTATCCGAAACCCTGGGCAGCAACACAGAACAAGTCATTACGCTGACCAGTCCGGGGTTTTACGGCCCTCAGGGGCGGCAACTAAGGGCTCCTACACGGCTGACCGCCGCTGAAATGGACACCCTGCGGTATTTTCGCTATGAAGGCTACCGCATCGCCAATTTTGAGATGGAGACCTCTGCCCTTTTCGGCCTGGCACGGCTGTTGGGCCACGAGGCGGTTTCCTGTAACGTCGTGTTGGGCAACCGGATCAACAAGACCTTCCTGTCAGACCCATACACGCACATAGACCAGATGATCACTGCACGGCTCGAGCAGATTATTGCGCTGTAAAAAAAAAGAGGAACAGCGCGTAGCGGTCTGTTCCTCAAAATGGTATATAGATAACCTCTGTCCAAAATAGAGGGAAAGGACACCTCCGGTGCCTCCCGTCTGTATATTTAAGCGTTTGCTTTTCGATGGTCTTCCAGGAACTTGGCCAGGCCAATGTCCGTGAGGGGGTGGTTGAGCATCCCGAGGATAGCGGGCAAGGGGCAGGTGACGACATCGGCACCGGCTTTTGCAGCTTCCACGATATGCAGGGAGCTGCGAATGGAAGCGGCCAGGATTTCCGTGTCGTATCCCTGGATGGCGTAGATCTCAGCGATTTCCCGGATGAGCCCCATCCCATTCCAGTTGATATCGTCTACGCGGCCGATAAAAGGGGATAGATAGGATGCCCCTGCTTTGGCAGCCAGGATTGCCTGGGCGGCAGAGAACACCAGGGTACAGTTGGTGCGGATTCCGCGCTCGGCAAAATGGCTGATGGCTTTTATACCGTCGCGGGTCATGGGCACTTTCACCACGATATTAGGGGCGATGCCGGCGAGGCTGCGGCCTTCGGCCACCATACCCTCGAAGTCCGTAGCAATTACTTCAGCGCTCACGTCCCCGTCCACCAGTTCACAGATGTATTTGTAGTGGTTTCGGATATTTTCTTCGCCGGAAATACCTTCTTTGGCCATCAAGGACGGGTTCGTCGTCACGCCATCCAGTATTCCCAGGTCTTTTGCTTCCTGAATATGTGCCAGATTGGCTGTATCTATGAAGAATTTCATGTATGCGTAAAAATTTCGCATAAATGTACTGAAATCCGCGTGAAAAACCCGGTTTCAGGGCCTCAAATATTTTTAGTGGAATTTCGGTCGCTCAATATCTCCTTGAGTTCCTTGAGGAAAGCATATTGGTGGGGCAATACTTTTTTGAGGGCTTCTTTGAATGCGAAGAAGCTGCCTTTTTCCATTTCCCTGATTTTTTCCATGATTTGGAGGGCATCTTCATAGAGCATGGACTTGAGGGAAGGGATTTCGTGCCAATCGGCTTCTACGGCCCATCCTTGTTCAACGGCGCCGTTTTCCTGTTCGACTGGGTCCAGCTCGATGAGTTTGTCTGCGTCCATGAGGAGGGGGGCAGGTGGGTATTCAGCACTGGGTTGAGAAGGCAGGATCCACTCGTTCTCGTCGGTGGGGTCGAGGAGGAACACCTCGAGGCCTTTTTCGCGGAAGCGGTAGATGATCAGGTGTATGCGTTTGGACAAGTCCTCCATGGCGGTATGGGCGTTAGCTACGGGGTGGGTTAACCGCCTGTACCATTTCGAAGATAGCCAAGGCGAGCACAATGGCTTCTTCTTCGGGAGCCAGGTCGTTTTTCACCAAATCAAAAACCCTTTTGCTGAGGGAATCTTTGGCATTTGGGCTTAGACGGGTCATTTTGCCTACCTGTTTGCCCTGTATCGTGAGTTCTGCGCCCTCCTGCCGGTTTTTTTGCAGTTGGGCGATAGGTTTCTTGGTACGGGCGCTGTGCAGGATCCCCGAATCGGGGTGATAGGTGCCGAGCGCTTGTTCGTCTACGACTATTTGGACTTCCCCGCGGTGTATCCAGAAAAAAAATTCGTGTTGGGTCGTTTTGGCAAAGAGGAGGGCGTCCTGTTTGTTGGACAGATAGACGCGGTAATAGTAGGCAATGGCAGGTTCTTCGAAGATATTCGTGAAGATAGCCTGCACATTGCGCACCATCCATTTTTTGTCTTTTTTCTGTACTTCGCGCAGGGATATCAGTTCCAGGTCTTCCTTTTTGACCGGGGCAAGGTCACCGGCCACCTTGAGCACTTCCTCGCGGATGAGCTGGAGGTCGGCCTGGATTTTGCGGTGGCCCGGTTTGAAATTGGGGGCAGACTGTAAGAACAGATAGAAGCCGGTGCTTGCCATGATGATTGCCGAGAGCGCCAGTATTCCCATAGTCGTGTGTAGGTCCTTTTGTTGCAGTGATGGAGCGCTTTATCCCAGGTAGGACTTCAGGGCATTCCGGTTATATGCTTTTCGCAGGCGGCGAATGGCGCGTTCCTTGATTTGGCGCACGCGTTCCCGCGTAAGGTTGTACATCTCCCCGATCTCTTCAAGGGTCAGCGGTTTTTGGCCATCGAGGCCGAAGTAGGCGGACAGCACCTCCACTTCCCGGGTAGAGAGGATGGAAAGTCCCTGGCGCACTTCCTCTTTGAGCGAATCCTCCATCATCTGGGCGTCTGGGATCAGCGCTTCCGAGCCAGTGATGACGTCGAGCATGGTAGAATCCCCTTCTTCCCCGCTCAGGGGCGCATCCACGGACACGTGGCGGGCGCTGCCTTTGAGCATATTATTGACTTCTTTGACGCTCATCTCGAGGATTTCGGCAAGTTCCTCTGTGGAGGGTTCGCGTTCGAACTTTTGGATGAAAGCGAGGTAGGCCTCGTTCACCTTGTTATAGGAGCCCACTTTGTTGAGGGGGAGGCGGACGATGCGCGAGTACTCGACGATAGCCTGCAAAATGGATTGGCGGATCCACCAGACGGCATAGGAGATGAACTTGAACCCTTTGGTCTCATCGAAACGACGGGCGGCTTTCATCAGGCCCACGTTTCCCTCGTTGATCAAGTCGCTCAAGGACAGCCCTTGGTTTTGGTACTGTTTGGCGACGGACACCACGAAGCGCAGGTTCGATTTAGTCAATTTCTCCAATGCATCCTGGTCTCCCTGGCGGATCCGCCGGGCCAGTTCAGCTTCCTCATCGGCAGAGAGCATTGGGATTTTCCCGATATCGTTCAGGTACTTATCCAATGCAAGGCTCTCCCGTGCGGTGATTTTATTCGTAATTTTTAATTGGCGCATAAGGGTGTCTTTCTACTGAAAACGTTTCATACGCAATTAAATACGCTTTTTATTGGAAAATAGTTTCAGAATCCTTATTTTCTTAGTCCCGACGGTCGCGGCGGTCGCGGTTGTTCCCTCCGTCGCGGCGGTCGCGATCGCGATCCCGGTCACGGCGTTCACCGCCCCCTCCGCCATTCCCTGAGGCACCTTTGTCCCCTCCCGATTTGGGCGGGGCGGGCTGCAGGGCTTTCATGGAGACGCGCATTTTTCCGGTTTTCTTATCTACTTCGATCAATTTGACCTCGACCTCATCGCCTTCTTTGAGGTAGTCTTCCACATTTTCCACGCGGGAGTGGGAGATTTCCGAGACGTGGAGCAGGCCGCTCTTGCCGCTGAAATCCACGAAAGCACCGTACGGCATCACCGATTTCACGACAGCGCGATAGACATCGCCCTCCTCTGGGGTGAACGTGATGCGGCGGATGCGGGCCAGGGCGGCATCAATAGCCGTTTTATCGGGGCTGGCGATGTTCACCACGCCTTTGTCGCCCACTTCCGTGATATTGATGATCGTGCCCGTTTCGGCCTGGATTTCCTGGATAACTTTGCCGCCGGGGCCAATGACGGCACCGATATAGCTTTTGTCAATGAGGATTTCGACGATGCGCGGGGCGTGCGGTTTGTAGTCTTCGCGGGGTGCCGGCATCGTTTCGGCCATCTTTTCGAGGATGTGCAAGCGTCCGCGGCGGGCCTGGTCCAGGGCTTTCCCCATCAGTTCGTAGGAGAGGCCGTCAATTTTGATATCCATTTGGCAGCCCGTGATGCCTTTGCTCGTACCCGTTACTTTGAAGTCCATATCGCCGAGGGCATCTTCATCGCCGAGGATATCGCTCAAGACAGCGGTGCGCTGCCCGTCGCTGATCAGGCCCATGGCGATACCCGAGACGGGGGCTTTGATTTGGACGCCGCCATCCATCAGGGCTAAAGAGCCGGCGCACACAGTTGCCATAGAAGAAGAACCGTTTGACTCCAGGATATCGGAGACGATGCGCACGGTGTAGGGCAGTCCTTCCGGAAGCACTTTGCGCAGAGAGCGGGCGGCGAGGTTGGCGTGGCCGACCTCGCGGCGCCCGGGGGCGCGCTGTGGTTTCACTTCGCCCACGGAGTAGCCGGGGAAGTTATAGTGGAGGATGAACTTTTCATAGGTCAGTTGCTGGGCATTGTCGAGCATCGCCTCATCGAGTTTGGTGCCCAGGGTGAGGGAGGTCAGCGACTGCGTCTCGCCGCGGGTGAAGATAGCGGAGCCGTGGGGAGAGGGCAGGTAGTCCACTTCGCACCAAATGGGGCGGATATCCTCCAGGCCACGACCATCGAGGCGCACCTGGTCGGTGAGCACCATATCGCGGATAACTTTCTTTTTGAGGGAGTCAAAAATATCCGACAGCAGCTTGCCTTTTTCGGCCATGTACTCCTCCCCTTTTTCGGCTGTGATCGTTTCCTTGACCATTTTTTTGATCGCGTCGAACTCCGCTTTGCGCACCTTTTTGTCAAGGGCACCGCGCGACACGGTATAGATTTTATCTTTGGCCAATTCCGCTACGCGGGCAGAGAGTTCTTCATCGGAAGGCAGCTCGGGGGCGGGACGCTTTACGGCGGCTTTTTCCCCTACTTTGGCAGCCAGGTCCAACTGGGCGCTGATTTGGGTTTTGATGGCGGCATGGGCCACCTGGATAGCGCCCAGCATATCCGATTCAGAGCACTCATTGGCTTCCCCTTCCACCATGATGATGTTTTCCTCCGTCGCTGCGACGATGAAGTCGAGGTCGGCACCCGCCAGTTCGGATTTGTTGGGGTTGACGCGGTATTCCCCGTTTATCCTCGCTACCCGTACTTCGGAGATAGGGCCCTGGAAGGGGATATTCGACACAGAGAGCGCGGCGGAAGCGGCCAGGGCGGCAAACGCATCGGGCAGCACATCTTTCTCTGCAGAGATCAGGTTGATGATGATCTGGGTATCGTTCATGTACCCGTCTGGGAACAGGGGCCGGATAGCGCGGTCCACGAGGCGGGAGATGAGTACCTCATAATCGGAGAGTTTGGTTTCGCGGCGAAAAAAGTTTCCGGGGATCCTCCCTGCCGCAGCAAACTTTTCCTGGTAATCCACGGAGAGCGGGAAGAAGTCCTGGCCTTCGCGGATGTCTTTGGAAGAAACGACGGTAGCAAAGAGCATGGTCTTTCCTATGCGCACGACGACGGAGCCATCGGCCTGGGCGGCTAATTTGCCGGTTTCAATCGTCACCTCCCGCCCGTCAGGGAGCTGAAAAGACGTAGTAATTGGAATCTGTTGTCCCATAAAAAAAATCGCTTTTTAAATTTATTAACCTCTTGATATTCCAACATTTGAAAGAAGGAAAAGCCAATGCGCCAGCGTACTTGGCGCGAGAGGGCCCGGTTGCAGGGTGGTCGAGAACCGGGGCAACGACACCAGGCTAAACGCGGGCACGTGCTATAAACTACTAATTGAGGCTATCGCATAAGCATAGCCCCCTTCCCGAAGAACCGGGAAAGAGAGGTTTTGCTTATGGGACAGCCCCAACCGAGTTTGAATTTTCCTGCGGAAAGTATATTTCGCGGATTACTTACGGATACCGAGGCGCTCGATCAGCTCGCGGTACTTCATAATATCCTTGTGGGCGAGATACTTCAACAAGCGCTTTCTCTTGCCGACCAGCATCAGCAGCGTGCGGCGGCAGGCATGGTCCTTGCGGTTTTGCTGCAGGTGCTCCGACAGTTTCTGGATGCGATACGTAAACAGGGCGACTTGTCCCTCCGTCGAGCCGGTGTTCACTTCCGAACCCCCGTGCTCTTTGAAAATTTCCTGGACTTTTTCCTTCGTCAGATAGTTACTCATGATGTTTTAAACCGTTAGTGATGTTACAATCAGTTACAGCGGGTGCAAAGGTACTTCTTTTTAAGGAAAAAGAAAAAATAATCTGTTCTGTGGGGCGTAGGCCATCTTTTCCGCCTGCTTAGCCCTGCTTGAACTTCCGGAAAGCCTCCGTCAGCCGGGGCACTACCTCGAACAAATCGCCTACGACACCGTAATCGGCCGCTTTGAAGAACGGTGCCTCGGGGTCCTTGTTGATGACGACGATCGTTTTGGAGTTATTGACGCCAGCTAAGTGCTGGATGGCCCCGGAAATCCCGATAGCAATATACAGGTTAGGGCGTATGGCGATACCCGTCTGCCCGACATGCTCATGGTGGGGCCGCCAGCCTACGTCGG
Organism: Bacteroidota bacterium; assembly: GCA_041183125.1. Classification (GTDB taxonomy): domain Bacteria; phylum Bacteroidota; class Bacteroidia; order Chitinophagales; family Saprospiraceae; genus JADJPL01. The sequence continues at coordinate 2,586 of JBEGMH010000320.1, read as the reverse complement.
CTACGGGGCGGGAACAGGCAGTGGTGGCGCCGAGCTCCCCGGCCAATTCTTCTACGATACCCCAGTTTTCAGGGCCTTTGAGGCCGCGGCCGGCAGAGACGACCCGTTCTGCTTCCGGGAGCGGTACTTTCCCTTCCACCCGGTCTACCGAGCGGATTTTGATGCGGCTCGCAGGGATGGTGACCTCCAACGCTTCGACCGGGGCATCGGCACCGTTGGCTTCCGGCTGGAGCGTATTGCCTGCCAGGGTCAGTACGCTGATTTCCGATTTCAGCGCGTAGGTGGCGATGGCTTTCCCTGAAAAAACCGGTTTGCGCACCTGTAAAATACCTTCCGCATATACCGGTACGGCGTTCACGCCCGAGGCCGAAGCGGCGTCGAGGCGGGCTGCCAGGCGTCCCAGCAGGGAACGCCCCCCGGACGAGTGGTTCAGGACAATCACTTTCACTCCCTGTCGCTGGGCGACTTCGGCGATAACCGCCGTATAGACTTGCGGGTCGAAGCCTTGCAGGCCGTCCCCGGATACCGTGAACACGCGCGAAGCCCCGTACCTGCCTAATTCCGCAGGGTTATCCGCCTGGCCGAGTACCAGCGCGCAACAAGAAGCCCCCATAGCCTCTGCTGTTTTGCGCCCGAAGGTGAGCGCTTCCAACGTAGCTTTTTTGAATTGTCCCTTTTGTTGTTCGGCAACGATCAATACCATGGTTTGAATTTTTTAGCGTTAGGGATAGTCAAATTACCTTTGCTTCTTCGTGCAGCAGGCGCACCAGCTCATCCATTTGGTCGGCCCCGATCATCTTCACGGCGCTTTTCCCGGCGGGCAGCTCGAACTGCACTACTTCGAGGCGTTCCTCTGCCGCGACGGGTTCCACCACCTGCAGGGGCTTGCTTTTCGCCATCATGATCCCGCGCATGTTCGGGATGCGCTGCTCGGCCATTCCTTTGGCGGCGCTGAGCACCAACGGAAGGCCCACTTCCAGGGTTTCCACCCCTCCTTCGATCTCGCGCTGGATTAGGGCGGTGGTATCGTCCAGCCATTCAAATTTGTTAGCATGGGACACGAAGGGCAGGTCCAGGAGTTCTGCCACCATGGGCCCTACTTCGGAACCGTTGAAGTCAATCGTCTCTTTGCCCAGGAAAATCAGGTCGTACCCATCGCGCCGGGCGAGCGCTGCGATTTGCCGGGCCACGAACAGGGCGCTCCCAGGGTTGGCGTTGACCCGGATGGCATCCGTAGCACCGATAGCCAGTCCTTTGCGCAGAATAGAATCGTTCGATTCATCGCCCACATTGACCAGGGTGACCGTACCACCCCGGGCCTCCTGGATTTCGATGGCCCGCACCAGGGCGTACCACTCGTCGTACGGGTTCATGATAAACTGTACCCCGTTGGTGTCCAGTTCTTTCCCTGCTGCGTTGAACACTATCCGGGTGGTCGTGTCCGGAGTTTTGCTGATGCAAACCAGTATCTTCATAGTTGAATGCGTTATGCTAAGAAAAGCGGATGTTTAGCTGCTAAAAGCGCGGCTAAGGTACGTTTTTTGCCCCATTCGGAGCAGGTATTTAGCGAAAATTCGCTAAATTTGTGTCCTTGTTATGGTTAACGCACAAACCCTCAAAAAGATGTCGGAGCGATTGGTACAAATCCTGGAACTTTTAGACAGCTCTCCCAGGGACAGTTTCTTGCTGTTTGCGGCTGCGAAAGAGTACGAAAAAATGGAAGACTTAGAGGAAGCGCTGGACTACTATGCGCTCTTGGAGCAGTCTGACCCCGCTTATGTAGGCCTGTACTACCACCTCGGCAAGTTATTGGAAAAACTGGGCAGGGAGCAGGAGGCACTCCAAGCCTACGAGCGCGGGATGCGCGTTGCCCAGGCGCAGGGCGACCGCCACAGCCACAGCGAACTGGCCAGTGCGAAGCTGAACCTGGAGTTGGGGGAGTAAGAAGGAGGTTTTTATGCTCCCCATTTTTCCCTATCTTTGAACCCATTCAAAATAGCTTGTATGGCTTCAAAGACCGAACATATACTCGACTACCTCCGGAAAATTAAAGGTGCAAATAAGGAACTGACCAAAAAGGAGGCATTCAAAGACCTGCTGAACCGGCTTTATGCCAGTGATGCTGACGTTGTACGGGTCGTAGATGCCATGAGTGCAGGGGCTGAGGCATCCGTACTCAACATTCCCCGCAAGGACAAACTGCACCGCGGCAGTGCAGACACGCTCTACAACCAGGTCATTATCGAGTTTGAAAATGATTTGCGCCGCTCCCTGCCCCATGCCAAAGAACAGTTGGCCGGCTACCTCCTGGGGAAGTTCCGTTCGGGCATGGGCTATACGTTTACCCTGATCGCATCGGATTTCATACAATGGCGCGCCTTTGCACCGGCAGCAGGGTGTATCCCATACCTAGATACCCTACAAGAACACGAACTCCTCCTGGAAGAAATAGAATCAGCTGCATTTTTGCTGACGGAGGAAAACGCTGGGGAATTTTATTTCTATCTCGACCGTTTCCTGTTTAAAGAAGAACGGCGCAAGGCCACCCTCAAACTTATCGCGGAAGCGTTCGGGCAACACTCCACT
>JBEGMH010000319.1:0-30565 GCA_041183125.1 Bacteroidota bacterium | reverse complement strand
TCGGCTCAAAAATTGTTCTATTTTTAAGTAAATTTTCAGAATATTTTATTTTTACGGTGGCCGAAGTTCTATAGACTTGTTGCGAGGGGATCATCAAGGGGTCAAAAAGGCCCTTTTTTTCCCACACTGTGCCTTTTTTCGGTCATCTAAGGCGCTTAGACTCCCTCAAAAGGCATTCGTGTGGATAAAAAATGACTCTTTTTTCCACCTCGCCGAGACCCCTCGCAACCAGTCTGATATTCGTATAGGTAGGGGGTGTAATCGGGTATTTGTGGAAGGTTAGGATGGTAGGGGGTAGTATTGCCTCAGGAATACGCGCAGGAGGTTCAAGGCCTGTATACTGCTGAACTGTATGTTTTTCAAGCGGTCTTTTCCGGCGTGTATTTTTTGGGTCGAGGTATGTCTGCCATCGCTTACCGCCATCCAGATGGTACCTACCGGCTTATCCGGCGTGCCGCCGTCCGGCCCTGCAATCCCGGAAATGGCGAGGGCGATATTGGCCGGCAATGCGCGTAGCGCTCCTGCGGCCATTTCTTGTACACAGGCTTCACTTACAGCTCCATGTTGTTCAATCAGGAGGGGGGATACGCCCAGCACCTTTGTTTTTATGGCATTCGAATAGGCGATGATGGCCCCTTCGAAGTAGGCGGAGGCACCGGGTACAGACGTGATGAGGTGGGAGATGTATCCGCCGGTACAACTTTCGGCGGTGGCCAGGTGTAGTCCCCGGGCTTGCAGCATTCGGCCTACTGCGGCTTCGATTTGGTCTCGTCCTGTGCCGTACAGGCAGTCCTGTACTCGTTCGGCCAATTCGGCTGCTTTTTGGTCGAGCAGGGCGTGGAGGCGTTCTTCGTCTGGGTCGGTGCCGGTAAGCCGCAATCTGACCTGGCCAATGCCGGGAAGATAGGCCAGTTTGATCTGAGCCGGCAAACGGTCTTCCCAGTCGCTGATCCGATCGGCGAGAATAGATTCGCCTTCTCCTATGGTGAGCAGGGTTCGGTGGGCGATGGGCATTCCCGGGAACCGGGTCTTTAAGCGGGGCAATACTTCGTGTTCCATAAGGTATTGCATTTCGTAGGGAACACCCGGCATGGAGACTAATACTTTCCCGTTGTGCTCTATCCATAGCCCGGGTGCGGTGCCCATTTTATTGGGCAATACCTCTGCATTGGCGGGCAGCATCGCCTGTAAGCGGTGTGCTTCCTGTACGGGCCGGTTGAATTTTTCAAAAATCCGGGCAATCCGTTCGAAGGTAGGGGCGTGGAAGACCAGTTCTGTACCAAAGAAATCGGCGAGAGCTGTTTTGGTGATATCGTCTTTGGTAGGGCCAAGGCCTCCGGTCACGAGTGCGATATCTGCCGATCCAAATGCCTGGCGGATTCCGTGTTGGATAGCTTCCAGGGTATCGCCTACGGAGTAAATGGTGTTTACGCGGTAGCCTGCGAGATTGAGTTGTTGGCCCATCCAGGCAGAATTGGTATCTACTACCTGTCCGATGAGGATCTCATCGCCGATAGTGAGCAGGGAAACGTGCATTAGCTTTATGGTTCTGGATTATAAAATCATTTGTATCTCTTTGAGGTCGTAGCTGCCTACCTGTTGCCCGTGCAGGACGAGCAAGTGCCCGGCAGGGCCTACACCGGTAATCGTCCCTTTGAACCGCTGGCCATCGGGTTTTTGGAATTCGCTTTCCTGGTAAATGCGATATAGGGCTTCCAGATAGTCTTCGTTGAGCGTTTGGGCATCGGATGCGAGTTGCAGGTAGCGCTTTTCCAAAAAAAAGAACATATCCAGCAAGGTCTGCTCCAGAGAAAATACCTGGCCGCTCTCCAAAAAAAGGGAAGTCGCGTTCGGCGCCCAGGTAAAGTGGTTTTGATTTACGTTTAGCCCTATTCCCAACACAGAATTTTGTATCCTGTTGCGCTGTATGGCGTTTTGAATGAGTATGCCGCAGATTTTTCGGTCGTTGACGTATAGGTCGTTGGGCCATTTTACAAAAGTGCGGGCCGAAGGGAGAGCAGATAGCACGAAATCGCGCACACCGAGGGCAACGGCTTTGTTTAGCTGAAAATTTTGAGCGGCAGTCAGGAAATTCGGATACAATATGACGCTGACGGTCAGGTTCTCCCCAGGGGCACTTTCCCATTTCCTGCCAATTTGGCCGCGCCCGGCGGTCTGGTTTTGTGTCGAAATGGCAGTGCCTTCTTCCGGCGTACTTTTTGAAAGCAGTTCCAGGGCATACGCATTGGTCGAGGGGAGTTCCTCAAAGCGGTGTAGAACCTTTCCAATAAAATTCGTGTTAGTATCTGTCAATTCGTTCTATTTTACAACCTTTAACGCGAAGGATATCCAAGTGTTTTTACTTCTGGAACGATAAACTGGGGACCCTCCTGAAAATACGAAAAAATAACAGACACCATCTTGAATACGCAAACCAAAGCCAACAAACAAAAAAAGCCCAATCTTGACATCGATCAATTGAATGAGTTGATCATAGACAGCATCCGGGATGTCAAAGGAAAAGAAATCGTCAAATTAGATCTGCGGCTTTTAGACGGTCCCGCTGATTTTTTCATCATCTGTGAGGGTACTTCCACTACCCAGGTCAAGGCTATTTCCGACCGGATAGAAAAAAATCTGAAAGACAGCATAGGGCTGTATCCCAGCCATGTGGAGGGTACGCGAAACGCACTCTGGATTTGTATGGACTACTTCAATACGGTCGTGCATATCTTTCATCCGGACACCCGCTCTTTTTACGAGCTGGAGAACCTTTGGAGCGACGCAAAGGTGACGGAATACGAAAGCCTGTAGCGAAATTAAAGGGTATTTGTCGAGAATAGGCAACGATTGAAAAATCGGGCTGTTATAGCAAAAAGAGAACAAGCGTTAAAAAGCTGCTTTAATGGAAGAGAATAAAAGAAACGATGCGAATGGCAATGCGCCCCGGTTCAATACCTTTTGGATATGGGGAATCATCGCCTTGGTCATCATCGGGATGCAGTTCTTCTCCCTCATGGGGGCCAACCAACAGCCCCTGACGTTCACCCGGCTTGGCAATATGCTCAAAAACAGGGATATCGCCAAAATAGAGGTCGTCAACAAGGAGAAAGCATTCATCTACCTGAGGAAAGAGTCCATTCAGGAGTACGAGGACGCTGCCAAAACGAGCTTCGGGAATGGCGAGCGCTTCCATTTTTACCTCGAAATAGGGGATGTAAAAATGTTTAGCGACTTCGTCGAAAAGCAACAGGAAATGGCGGGTATCAAACCAGAGGACTTCATACGCCCTTCTTTCGGTACCCGTACGAATATCTTGCCCCTGCTGCTGACCTGGATATTGCCGGTCGTCCTGATCGTAGCCGTGTGGGTGTTCATCATGCGCAGGGTAGGGGGGGGCGCAGGCGGCCCCGGTGGCCAAATTTTCAACATTGGCAAGTCCAAAGCTACTCTTTTCGACCAGAACAGCAAGGTCAATATCACCTTCGCGGATGTCGCCGGATTAGACGAAGCAAAGGAAGAAGTCGTCGAAGTAGTTGATTTTTTGAAAAACCCAAAAAAATATACGGCCCTAGGGGGTAAAATCCCAAAAGGGGTGTTGCTGGTAGGCCCTCCCGGTACCGGTAAAACGCTGCTCGCAAAGGCAGTAGCCGGGGAAGCAGGTGTGCCATTCTTCTCTATCTCCGGCTCGGACTTCGTGGAAATGTTCGTAGGGGTAGGGGCATCCCGTGTGCGGGATTTGTTCCGCCAGGCCCGGGAAAAAGCGCCTTGTATCGTTTTTATTGACGAAATTGATGCGATCGGCCGGGCCCGCGGGCGGAATAATTTCCAGGGAGGAAATGACGAACGGGAAAATACCCTGAACCAACTCCTAGTCGAAATGGATGGCTTCTCCACAGACAAAGGGGTCATCCTCATGGCGGCCACTAACCGGCCGGATGTGCTGGATTCCGCTCTCCTCCGCCCCGGCCGCTTCGACCGCCAAATCGGTATTGACCGCCCTGACCTCAAAGGTAGGGAGGCTATCTTTAAGGTACATTTGAATAATATTAAAAAATCTAATAATGTATCTTCTTTTGCCCTGGCCGAAATGACACCCGGGTTCGCAGGGGCGGATATCGCCAACGTCTGTAACGAAGCTGCCCTCATCGCAGCCCGCCGCAACAAAAAAGCGGTGGACATGGATGATTTCAACTATGCGCTCGACCGCGTGATCGGTGGACTTGAGAAAAAGAACAAGCTCATTTCCCCGGATGAAAAGAAGATCATCGCCTACCACGAGGCCGGCCATGCCGTCTGCGGTTGGTATTTGGAGCATGCCTCCCCACTGGTAAAGGTCACGATCGTGCCCAGGGGCATCGGTACGCTCGGATATGCCCAGTACCTGCCTAAGGAAGAGTACATCACCCGCACGGAAGCACTCCTGGATCGGATTTGTATGACCTTCGGGGGGCGTGCAGCGGAGCAAATCGTGTTCAATAAAATATCCACCGGGGCACAAAGCGACTTGGATCAGGTCACGAAAATGGCCTACAGCATGATCTCGGTGTTTGGGATGAACGAACAAGTCGGTCAGGTTTCTTTCTACGGCCTGTCGAACGATTCGTTCCAAAAACCCTATTCTGACGATACCGCGACACTGATAGATTCCGAAGTGCGCAAACTTCTCGACCACGAATACCAACGGGCCCAGGAGCTCTTGCGGGAGCACCGGGAAGAACTCGAAACCCTGGCCCATACGTTGCTGGACAAAGAGGTGTTGCACAAGTCGGACATCGAACGGTTAATCGGGCCGCGCCCTTTCAAATCGCACGATGAGGCACTTCATTTTCCTACGCAACATGAAGATGCGGATATCGAACAGGAACCCGACGGCTCGCGGAACGACGTGCGCGATATGCCGGAAGAACAGCATCAGGAAGAGACGGGGGGCTGATGTTCGCTACCTTTTCGCAAGGTCCATTTTTGTACAAGCGGATACAACAGCACGGCTAGTACGATGACTGCACTGCCTGCGTAAAAGGGGAGGTTCAGTTCTCTGTCCTCCCCAAGCAATAACCAGGCCAATACTATCCCATACACAGGCTCCAGGTTGATGGTCAGGCTCGAAGCGAACGCGGAAATATGGCGCAGTGCCCTGAGTGAAAGCACATACCCCAGGGTGGTACAGCCCAATGCCAGTGCCAGTAGGTAGACCCAGTCTATTGCTCTCGGAGGGAACAGTGAAAAAGAAAAGGAGGGCAGTAGTTGCCGGGCGGGTAGGATCAGCAAGGATAAAAACAACCAGGAACTCCCCAACTGAATGAAGGTAAGCGCAAATGGGCTTATTTTCCTGCCGACTTCTACCTTGTTCAGCGTGCCAAAAAGAGCTTGTAGGAGCGCCGCGAGTAATCCCAGGGCGATCCCGGCGTACTGCGACGCGTTCAGCCCGCCTACCACCAGCACCATGCCGGGGAGTATGAGCAGCCCAAGCCCTAGTTCTGCCCATTTAAACCGCTGGCGAGTGATCAAAGGCTCTAATATAGCCGTGAAAAAAGAGTTGGTTGCCAGGGAAACCAATGCAATGGATGCGTTGGATACTTTTATGGCCCCGTAAAAAGCGAGCCAGTGTATCGTTACCAGCAGCCCAATCCCCACTATCCGGATAATATCTTCCCGGCTCAATGCCGCAATGGCCAGCCTGCCCCCCAGCAAAAATAAAAGGCTTACACTCGTAATACCGACGCGCCACCAAACCAGTAGCAACGCGTTCATCTGGATCAGATTCCCTAAAATAGCCGTGAACCCGAAAAGGAAAACGGCGATGTGCAGCTCTATGTAGGCTCTTTTTTGGAGGGGCATGAACTATTTTTTTGTTTTTAGCTTTATATTATCCGGTTCAAACGGTTTTTTATCCAAGCTATAAAAAAAGAAATACCTATGCTTAATGTTGGTGACAAAGCGCCGGAATTTACCTTGATTTCGACGTCCAAACAAGAGGTTTCCCTGAAGGACTATCATGGGCAGAATGTACTTATCCTGTTCTTCCCCATGGCGTTCACCAGTGTATGTACGCAGGAGCTCTGCGCAGCACGCGACAATATCTCCGTGTACGCTTCCGCAAATGCGCAGGTACTGGCTATCTCCGTGAATTCCCCCTTTACCTTGGCCAAATTCAAGGAAGAGCAGGGGCTTAATTTCCCTCTTTTATCGGACTACAACAAAGAGGTGTCGAAGGCGTATGATTGTCTGTACGAAAATTTCGTGCTCGGCATGAAAGGGGTATCCAAGCGCTCTGCCTTCGTCGTGGATAAAGAAGGGGTCATCCGCTATGCCGAGGTACTCGAAAACGCCGGTGAACTTCCGAACTTCGAGTTGATCAAAGAAACCTTGAACGCACTGGCTTAACCGCTCTGTCTTTTCAAAAAAATATATAATTCCCGGGCATGGGAGGGCGCTTAACAGGGGTCTTCCCACATTCCGGGACAACAGCACAACGTTTCGATACCATGGCGGCATACCCCAAAAAAGCATGGGAGGAAGAGGATGAAATCGCCCTGGAAGAAGAGGTGTCTGACGGGGATGCCGGCAACCAGGCCCGACTGGTCGTGTACAACGACGACCATAACTCATTTGAATGGGTCATTCAATGCTTCATGGAAGTCCTGGACCATTCCGAAACGCAGGCTGAGCAACTCTCCTTGATCATTCACTTCAAGGGCAAAGCAACGGTGAAGACGGCACCCAGGCCCGTGCTGCAACCCAAAAAGGAGGCCCTGATAGACCGCGGCCTGTCTGCCGTCATCGAAGAATAGACTTGTTGCGAGGGGTCAGCGAGGTGGGAAAAAAGAGTCATTTTTTATCCACACGAAGGCTTTTTGAGGGAGTATAGCTGGGCTATATGACCGAAAAAAGGCACCGTGTGGTAAAAAATGGGCCTTTTTGACCCCTCGATGATTCCCCTCGCAACAAGTCTAATAAACCATTTTTGCTTATACCCGGAAGTGTACCAGCCGTACAAAGCGCTCCACCCTCTCCTGTATTTCCTGTTGGTCCAAAGTGCGAAGGCGTTCTACGCTAAAGCGCTCCACGCAGAAGGATGCCATGGCTGAGCCATAGATTACTGCGCGCTTCAGGTTTTCAAAGTCTACTTCGCCTGTGGCGGCCAGGTAGCCCATAAACCCTCCTGCGAAGGTATCGCCGGCACCCGTGGGGTCAAACACTTCCAACAAGGGTAGGGCAGGTGCAAAAAAGACATTCTCGCCTTCAAAGAGAAAAGCGCCGTGCTCCCCTTTCTTGATTACGACGTAACGGGGCCCCATCTGGTGGATCCGTTCGGCTGCTTTTGCCAACGAGTAGACACCGGATAGCTGCCGTGCTTCTTCGTCGTTGATAATCAGCATGTCCACTTTCTTCAACACCTCTAAAAGGCTGTCCCAGGCAGTGTTCATCCAGAAGTTCATCGTGTCGAGGGCGATGAGCTTCGGGCGTTGTTCTAATTGCTCGATGACGCGCATCTGGACGCTCGGCGTGAGGTTGCCCAACAGGACAAAATCCGTTTTTTTGTACCGGGCGGGCAATACGGGATCGAAATCGGCTAATACATTGAGCTGGGTGTCCAGTGTGTCCCGGCTGTTCATATCGTTATGGTAGCGGCCAGCCCAGAAAAATGACTTCTCTCCGGCTTTGATCTGCAAGCCCTCCTGGTTGACCCCCCGCCTCTCCAGGTCCAAGAGAAATTCCTTTGGGAAATCACTACCGATAACCGATACCAACTGGATTTCTTTTACAAAATAGGAAGCGGCGAGCGTGATGTAGGAGGCAGCACCCCCAATGGCGCGTTCCGCCCTCCCGAAAGGCGTTTCGATATCGTCAAAGGCAACGGAGCCAACGGTAAGTAAACTCATGAAAAAATGTTTTTAAAAAAATGATTGCAAATATTGCACATTATTCTGTTTACACATAACTTTGCACTCGCATTTTGAAAGCAGTGCCCTTACACGGGGATATGCCTTCTAAATGAGACCGGGAATGCCTCAGTAGCTCAGCCGGTTAGAGCGGCGGACTGTTAATCCGTAGGTCGTAGGTTCGAGCCCTACCTGAGGCGCAAAGCGCACGCACCCAAGCGTGCGCTTTTTTTTATTCCTTATTGGCCAATTGCCCACAAGCGGCGTCAATGTCTTTGCCCCGGCTCCTCCGCAGGGTGACCATTACGCCCCTGGCCCGCAACACCTGGGCAAAGGCATTGATGCGGTCTTCCGCAGCTTTTCCGAAAGGGGCGTTTTCGATGGGGTTGTACTCTATGATGTTGACGCGGACAGGAAAGCGCCGACACAGGCGGGAGAGGTTCTCAGCGTCTTGCAAGCTGTCGTTGAACCCTTCAAATGCGATGTATTCGTAGCTGATCCGGTTTTTTGTTTTCCCGTAGTAGTAGTCCAGGGCAGCCATGAGTTCCTGAAGGTTGTTCTGCTCGTTGATGGGCATGATTTCGTTGCGCTTGGCATCGTCGGCAGCATGGAGGGAGAGGGCTAGGTTGACTTTACTTTCGTCCTCTGCTAATTTGCGGATCATTTTCGCGATGCCCGCAGTGCTGATCGTGATGCGTTTGGGCGACATGTTCAGCCCGCTCTCAGAGGTCAGCCGGTCAATGGAAGCCATGACATTGGCGTATGCCAGCAGCGGCTCCCCCATGCCCATATACACGACGTTGGTGAGCGGATGGCCAAATAAGTCCAGGGCTTGTTGGTTGACGAGATATACCTGGTCAAAAATTTCAGCGGGATCCAGGTTGCGCACGCGCTTCATGCGCCCGGTAGCACAAAACGTGCAGGTGAGGCTGCACCCCACCTGGCAGGAGACACAAACGGTATATCGCTGTTCCTCCGGAACGGGAATGAGTACGGACTCGATCAGGTGGCCGTCGTGCAAGCGGAAGCGGGTTTTGACGGTTCCGTCCGCACTGTGCTGTATTTTGTCTGGGGTGATCCCGCGGATTTCAAAAAATTCCCGTAACTGGTTCCTGAGTGCCCTGGATAGGTTGGTCATAGTGTCGAAGCTATGAGCGCCTTTCTGCCAAAGCCAGGCGTGTACCTGCCTGGCCCGGTAAGCAGGTTCGCCCATCTCCCGGAAAGCAGTTTCCAGTTCCGGGAGGGACAGGGATCGGATATCTTTAAGGGTGGTATGCACGATTTCAAAAGGATTTTTTGACCATTTCCATACGTCTGTTATAAAGGATGGCATTTTGCTTTGAGCCAGGCCACTTCCTCGGCTTCGAGCAAAGGGGCCAACCCATCAAACACTTTTTGGTGGTAATCGTTCAGCCACTGGAGCTCTTCGGGGTACAGCAGGTGGATATCTATGAGCGCAGTGTCTATCGGAAATAAGGAAACGGTTTCAAAATGCAAAAAGCCGGGATATTCCTTGCTTTCTGTACAAAGCAGGAGGTTTTCTATTCGGATGCCGTATTTGCCGGCTGGGTAGTACCCAGGTTCGTTGGACGTGAGCATGCCCGGTCGGAAAGGGGTAGCGCCTCTTGAGGTAGCAGGGCTGGCTGCAAACCCGTTGGGCCCCTCGTGTACGCTCAGGAAAAAGCCGACTCCATGCCCCGTTCCATGTCCGTATGCCAGGCCATCCATCCAGAGGGGCAAACGGGCCAGGGTGTCGAGTTGCATCCCGACGGTTCCTTCCGGGAAGCGGGCGCAGGCTAAGGCGATATGTCCTTTCAGCACCAGGGTATAAGCGCGTTTTTGTTCTGCGGTCGGGCGGCCCAATGCGATGGTACGGGTGATATCGGTCGTGCCGTCGAGGTACTGCCCGCCACTATCGAGCAGGAGTATGCCTTCCGGATGGATGGGGGCGGCACTTTCTTTTTGGGGGCGATAATGGACAATGGCACCATTGGGGCCATAGCCAACGATTGCCGGGAAGCTTTCTCCTTTGTAAGCGGGTTGTTCAGCGCGAAAAGCGGCCAGGCGTTGGGCCACGTCGTACTCCGTAATGGTAGGTTGATTACCTTCCAGCCCGGATTCCAGCCAGCGAAACAGGCGCAGCAGGGCCACGCCATCTTTGCGCATGGTTTCCCGGATATGCCATATCTCGGTCGGGTTTTTAATGGCTTTTAGACCCTGGATGGGGCTGGGGGTCTCCGTCGCGTGTTCGGGGTCGAGCCGGGAATACAGGGCTATGCTCGTATGGGAGGGGTCAAGGCAGATACGGGTACTGCCGTCGAGGCGCTCCAAATCGCCCCACACCGCTTCGTAGGGCCGGAGGAGGATATGGTCTGCTTCTAGGATCCTTTTGAGGGAAGCGCTGATTTTTTTAGGGGAAATGTATAAGGTGGCTTGTGCGGGGGAGATGAGGAGATAGGCCATGAAGAGCGGGTTGCAGTCAATATCGCTTCCGCGAAGGTTCAAGGCCCACGCAATGTCATCGAGTGCGCTGCAAAGGAGGGCATCGCCAGGTCTGCCAAGGGCTTGTCGGATGGATTCCAGTTTTTCCGTTCGGCTTTGTCCGGCAAAAGTGATGTCGTGTTCGTACACCGGGTCTTCCGGAAGCGGGGGCCTATCTGTCCAGATGGGTGCAACCAGGTCCAGGGTATACTCCAACTGGATATTTTTAGCATAAAACTGCTTTTCCAGGGAACGCGCTTGCTGCACGGAGAAAAGGCGGCCATCTATGCCGATGCGCGCACCCGGCTGGAGGCGGTCCCGCAACCAGGCTATGTGTTCGGGAGCGTGCGGGACGAGCTGCTGGTGCAGGATAATACCGCTGCCTGCCAGTTCTTGTTCGGCCTGTATGAAATAGCGCGAATCTGTCCACAACCCGGCCTCCTCTGCCAATACGATCAGGGTTCCGGCAGAACCGCTGAAGCCGCTCAGCCATGCCCGGCTTTGCCAGTGCGTACTCAGGTATTCGCTCTGGTGTGGGTCGGAGGAGGGGATCAGATAGGCATCCAGTTGGTGGGCAGCCATTTGCTGCCGCAAAAGCTCTATTTTTTCAGAAACCGTCATAGAGTGAAATTTGTTAGGCTAAGGTAATATGTAAACATAAATTTGGAATGATTTTTGCTGTAAATTGCAACCGTAAAATAACATATATCGTTAATAATTATATAAAAAAATACAACTACAAAAAATACACGGCGAGGAAGGAAAAACGGTACATTTTTCACCCCGTTTCCCCTCACGATACAACCCTTAAAGGTTTCCTTATGCCATCTCAAGTACTATGAAAGTAGGAATAGGTCAAAAACAGGTTCAGCTACAAAAGTTGTCCCCGCAGCAAATTCAACTGATGAAATTGTTGCAGGTGCCTACGGTTCTGCTCGACCAGCGCATCAAGGAGGAGCTCGAAATAAACCCTGCCCTGGAGGAAGGGGACTATGATTTGGCGGACAGTACGGCGCAAGAGTCGTCTGAAACGGCAGAATCCTTTGAGGAGGCAAACGATGGCGACCGGGACGAGGCGCCTTTCGAAGCGGAAGACTACATACAGGACTATTTAGCGGAGGAAGATGGGTACAAAGCCTGGAACGATACCAACCACCTGGAGGAAGAAGACCGACAGTTGCCCATCGCCGGGGAAAATTCGTTCCACGAATTTCTGGAGCAGCAGATGGGTATGCTGGATTTCCAAAACGAAAGGGAAGAAGCGATTGCCCGTCAACTGATCGGCAGTATTGACGAGGATGGATACCTGCGCAGGGACCCCGCCTCGGTATGCGATGATTTGCTGTTTTCCAAGAATATCATTGTTGACGAAAGGGAAGTCCTGCAGGTGTTGAAAAAAGTACAGCGTCTGGATCCACCCGGCACCGGCGCGCGCGACCTGCAGGAATGTTTGCAGATCCAGTTGGAGTACCTCATGGAGAGTGCCCGGAACCTGGACGACGAGCAGTTGGAGGCTCTACAGACGGCTCATAAGCTGATCGCTAAATATTTCGATGCGTTTTCCAAAAAACATTTCGAAAAGCTACAACGAACCCTCGGCATTGACGAAGACGACCTGAAGCGCGCGGTCGAATGCATCCTGAAGCTAAACCCCAAGCCCGCCAGCGGCTATACCGGCAATATGGGCAGTCGGTCCGCACAGTACATCATCCCCGATTTTATCGTGGTCAATATAGACGGGGAGCCGGAACTCAGCCTCAACGCCCGCAATGCGCCCGATTTGAAGATCAGCGAACAGTTCCGGACTATGTTCCGGTCCTATAACGAGCGCCGCCACAGTAAAAAATTGACCCGTCAGGATAGGGAAGCCATGCTTTTTATCAAGCAGAAAATAGAGTCTGCCCGCTGGTTTATAGATGCTATCCGACAACGCCACGAGACCATGCTCCGCACCATGTATGCCATCATGCAGTATCAGCAGGATTATTTTGCTACCGGGGATGAAAAAAAAATCAGGCCTATGATCCTTCAGGATATTGCAGAGATAACGGGCCTGGATGTGTCCACGATTTCCCGGGTAGCCAACAGCAAGTACGTGCAAACGGAATATGGAACCCGGCGGCTCAAGGATTTTTTCTCCGAAGGCATGCAAACCAGCGAAGGAGAGGAAGTGTCCACCCTGGAAGTGAAAAAAATACTCGTCGAGCTCATCGGGGATGAAAACAAGCGGCATCCACTGTCGGACGACCGGCTCACGGAGCTACTGCAGGAAAAAGGGTACCATATCGCCCGGCGCACCGTGGCGAAATACCGCGACCAGTTGAGCGTGCCCAAGGCAAGCCTTCGAAAGGTGCTCTGACCCTTTTCAGGACAAAGCGCTCAGGGCGTCCAGGATAGTGGCACAGGCCATTTCTATTTCCTCCTCGCCGATGCTGAGGGGCGGAGCGATGCGAAGGGCGCGGTCATTGAAGAGGAACCAATCGCTGAGGACCCCATTTTCAAGGCAGTGGTGTATGGTGTTGCGCACGTCCTCGGCACTGCGCAGTTCTACCGCCATGAGCAAGCCTGCGCTGCGCACGTCCAGTATCGCAGGATGCACGAGAAGCCTTCTGAAATACGCTTCTTTTCGGGGTACTTGTGCGATGAGATCGCCCTCCAAAAGGACTTCCAGCATAGCCAAGCCTGCCGCGCAGGATACCGGGTGCCCCCCAAACGTCGTAATATGCCCAAGCACTGGCCGGTGGCTGAGCGAGGCCATGCGCTCGCGCGATGCAATGAACGCACCCAGGGGCATACCGCCCCCCATAGCTTTGGCCAACAGTAGGATATCGGGTACCACACCATACTGCTCAAAAGCAAACAGGGAGCCGGTACGGCCATAGCCAGCTTGGATTTCGTCGAAAATCAGCAAGGCGCCCGTTTCGTCGCAGCGCGACCGGAGCGCTTGCAAATAGCCTTTGTCAGGTTTTCGGACGCCCCATTCCGCTTGTACCGTTTCGACGATCACAGCCGCGGTTTGCTGGTCAATGCGATCCAGGCAGCGGTGACAATTGAAATCTATATGCCCGATACCGGGCAGGAGAGGGTGGAACGCCCGGGTGAAATCGGTAGGCCACATCAGGCTCGCAGCCCCTTGCGTACTGCCGTGGTAGGCGTAGGTGCAAGACAAAAAACCGGGGCGTCCGGTAAGGCGTTTGGCTAATTTCATTGCGCCCTCCGTAGCTTCCGCACCGGAGTTGACAAAATAAGTGCAGTTGAGCGAAGGGGGCAACTGCTCGGCGAGCCGCACCGCCAGTTTGACCTGTGGCTCCAGTATGAACTCCCCGTACACCAGCGTGTGCAGGTAGCGGTCTGCTTGCTCTTTGATGGCCGCTACTACCTTCGGATGCCGGTGCCCCAGGCTGCTGACGCTGATCCCGGAAATCAGGTCCAGGATGCGTTTGCCGCTCCGGTTATACAGCCAGCACCCTTCTGCTCGTTCTATTTCGAGCGACAAAGGCGACGGGCTGGTCGGGGCCACGTGTTGTAAAAATAGCGGACGTAGGGACATCTTATCGTTAACCATCAAATTCTTGCGAATCTATGTATAATTTTGCAAAAAAAGCGAACATGAAAAAAGCCTTGCTCTTTCTGGTAATTCTGTGGTGTGCGCAAACGGGCGCCCTTGCCCAGGGAATTGTTTTTTTTGAAGGAACCTGGGAACAAGCCCTGGAAAAAGCCCGGGCAGAGGAAAAACCTATTTTTGTAGATGCTTACACCACCTGGTGCGGCCCCTGCAAGATGATGACCCAGCGCACCTTCCCGGACCCACAGGTAGGCGACCTGTTCAATGCGAATTTTATATCCGTTAAAATAGATATGGAACAGGAAGCTGGCTTGGCATTTCAGCGCCAGTACCCCGTTCGGGCTTATCCCACTTTGTTGTTTATAGATGGCACAGGGAAGGAAATCAAGCGGGTACTGGGTTTCCAACAGGTGGATGCCATGCTTCAAATAGGCCGAAACATACTGGCTGGCCTGGACAACAGCCGCGAACTGGCAGCCGCTTACGAAAGAGGGGAACGCGACCCCAACCTGGTCTATACCTATATCCGGAGTTTGAACCGGGCCGGGCAGCCCAGTCTGCGCATCGCCAACGATTTCCTGCGCGGTCAGGCCGACTTGACCACAGAGGCCAACCTGAAAATCATTTTTGAAGCTACCCTCGAGGCAGATACCCGCGTTTTCGAACTGCTGACCCGATACAGAAAAGAAATGAACAGCTTGCATGGGGAAGAAGAGGTCAACACCCGCATATATGATGCCTGCTTGCGCACCGCCCGCAAGGCTATGGAAATGAATACGCCCGGTTTGCGGGAAGAGGTCGAAGCTAAAATGAAGGAACACCTGCCCCTCCGCGCCAGGGCATTCACCAGTAGAATGGACATGGAGCAGGCCTTGCGCACAAAAGATTCCAAAGCCTACCTCAAAGCAGTTCAGACCTTCGTAAAGGAAGCGGGTGCTGAACCTTCCCATCTGCTGAAAAGTATGGCGACGGAGGTAGCAGACCAGCCTATTTTGGAGGGGCAAGGAACCGAATACGCCGCCCGGCTCCTGCGCAAGGTAGCTGAAAACACGCGGCGCAGCGCAGCGTATCTCGACCTTGGCGAGTTCCTGCTCGCCCATGGCGATATAGCTGGTGCTCGTAGCGCAGGGGAGAAAGCCGTCGAATTGGCAGAAAAAGAAGGCCCGCAGGCGGAACAGCAAGTGTCGGATTTCATGCTGAAACTCGAATAAGCCTAAAAGTTAGGCTGAGCGTGGCAACGCGGGTTAACGAGTAGCTCAATAAAAAATATGTCAGAACAACGCACCGATATCAACTCCCTCGGGGAGTTTGGCTTGATTGAACACCTCACCCAACGCTTTGTGCCGATACAGGCCTCCTCTGTCAAGGGGGTCGGCGATGATGCCGCGGTGATAGACAACAATGGATACCTCACCGTGGTCTCTACCGATATGCTGGTGGAGGGAATCCACTTCGATTTGATGTACACGCCACTCAAACACCTGGGGTACAAAGCAGTGGTGGTGAACCTATCCGATATTTACGCCATGAACGCGATGCCAAAGCAAATCACAGTGAGCATCGCCATATCCAACCGCTTCTCGGTAGAAGCATTAGACGAGCTCTACGCGGGCATAGAAGCAGCGTGCCGTTTCTATGGGGTTGATTTGGTAGGCGGGGACACTTCTTCTTCCCAAAAAGGCCTCATCTTGAGTATCACGGCCATCGGCCAGGGTGAAGCCGAAAAAATAACTTACCGAAATACCGCTAAAGCGGGCGATTTGATTTGCATAACCGGTGATCTCGGCGCTGCCTTCCTGGGGCTTCAGATATTAGAGCGGGAAAAACAGTTGTATTTGTCCAACCCGGGCATACAGCCCCAACTGGAAGGTAAGGACTATCTCATCGGAAGACAACTCAAACCGGAGGCCCGACGGGATATGGTGGAGGCTTTTTCGAAAAATAAATTGGTTCCGACGGCTATGATTGATATTTCCGATGGACTGGCCTCGGAGCTTTTCCATATTTGCACCCAATCCGGTGTCGGGGCGTTTCTAGAGGAAAGTGGGGTGCCTATCCACCCAGACGCGCAGTTGCAGGCCCTGGAGTTTCAGTTAGACCCGATTACGTGTGCCCTGAGCGGCGGGGAGGATTACGAACTGCTCTTCACCATCGCCCCTGCTGATGTGGACAAGGTGAAGTACCTGCCGGATATTTACATCGCAGGGGAAATCGTGGAGGCCAAAGAGGGAATCCACCTGCACACCACCGGAGGGAACATCCATCCCATCACCGCACAGGGGTGGAAGCATTTCAAAGCATAAACCATCTTTTCTCAAAGACAAAGAACGCATACCAATGACGTCAAAGTGGATATTTTCAATAGGGGTCGCCCTCCTGCTGTTTTCTTGTAAAGGAGGCCCCAAAGGGGCGGAGCAGCCGGAAATGGATGCAGAGCCCGAGGTCGTGGTGCCCCGGTTCAGCCGGGACAGCGCCTATAGCTTTGTAGCACAGCAACTGGCTTTCGGGCCGCGCGTACCGAATACAGCAGGGCACCGCGCGTGCCGCGACTGGCTGGTCGGTAAACTGGAAGGCTATGGTGCCAAAGTAATCCGCCAGGATTTTTCGGCGAAAGCATATACCGGGGCCACCTTACAAGCTACCAACCTCATCGCGCAGTACAAACCCGACCTGCTCAACCGCATTGTGCTGGCGGCACACTGGGATACCCGCCATATCTCCGATTCCCCCCTCCATACGGGCAAAAAAGAGCAGCCGGTCATGGGAGCAGATGACGGGGGCAGCGGGGTAGCCGTCTTGCTGGAAGTAGCTCGCCAACTACAGGCCAACCCTTTAGACATTGGGGTTGACCTGGTATTCTTTGATGCCGAAGACTACGGAGACAACAACGGCAGCTCCCCGGAATCCTGGGGCTTGGGCGCACAACACTGGGCAAAAAACCTGCACTACACCGGAGGGATCCGCCCTATGTACGGTATCCTGCTGGACATGGTGGGCGGTAAGGGAGCCCGCTTTGGCCAGGAGTACTTCTCTATGCAATATGCCGCTCCTGTGGTGGAAAAAGTGTGGAGCCTGGCCAACACCATGGGCTATGGCAATTATTTTGTGCGGGAACAGAGCAATCCGGTCACCGACGACCACTATTTCGTCAATACCCTCGCCCGGATTCCCATGATTGACATTATCAACCAACCCCCTGGTTCGCAAACGGGCTTCCCCACACACTGGCACACCGATAAAGATACCCTCGAAGCCATTGACCGATTCACCTTGGGCGTGGTCGGACAGGTAGTGCTCGCAGTCATCTACCACGAAGAAGCAGGGGTATGGTGATTTTTTTACAAAAAAATTTTCAATGGGATATTGCGTAACGATAAGAAACCTCTTATATTTGCACACGCGATTTAAAAAGGGCGCATAGCTCAGCTGGTTTAGAGCATCTGCCTTACAAGCAGAGGGTCGGAGGTTCGAATCCTTCTGCGCCCACCCAAAATTCAAAAGTCCGCTGTAATTTATATAGTTACAGCGGACTTTTTTTATTCGTTCCTTTCCAATACCGTATCACTCCGAAATTTTGCGGAAGCGGGACTCGGGTGCGCGCACGAGGCTCACGTCCATATACAGCGATACGTATCTGTCGGCACGCAGGCGTCCAATGATATCGGAAGGCAGGGTCATGAAGCGAAAGGGCTGCTCCTGGGTAAAACTCAGCTTCCGCAGGGAGGCTTTCGCCCCGTTGAACGTGAGATCGTAGCCGAGGGTATTGCCTGGTTTCACACCGGATACCCGCGTTCCGGTTTGTGTGATGACCTGTGTCGCGACATCCTCCTGGAAAAAGCCGACGGGGGCGATCAGAAGGGCGAAATCGGCAGCGGGGTCGTCTTGTTCGACGATTTGTCCAAAGACAGTGCAGGAATCGCCGGCAATCTGTATGTCCTTGTTCCGGATACTGAGCTGGACAAAACGGTCTTCCAGCGATAGTTCGGGTATCTTCACGGTCAGATCTACCGTCTGTTCGGGAGGGTTGCAGGCCGCAATACCCAGTGCGAGGCCCAGCAGTAGGTTCTTTTTCATAAACGGAAGGATGTGTGGATGTTCAGGTTTATAACGTATCTGCCGTACCGGTAGTTCCACTTGCCCCTAATAATCAGTCGAATACTCACTCTTTTTCGGATGCGTTCGACGCCATGATGTGAAAGCGCAGCGAGTCCACCATCAGGCAGAGGCCGGACTGAAAGACCACCAGCGCAAACGTGCCGTACCAAAACCATTCTCCCCCCTGGGATTTTATGGCCCCGGCATCAATAGCCATGGAAAGCCCTGCGCCGGTCAGCAACAAACCGGCAATAGCTTGCGCAAGCCAACGCTTTGTGTATTTTTTCTTCATATCGTTTTGATTTTGCGAGGTGGGTAGTGAAAGGGATCCTCCGGGAGCCAAAGAAGCGGTTTTCTTTGCAAAGCCCTAATACAACGGTATTTGGCTCAGATGGTTTGCAAAATACAGCGGGCAAACACTATACTTGTTGCGAGGGGTCAGCGAGGTGGGAAAAAAGGGCCTTTTTGACCCCTGGATGACCCCTCACAACAAGTCTACTATAGAATCGCTCGGGCTAAGGGGATAGTGGACGTCTTTACGTCTTTATTTAGATGGACAAAAAGATGTCCAAATATGCTTTTCGCCATAAGTTTATCATCTAAACGCAAACGTATGTCTTTTGATGCTTTATTCAGTGTAGCGGGCAAAGTGGCCGTCGTTACCGGAGGAAACGGAATCCTGGGGGGGGCAATGGCAAAAGCCCTGGCCCTGCGGGGTGCCAGGGTGGGCATACTGGGCCGCAACCAGGAAAAAAATGAGCGTATGGTAGCCGACATCCGCGCTATGGGTGGCGAAGCCATGGCGCTTTCAGCGGATGTACTAAGCCAGCCGGAACTGGAATCCGCCCGCCAACAGGTACTGGATGCCTGGGGTACGGTGGACATCCTCATCAATGGGGCCGGGGGGAATATCCCGGGAGCGGCCATTCCGCCTGGGGAGAATTTTTTTGACCACCATCCTTTCCAGAACTATCAGCGTACCGTAGCTTTGAACCTCGATGGCACGGTGCTGCCCTCCCAGGTGTTCGGTCAGGTCATGGCGCACAAAAAAAGCGGGAGCATTATCAATATTTCCTCCATGACGGCCTCCCAGGCGGTGACGCGGGTGCCGGGATATTCCAATGGAAAAGCAGCCGTAGATTCGTTCACCCGATGGCTGGCGGTCGAAGTAGCGCTGAAGTTTGGGGCGGGGATACGCGTAAATGCCATCGCCCCGGGCTTTTTTGTTACCGATCAAAATCGTATGTTGCTGACCACTCCCGAGGGGGGCTATACCGAGCGGGGCGCATCCGTCATTCGCAAGACCCCCATGGGGCGTTTCGGGGAACCGGAAGAGCTCATCGGGGCCTGTGTTTGGTTGTGCAGCGATGCTTCCCGCTTTGTCACCGGAACCATTATCCCGGTGGATGGGGGCTTCTCGGCCTGGAGCGGGGTGTAGGATGATTATTAATTTGCTAGAACTATGTTGAAGCGTTTATCGGTATTCTTGTTGAAACTTTCCGGTTGGACGGTACGCCCGGATATCCCCAAAGAAGCGCAGCGCTGCGTCATGATTGCAGCGCCCCACACGTCGAACTGGGATTTATGGTATGCCCGCCTGGCATTCTTTGTAATGGATATCCCCTTGAAGTTTACCATCAAACGGGAGTGGATGCAGTTCCCGCTCAACCTCCTGATCGGCCCTATGGGCGGGATCGGCATTGACCGCCGTTCGCCCAAAGAAGGCAGGAAAGATACCGGTAGTTATATCCAACGCATGGCCAACCTGTTCAAAGAGCAGGACCGCTTGGCTTTGCTGGTCACCCCGGAGGCGACGCGCTCCCTGCGCACGGAATGGAAGATGGGGTTCTACCATGTGGCCAAAAAGGCAAATGTGCCGATTTGTCTCGGCTACTTAGACTATAAAAACAAGGTCGCCGGGGTCGGAGGCCCTATTTTTATATCCGGGGATATAGATGCCGATCTGCGCAAAGTGATGGCGTTTTACCAACCTATCCGGGGAAAGTATCCGGAGAAATTTAGTATAGATGAGCGCTATCTTCCAGAGTAGTATGGAATAGAGGCGAGGTATTGACAAACGAAAGCGGCCGTATCGCCCCGGGGCGATACGGCCGCTTTCGTTTGTCAAAAATGCGTTTAGCGCATCAACTCGTCGAAAGTCAAAGAGATGTAGTACATCTGCCCTACAAAAGGTCCGCCGGCGTTGGTGCGGTAATCTTTTCCAAAGGCATTGGTTCCTCCTGCTTTGATAACGGTTTTGACCGACTTCACCGGGTAGCTGAATTGGAGGTTGAACACCCCAAAGGCAGGTATCGTACCGTGGGCGAAGCTGTTTTGCCACAAGAACTCATCCTGCCAGCGGTAGTTCAGGTCGAAGCCGAGGTCGCCGAACGCTTTCCGGTTGGAGAAGCCTACGAGGAATTTGTTTTCCGGCATGTTGAAGCCAGCTTCGTAGTCCGGCCGCGGGTTGACTACGTCGAACGTAGAGTACGTATAGTGGCCGTACACCGTATAGCCCTTGCTCATTTGGTAGGTCAAGCCCAGGCCCAAGCCGTTGGACGTGACTTCCTCCGGGGAGTTGACCGTCGGTCGGAAAGAACCCACAGAAGCTCCGGCGGGTATCTGCCCGGCCAGGAACGCGTTGACGCCATAAATCGGCCGTCCCTGGTGCGATGTGTTGTTGATAGGGCGTACCGTTTCCCCGCCCAAGAAGTTGTTGTACGTGTTGAAATACACGTTGAAATCAATCAATAGCTTGCTGGCGATCAATCCTTTATAGCCAAATTCAAACACTTGGAGCTGTTCTGGCTGCACATAGTCGAGGCTGACTTTTTGCAGGAGTCCCGGGTTGGGCCTTCCTGCCAGGGCACTGGCCACGAATGCGTTATAGGATTGGTTGGTATAGGCGTTGCCGTTGTGGATACCGTAGCGGGCTGCATTGGCTTCTGTACCGCCAAGCAGGGTACCAGCGCCGGAGGGGAAGTAGATGAACTGCCCCTGTGTGCCCGGGTTGCGGAAGCCAGTCTGGAAGGATGCGCGGAAGTTGTGCTCGCGGTTGGCGCCTGCCGTGTAAACAGCCGCAACGCGCGGCGACACCTGCCCGTCGAAGTTTTCGTTTTTGTCGTAGCGCAAGGAGCCGGTCAGCTTGAGGTGCTTGTCGAGCAATTGCTTGGATACCTGTACAAAACCGCCGAACTCGTTGATTTTGATGCGCTCGTTGGGCCCTTCACCGTCGGGGTTCTCGTTGAAGATCGTGCCGTCGGAGAAGAGGTCGTACTGGCGGTAGTTGCCGCCGACCAGTACGTCGGCTACATTGGCCGGGATGAGCTCGCGGAAGTTGTAGCCAAATTCAGCATGGTACATCTTGGAGTTGTCAAAGAAGCCGGCTCCGGGCGGGTTGCGCTGGAAGAGATCCTTGCGCACGGCATTGACCAGGTCGTTGAACGCCTGGGTACCGGGCTGCGGTGCCCCTTGATCGGCCGCTGCACGGCCAGCCTGGTGGGCAGCGGCAATTTGTGCGGCGTTGGGGGTACCGCCTTGCAGAACGATGGGGAGCAGGGCAGCGGCATAGTTGCCCGCATAGTTGGGTACCCATCTGGCGGAAGACCCACTAATCCGCTCATTGACAAAAGCCCCCAGGGCGCTTAGGTTATACGAATCGCCGTCGTCGGTGGCCGACATATAGCCGCGCAGCCAGAAATTCGGGTTCTTCAGTTCCAGCTTGTGGAACTGCTGGCTGAAGTCCCGAAGGGCATAGCGCTCGCCGCCTTGATAGACGGTAGCCCCTGAGCCCCATCGGTAGCTATAAGAGGCTTCGAGGTTGTCGTTGATGCGGTAGTGGAGGGCACCGTCCAGCTTGATGCTCTTGGCGTCGTTGTTGTCCAGCAGGTCTTCTTCCTTGAGCCCGGTGCGGCGGATGTCCAGCGTAGGCAGCTTGGGGATGTTCGCCGCGAGCAGGGCCTGCGCCTGGGCCGCCGGAATGCCGAGGGCCTGGGCAAACCGGGGGGCAAGCGCCTGGGCAAGAGAGGGGGTTACCACCGACATGGGCACGAGTATCTGCGTCTCGTCGCCGTAGGTGTTCAGGCCGTCGAAGTTCGGCTGGCCCTTCGCGGCGGGGTTGGGTACCCCTGCCGTTTGCCGGCCGCTGATGTAGTCGTTGGCGCGCCAATCTGTGGCGTCCTGGTAGGAAGCGTTGACCTTGAAGGCGAACTTCCCAAAGGATTTCGCGTAGCGGGCCGACAACAGGGTGTAGGGGTCAGACCCACCGGCATCCGACGTGGTGATGCCCACCTTGGTCTGTACGCTGAGCCCCTGGAAATCAAAGGGGGATTTGCTATTCATGAGGAGCACGCCGTTGAACGCGTTCGGGCCGTACAGGGCAGAAGCGGCACCGGGCACGAGCTCTACGCTGGAGACGTCTAACTCCGAAATCCCCACGATGTTGCCGGTGGGGAAGTTGAGCAGGGGCGCGGCATTGTCCATCCAGTCGATGAGCTGCACAAAACGCTCGTTGGCCACCGCCGCAAAACCGCGGGTGTTGATAGAGGTCAGGGTCATACTGCCCTGGGTCGTCTGTACCCCCTTCAGGTTGGATATCCCGTCGTAAAAATCAGGGGCTGCTGTCTGGCGGATGGCGATGGCATCCATTTTTTCCACCGTTACCGGAGACTCTAAAATCCGCTCCTCTACCCGGGAAGCCGAGATGATGACTTCGCTGGCGAGGATGCTCTGCACTTCCAGTTCGACCTTGAGGTTGGATTGCGCAGCAGCGACCGCTACTTCCTGGGAGGCATACCCCGTGTAGGAAACGACAAGCGTAAAGGGCAGCGCGGCATCCGTGCTGATCTCGAACTTTCCGTCCAGATCCGATACCGTACCCGTTACTTTGCCCTTCACCTGGATACTTGCGCCGATCAGCGGTTCCTTGCTTTCCTTGTCGGTGATGGTTCCGCTTACCTTGGTTTGTGCCAACGCAAAGGCAGGAAGGGCAAAAAATAACATCAGCGCCCACATCCGAAGGGCCGATGAATAGAGTGGCTTTGTTTGCATACGTATAGAAGTGTTAGTGGTGAAATCAAAATGTTGTTCTGAAAAATGTACTTATTTGTTAAAATAACTTCTGTTTTTCTTACAAAACATAAAGATATTCCAAGTATTTGATTTGGACAAAATTATTGCGGCAGGAGCTGTATCGCCTGCCGCCTGCTGCAACAAGCCTGGCAAAAACCGATGCGGAAAAGGGTGGTTTGGGACTACAAAAGGGTACTAAGGGCGATCGTACCTCCCGCTAAAAAGGGCTCTGGCTTACAAAATGAACCGCGCCGCGACGAGCTGTGCGGCGAAGCCAACCAGGTACCCGCCCCAGAGGTCTGCCGGCTGATGGGCACCCAGGTACATGCGGGCAGACCCCACTCCGCCCGCTAACACGAATAGGATAGGAAAGAGGAACCCCGCCTGCAACAACGGATGCCCGGCCCGGAGCAAGTACTCCGGGTAAACTCCCCAAAGCAATGCGACCGCACCAATCAAACCGCCCATCCCCACCGCGTGCAGGCTGATTTTTGAAAAAATGTTGATGAAAAAGGCTAAAAAAAGCCCGAGGCTCGCCCCAAGGGTGAAACTGCTCAACAGGGCAGGAATCTGGGTGTTGTCCAAAAAATTGCGGAACAACCAGATGTAAAACATCCCCGTGATGATGAGCGGCCCCGTCCGGTCCTGCTTGTCGGGCATGTCCAGCGATTTCAACAAGCCCGTAAAACGGAGCATCAGTACGGCTGCGCCGGGAATGAAAGCGGAGGAAAGAAAGATGCGCAGGACGAGCTCTTTTCCTATGGGACTGTCTATGCTGTTGGCACCAAAGAGGTAGGGGTTCAAGCACAACAGCAACACCAGGAGATAGGTGAGCACAAACAGGGGATGGAACAGGTAAGAAAGTAGGCGGGCAAGGGTGCGGAGCATATCGGTCTGGACTTTGATGGCGCTAAGATACACCGGATAGACAATTTTTTCAGGAATAGACTTGTTGTGAGGGGTCAGCGAGGTGGGAAAAAAAGGGCCTTTTTGACCCCTCGATGATTCCCTTCGCAATAAGTCTAGTGGACGAATCCCCGGATCTCGATCGTCCGCATGAAGGCAATGGTCTGGTGGATATCGGTGCTCAGGACGCGGTCCTCGTGCAGGACGGGTACCACGGTGCGGTATCGTTCGAGCAGGGCCTCGAGCTGGGGCGAGGTGCGCAACGGACGGCGGAACGACATCGCTTGGGCAGCGGTCATGAACTCAATGGCCAGGAGGCACTCCAGGTTTTCGACGATCTGGAAGGCTTTGGTCCCTGCATTGGCCGACATGCTCACGTGGTCTTCCTGCATGTTGCTGGACACGATGGAGTCCACAGAGGCCGGAGTGGCCAACTGCTTGTTCTGGCTGGCGATGGAAGCGGCGGTGTATTGGGGGATCATAAGCCCGGAGTGCAGGCCGGGCTTCGGGGTCAGGAACATGGGCAGCTCCCTTTTTCCGGAAATGAGCTGGTAGGTGCGCCGCTCGGAGATACTGCCTAATTCGGCCAAGGCTATGCCGAGGTAGTCGAGCACCAGCGCCAGGGGCTGGGCGTGGAAGTTGCCACCGGAGAGGATGGCCTGTGCCTCCGGGAAAATATTGGGGTTGTCGGTCACGGAGTTGATCTCTGTTTCCACGACCTCTGCCGTGTGGGCGATGGCGGCCCAGGACGCCCCGTGTACCTGGGGCACGCAGCGGAATGCGTAGGGGTCCTGCAGGTTGGTCTTTTGCTTTGCCAGCATCTCGCTGCCTTGCAAAGTATGGCGTATCGCTTCCGCGACCAGCACTTGCCCTGGGTGGGGGCGTATCTGGTGCACGAGGGGGTCGAAAGGCTCCATGCGGCAGTCAAAAGCGTCTATGGACAGCGCAGCACAAAGGTTGGCCAGACAAAACAAGCGCTGGGCTTCCAAGGTACACCACGCGGCGTACGCGGAAGAAAACTGGGTGCCGTTCAACAGGGCAAGCCCTTCTTTGGCCGCGAGCGGCAAAGGTTCGAGACCTAATTCCCGTAATACCTCTGCCGCGGGTTTACGGATGCCCCGCTGCCATACCTCGCCTTCGCCCAGGAGGGGAAGGGCGAGATGGGCCAAGGGGGCCAGGTCGCCCGAAGCGCCGAGCGAGCCTTGCTGGAAGACGACGGGCAGGATGTCTTCGTTGAAAAAATACAGCAAACGCGCAGCTACGGCCTCCCGAACCCCGGAATACCCCAAGGCGATGTTGTGGGTTTTCAAAAACAGCATGAGGCGCACCAGGAAAGGCGGTACCAGGGCACCCGTCCCACAGGCATGCGAGCGGATCAGGTTGTGTTGCAAGTCAACGATTTGCTCCGGGGAGATGACGATGTCGTACAGGGCACCAAACCCTGTATTGATACCGTAATAGGTCTTATCGGGCACGGTGAGGGCCTGGTCGAGGTAGTCGCGGCAGGCCTGGATACGCGACGCGGCCTCCGCTGAAAGAACCAGCCGGGGAGATTCACGGAGCAGATGCCCGAGGGTGGCAAGGGTCAGTTTTTCAGCGCCTACGGAGTGTGTTTTTTGCATATTGGCTTTTTTGTGGATAAGGAGCCACCTGGTCAGTGCCTCCAAATGGGAAGGGGCAAACGGACTTTTTGGCCTATAAGATCTTCCCCGTCCTTCGTCTATACAACACAATATGGGTCAAAATGCTCTTTAAAAAATTCCGGGGCGGCAAAGAAAAGAAGAAAACAGCCTATTGCCCCCTTGCAGCCCCTCTTTTGGTTAAACGGCGGTTAAAAAAAGGCCTAAATAGTTACTTTTATAATCCGCCTTTCGTTTTACTTGAGGGAATGGACTTGTTGCGAGGGGTGTAGGAGGTAAAAAATGGTCTTTTAAAGTATTTTCGCAATCATTTGGTCATATAATTAAATACGAAACGTATGAAAAAAAGTGGAATGGCTTCCAGTTGGATTAAAATGGCCGCCCTGGCCGCCCTGCTCGGGTTCGGTATATTGCCCGCAGCCGCCCAGCGCATCGCTTATGTGGACGTGAACAAAATCCTCGAAAACGTGCCCGAATACGTCACCGCCCAAAGCGAATTAGACGGGCTGGCCGCTCGCTGGCGCCAGGAAATCGCCCAGGAATACGACAAAATCAAAGGGATGTACAACCGCTACCAGGCAGAACAAGTGCTGCTGAGCGACGAGGCACGCCGCAAACGCGAAGAAGAAATCATGGCCATGGAAAAGGAAGTCCGGGATATGCAGCGCATTAAATTCGGCCCCGAAGGCACGCTCTTCGAACGCCGACAGGAACTGGTGCGCCCGATCCAGGAACGCATCTACGGGGCGATAGAGCGCTACGCCAAAGAAAAAGGCTTCGACTTTATCTTCGACAAAGGCGGGGCTTCGGGCATGATCTTTTCCAACGCGACCTACGACAAAACCGAAGATATCATCCGCCTCCTGAAATAACTTGCCCGGTAAAGATGCTTTCAGGCAGCCTTTTTTAAAAAAAACGTACTTTTGCCGGGGAAAAAGCCCTTTTTTAAAATAGTATTGTTCAAGGTAAAGACAACATGATGAAACAGTGGTTCAAAATAACCGTCCTCTCTTTGGTTTTGACTAGCGCTGCAGTCGCCGCCCAGGCCCAGAAATTCGGCTTCGTCAATTCCACCGCCCTGATCGCGGAACTGCCCGAAGTGAAACAGGCCGACGCGACCATCGAAGCCCTCCAAAAGCAACTGCAGAAAAAAGGCCAGGAGATGGTCCAGCAATTCCAAACGGATTACGCAGAAGTCCAGCGCAAAGCCGACAGCGGCGAGCTCTCCCCCAAACAACAGGAAGAAGAGTCCAAGCGCCTCGAGGCCGCCCAACAGAAAATCCAGCTGTTCGAACAGGAAAGCATGCAGCAGATCCAGACCAAACGCAACGAACTGCTCAAACCTATCTACGATAAAATCAACCTGTCCATGAAGGAAGTGGCCGAAGAAAACGGCTTCCAGTTCATCTTCGACCAGGCCGTGCTGCTCTACTTCGACCCGGCAGCCGACGTCACCCCCCTGCTCAAGAAAAAATTGGGCCTGCAATAAGGCTCGCCCCCAAGGGCTTGTAAAAAAACAGAGGGGGTTCCGTGGCCATGCCACTGAACCCCCTCTGTTTTTTTACAAGCCCACATAGCCCCGGGCTTCAGCCCGGGTGTTTCGGATCCCCGGGGATCGGACGGGTTTCCTCGCAATGTTTAGGGTTCGGGTTATTGCATACATAGCCCCGGGCTTCAGCCCGGGTGTTTCGGATCCCCGGTTATTTTCCCAATCCCCCCAATCAAAAAAATCCTATCTTTGGGTATCCATACACCCATAACACCCATATTGCCCATGCCCATCATTTTTACGGTTTTCGCCAACCCGCGCCACGACCTGGCCAACCTCTCCCAGGAGCAGAACGGCATCCAGGACGCCCTGGACCCCCTGGTAGCTTCCAAAAAGGTGGAACACCTGATCCGTACCGACGCCAACCGGGCTGCGTTTTTCGACCTGCTGCGCAACCGCCCGGAAAACGAGTTCGCCATCCTGCACTACGGGGGCCACGCGGATAGCCACGCGCTCGAGCTACAGGAAGGCGAAGCCTCCTTCGAGGAGATGGCCAAAGAAATCGCTTCCCGCAACCCACAAAGCCTGCAACTGGTCTTCCTCAACGGCTGCTCCACCCGGGGCCACGTGGAATACCTGCTCGGGCTCGGCATCCCGGCGGTCATCGCTACCTCGGCCCCGGTTTCCGACACCCGGGCTAAAGTCCTGGCCGTCCGCTTCTACCAGCATATCGCCCTGGGGGAGGGCATCCTGCAAGCCTACCAGAGCGCCGTGCGCTTCGTCAACAGCGGCGAGCTACCGCAAGACCGCAAAATCGAAGAAGCACCCCGCAGCCTGCGCGGGATCCTGCTCGAAAACGAGGAAGAACAGCAATTCCCCTGGGGCTTGTACGTGAGGGAAGGGGTGCTGCTGCAGGGGTCGCCGCTGACCAACAAAAAGACGTTCAACGAAACCATGGTGCGCCGGCTCATGGAAGCAGTAAAAGAGGACTGTGAGCCAGCCCGCAGGTTCCTGGAGCGCGCAAGTGCGATCCGGGATTGGGAGGTTCAGGAACGCACTTCCGATAAGGCCAAGGAAATCCTCGCCTACAGCTTTGTGGGGGTCACCGGCATACAGCTCAGTAAACTAATGGCCATCGGCAAAGAGGAAGCTTCGGAAGGAAAGTTCCGGAAATACATCGAAAAATGCCACTTCACGGCTGCTTGCTGTCTGGATGTGGTCAACTTTGCCCTGCTCTCCCGGCTTTGGGAGGAACAAAGGCAGCATCCCTCCCCTTTGCCGGAAAGCATCGCCCGGCGCTTCGACGCGCCTTTTGAGCCTACCCTGCCGGAACAGTTCGAACTGCTGACCGCGCTTTATCCGGTTTTTAAGGCGACAGGGTATGCGCTGCCCATCCCAGAACTGGCTGCTGTCGAGGGGGAGTTGGCGACCGGCAGCAACCTGTATAAAGTGCTGGAGGAACTCCAGGCCCTATACAATAAGGTCAGCAAGGCCGCCTTCGATCAGGCCGATGGCTACCAGGCAGAGAAGCGGCTGACCGACTTCCTGCTGCATTTCCGCTTCCTGGTGAAGTATAAAATGGCCTCCATCAAGCATATCGGCTACCGCCAAATCCGAAAAAGCCCGCCCCGCTACCTCCACCGCTACGCCGCGCTTGGAATCGACAGCAGGGCAAACGTGGATGCGGAAAAAATCAACTACACCGATACCCCAACCGATACGGACTCGGTCATCCTATACCAAGGCGACGACTACCGCAGTGGCGTAAACCTGTCGCCCTTCGTACTGGATTACCACGCCCTCCTGCTCGAACAAGGCACCCGGATCTGCTTCTTCAGCATGACCGATATGAACGATGGCAGCCTCCTGTACCGCGTACTGGAAGACAACAGCCCCCTTCGGCTCGAACGCGCCAACCCGCCGATCCCGGCAGATGCCAACTTCGGGGAGCTGCTGCTGAGCGATGACAACCGGAAGAAAATCAACCTGGACAACGCCGTAGCCGATTTTATGGAGGCCCGCACAGCCCTGTCGGCCGGGTTTCCAAATTTTGATGACCTCTAAACCCATAACCCGCCATGCAAAAACGATACCCGTTCAAATTTCTCGATTTCTATACGCGGGAGGACAAGGATATCTTCTTTGGCCGCGACGAGGAGGTCAAGGCGCTGTACGAGATGATCTTCCAAACGGACCTGCTGCTGGTACAAGGCCCCTCGGGCGTAGGCAAGACCAGCCTGATCAAGTGCGGACTGGCCAGCAGGTTCGAGAGCCACGACTGGCTGGCCCTGGACATCCGCAGGGGCAGCGACCTCAACGAGGCCCTCTTCCAGGCCCTGCAAAAATCCGGCGGGACCGAGCGCAGTGCCGATGAAACGGACAACCTGGACTGGCTCGACGAGGATTTTTCGGAGGAAGGCCCCTCCGGGCCCGAAACCCCGCTGACATCCCCCTTGTCCCGCCTGCTGCAGTCCGTCTATCGGAAACACTTCAAACCGGTCTACCTCATCTTCGACCAGTTTGAAGAGCTCTATACCATCGGCAACAAAGCGGAACAAGATGTATTTGTAAACCATGTGCGGGAAATCCTGCGCGTGAAACTCCCGGTCAAAATCATCCTCTCCATCCGGGAGGAATACCTGGGCCACCTCTACGACTTCGAGCGCAAAGTGCCCGAGCTGCAGCGCAAAAAACTGCGCGTGGAGCCGATGCACCTCGACAAGGTAAAGGACGTCATCCTGGGGGTGGGGGCGCTGAAAAACGGCAATGTGCGCCTGAAAACCGGAGAAGAACAAGCCATCGCAGAGGGCGTCTTTGAAAAAATCAAGGAAAAAGAAAAAACCCTCAGCATTGAACTGCCCTATCTGCAGGTATTCCTCGATAAGCTCTACCTGAAAACTACCGGCGACGAGGCCCGGCAGGCAGAAGCGACCTTTTCCCTCGAGGCGCTCAACAGCCTGGGCGACATCGGCGACGTGCTCCGCGATTTTCTCGATGATCAGGTGATGCGGATCGCTTCCCGCCTGGGCCAACCCCCCGAAACGATCTGGCAGATGCTCTCGCCCTTCGTGACCCTGGAAGGCACCAAAGAGCCGCTCACAGAAGCCGAGCTGGGCCAGCGCCTTGAAAAATACGACCCCGGCCTCGTACACGAGGTGCTCTTAGCCTTTTCCCAAGGCCGTATCCTCCGCTTTTCAGAACAGGAGCAGCGCTATGAGATCAAACACGACTCCCTGGCCAAACGCATCCACGCCAAGCGCAGCGACGACGATATCGCCGTGCTCGAAGTGCAACGTCTGGTCAAGAACCAACTCGCCCCCAAAGCGGAAGCCCGGGAATGGTTCAGCGAAAAACAACTCGGCTTCATCGAACCTCTGCTCGACAAACTGGCCCTGCTCGACGAGGAAAAAGAGTGGATCGAAAAAAGCCGCGC
>JBEGMH010000318.1:0-3779 GCA_041183125.1 Bacteroidota bacterium | reverse complement strand
GGGCGGCTTCAGCGGCGCTGGCATCTTCGTACACGATAGCAAAACGGATACCTACCCGCTCGGCACCTTTGACGATTTCGCGGGTATTCTCGAGGTTAACGCCGTAGTCGAGTACGTTGTGTGAGCCATACCAGTCGATCAAGATCCCGTCCACCCCTGTGTATTTCATCAGCAGGAGGTGGTAGTCTATGACATCGGGGTCGGCGGAGTCGTAGGGGCCGATGAGGGGGTAGTAATGGGAGGCAATCTCGCGGTTCCCGTTGGGCAGCACCCGGTCCGGGTTTTGGTTGCGCATCGTCCAGTGCAGGCCCCAGGCCCCTGAGTACTCCTTGCTTTTGAACCAGGGCATGTAGTGCACATACACCTGCATCGGGTTGCTCTTTGCCATGCTGAAAGGCAGGGGTTCGGCCAGGGGGCCGGCTCCATCCTTTGCGCAGCGCAAGAACAGGAAAGAGCAAAGGAGGAGGAACAGGGCAATGCAGGGGGCAGGAGCGCCCCCTGCATTGCCCTCAACGCTTTTCATACCCCTCCACAGCGCTCTTCAGCCTGGCCAGGTGGCCGTCCAGTTCTTTGCTGAGCTCTTCAAAGACGGTATAGGCTCCCTGGGTGGGGCGGCCGTCGCCGGTTTCCACGGAGCGCTGTAGGGAAGCCAGGCGGTTGTTCAGTTTGATGGGGAAATTCAGGGGGTCCTGGCTGCTTTGGTTGCGCACCTGGTACAGGTCTTCCTCGATGGCGGAGAGGGTGTCGCGCAGGGTTTTGAGGGCTGTCTGTGCCGCCATATCGCTTTTTTTGATCTTTTCGTCGAGTTCCTTTTTCAGCTCCCGGATGCGGATGACGGCTTCGTTGGCCACGCTGACTTTGTCGCGGATACGGAGGGCCAGGTCGAACTGTTCCTTGAGGTCGGCTTCGCTGACGCCTTCCAGGTTGGGGTTCATGCGGAGGTTGAAACCGTACTCTTTGGTGTACGTTCCGCAGCGGAAGCGCACTTTATAGGCACCGACGGGCGCTACCGGGCCGTTTTGCGGCCGTGCGCTCCAGATGATCATCCCGTCGAACACGGTGCTGCCGGGGTAGCGCAGGTTCCAGGAGA
Organism: Bacteroidota bacterium; assembly: GCA_041183125.1. Classification (GTDB taxonomy): domain Bacteria; phylum Bacteroidota; class Bacteroidia; order Chitinophagales; family Saprospiraceae; genus JADJPL01. The sequence goes on along the minus strand of JBEGMH010000318.1, from coordinate 2,689 downwards.
ATTTGTTGAGGCCGGCGTTCAAGCTGGGGGGGCTGGGCCTACCCCGCTCGTTAGCGACGGGTTTGTCCGTTTTTTTGGCGGCAAAGGTTTGGATCACTTTCCCGGCGGCGTCCAACACTTCGATGCTGAGGGAATCGGCCGGCGTTTTGAGGTAGTACTGGAACTCCGCGTTATAGACCTTCCGGATGGGGTCGCTGGGCTGGAAGAAGAGCACCTCGGCATTTTTGAGCTCGGGGCTGTACTGGCGCAGGGGGCCTATGTCGTCGAGGATCCAGAACCCACGGCCGTGGGTGCCGAGCACGACGTCCTGGTCTTTGACGACGAGGTCGTGCACGGGGGCATCCGGCAGGTTCAACTGCAGGGGCTGCCATTGCTCCCCGTCGTTGAAGGAAACATAGACGCCGTGCTCGGTGGCTAAAAAGAGCAAGCCTTTGCGCACGGGGTCCTCGCGCACGGCCCGGGCGAAGTGGCCATCGGCGATACCGGTGGTGATTTTCGTCCAGGTTTTGCCATAGTCCTGTGTTTTGAACACGTAGGGCTGCCGGTCGTCCACCTGGTAGCGGTTGGCGGCCAGGTATGCGGTGCCGGGAGCGTGGCGGGAAGCGTCTATCATACTGACGCGGCTGAACTTAGGCAGCTCTTTGGGCGTGATATCGGTCCAGTTTTTGCCCCCGTTGCGGGTGACGTGTACTTTTCCATCGTCGGACCCGGCCCAGAGGGTTTGCAGGTCGTGGAAGGAGGGAGCCAGGGTGAAGACGGTGGCATAGATCTCCGGTCCGTTCATGTCCTTGGTGATGATACCGCCGCTGGGACCCAGGGTCTCGGGGTCGGCGTAGGTGAGGTCGGGGCTGATACGCTCCCAACTCTGCCCGTCGTCGGTCGTTTTCCAGACGTGCTGGGAGCAGGTGTAGAGGATATTGGGGTCGAGCGGGGAGAAGACGATGGGATAGGTCCATTGCCAGCGTTCGGGCAGCGCATTAGCGGGCTCGCCGGAGAAGAAGCGCGGATAGACCTGTATATCGCGGATTTGGCCGGTAGCGCGGTTGTAGCGGGTGAGCAATGCCCCCTGGCTGCCGGCGTAGAAGAGGTCGAGTTTAGTGGGGTGTTGGGCGATGTAGCCGCTTTCCCCGCCCCCCACTTCGTAGTAGTAGCCGTGGTTGGGGCCGTCGGCCAGGACGTGGTCCCAGCCATCGCTGGGGATGGCCAGGGTGGTGTTGTCCTGTTGGGCACCGGCGACGTGGTAGGGCACGTCGTTGGTAGCGATGACGTGGTAGAGCTGGGTGGTAGGATAATCTTGTTCCGTCCAGGTTTTGCCGCCGTTGATGGACACGCAGCCCCCGCCGTCGTTGGCGCCGATCATGCGCTCCGGGTTGTTGGGGTCAATCCAGAGGTCGTGGTTGTCGCCGTGGGGGGGATTGATTTCCGTGCCAAAGGTGAGCCCTCCGTCGGTAGATTTGTAGAAGCCGACGTTGAGGCAATAGACCGTCTCGCGGTCCCAGGGGTCGGCGTAGATGCGGGAGTAATAAAAGGCCCGCTGGCGGAGCTTGCGCTCTTCGTTGGTGCGCTTCCAGGTCCAGCCGCCATCGTCGGAGCGGAATACGCCCCCTTCGTTGGCTTCGACGATGGCCCAGAGGCGGTTGGGGTCGGCCGGGGAGACGGTGATGCCGATTTTCCCGAGCGGCCCGGCGGGCATGCCCGGGTTTTTGCTCAGCTCGATCCAGTTGTCGCCGCCGTCCACGGATTTGAAGAGTTTGCAGAGTTCGCCGCCGCCCCACATTTTCCAGGCTTTGCGATAGACCTGCCAGGTGGTGGCGTAGAGCACTTTGGGGTTTGTGCGGTCAATAACCAGGTCGGCGGCGCCTGCGTTGGGGCCGACGTAGAGCACTTTTTTCCAGGTATTGCCCCCGTCCATGGAGCGGAACACCCCGCGCTCTTCGTTGTCGCCGTAGGGATGGCCGAGAGCGGCCACATACACGATATCGGGGTTGGTCGGATGTATGCGTACCCGGGAGATGGCCTGGGTTTCTTTGAGCCCCAGGTGCCGCCAGGTCTTGCCGGCATCGGTAGATTTATAGACGCCGTCGCCCTGGGTGATGGAGCCCCGCAACTGCGTTTCGCCCATTCCGATATAGACGATGTCCGGATTGGTCTCGGCGACGGCGACCGCCCCGACGGAGGAGCTTTTCACCTGCCCGTCGGTCACCGGGAACCAGTTTTGGCCGGCATCTACTGTTTTCCACAACCCGCCACCGGTAGCGCCGAAATAGTATTCGTTGGGTCGGCCCGGGCTGCCGGCGCAGCCCAAAGAGCGGCCTCCCCGCTGCGGGCCGATGTTGCGCCATTTCAGGTTTGCGTAAAAAGAAGGAGCAACGGGGAGTTCAGGGGTTTGTGCCGACAGCGCAGCGCTGAAAAAGCACGTTATCCCGCACAGCAACAAGAGATGGATGGCTTTCATGGATGGATGGTTTTAGGCGGCTGGAAGCCCAGCGCTCAATGCGTTAATGCCGAAAGGTACAAAACACTTCCCGCAAGGGGAACCCTCGAAGGATAAAAAAGGCGCTTTTTTGCGGCCGCACCGCTTTTTTATCTATTTAAAAAAAATTTAATACAAAAAATGCTGTTTTAAATCATTAGACTTGTTGCGAGGGGAATCATCGAGGGGTCAAAAAGGCCCTTTTTTTCCCACACT
>JBEGMH010000317.1:0-8234 GCA_041183125.1 Bacteroidota bacterium | reverse complement strand
CGAAGAGACGCGCCCGGTGGAGCTGTCGTTCGCACAGCCGCAGGCCGGGGAGCGCCCGCGGGCACTGCAGAACTACCCGAACCCGTTCGCGGGCCAGACGCAGGTTCCGTTCTGGTTGCCGCAAGAGGGCCAGGTATGGCTTCGGGTATACGACCTGACGGGCCGCCTGGTGTTGGAGCGCTCGGGGATGTTCCCACGGGGCAGCCACCGCTTCGAACTCAAAGCCGAGGAGCTCGGCACGGGCAACGCCTGGTTCTACCAGGTCGGCGGGGCTGACTGGGTGGAGAGCCGGCAGATGACGAAATTTTAATAAAAAGGCGAAGGGGGCCGGACGAACGTCCGGCCCCCCTTCGCCTTTTTAGTCTACGATTGCTTCCGCTTCTATCTCCACCAGATAGCCCTCGGCGACCAATTTGGCCTCTACCAGGGTATTGGCCGGGCGGATGTGGGCGAATCGCTGGCCGTGCATACGCGCTACGGGCTCCCAGTCGCGAATATCGTTGACAAAGATACGGGTGCGTACCACATCCTCGAGTTTCCCTCCGAGAGAGAGGATAGCCCCTTCTATTTTGTCGAGAACAAAACAAGTCTGCGCAGCTGGGTCATCGCCGCCAATGCGTCGCGCGCCGTGCGCCGATGTACTTCCCGAAACGAGGATATGCTTTCCTTTTCGCACGGCCCGGCTATAGCCGGCCATGGCCTCCCAGGGCGTGCCGCTGACCGCCCGTACCGCGCCGTTGGCCCCAACTTCCGTAGCGAAGGGGGCTGGAAAAGCGTCCAGATGATGGCTCAGGTCACCGGAAGCGGTGAGGAAGGGCGGCTTCCGGTACTCATCGCCGCAATCGCCCGGGATAGCGGACAGGTCGTTCAATGCCCCTTGTATAGATGAACGGTCTTCTGTATCGAGGCCAAGGTCAAAAACCTGAAGCGTATCCTGCAGATAGGCGCGCTCGCCGAGCCGGGCGCCGACGAGTATTCCCCCCACTTCGGGCTGGTCGAGCAGGCAGCGCGCTGCCACACTGGAGAGGGAAACCCCATGTTTCAACGCTATCCCATGCAGGGTGCGCAGCAGCCCCTGAAAGGTATCCCAGCCCCCTGCCTGGTCTATGAAGCGCTTGTACTTCATCTGCGACCAGGTGCCGTTGGAGAAGGGGTCTGGCTCGGGTTTTCCCAGCCATTTTTCGGATAAAAAGCCCCCTGCCAATACGCCAAAGGCGATGATTTTTACGCCGTATTGGTGGCAAACCCGGGTCATTTCACCTGCGGCGCGTTGGTCGATCAGAGAGTAGCAAACCTGGTTGGAAACGATGGGAATCCCGCTGGCGCAGACCATGCGCAGGTGGGCCGCGTCAAAATTGGTGAGCCCCAAATGGCGGATAAGCCCCTCCTGGCGGAGCTCGTCTAACCAGAACAGTTGGTCCAGCCAGGTGGGGTCGGGATAGTGCCAGGCATGGAACTGCAGCAGGTCAATGGTATCCGATTGGAGCCGGTCCAAGGAGCGCTGTACGGCACTTCGGGTCTCTTCTTTACTCGATTTTCCGGGTTTGGGTACCCATTTGGTCAACATCTGTGCCTTCGGCCCCAGGGTATGGCGCCTTTTGAAGGTTCCGGCAACGATTTCCGCGGAGCCGTAATGGTCGGCCATGTCAAAGGTCGTCAGGCCGGCTTCTACGTAGGGTGCCATCGCCTCAGAAGCCTGCAAGGGGTCGAGTTCCTTGCCGTCGCGCTCCATATCGGCGATCTGCCAAAGGCCGGTCAGGATGCGCGAAATGGAAAAGCCAGGGGCCAATTCTGTATATTTTTCCTGCATAAATATATTATTTTGAAATATTTTTTTAAAACAAATTTTTATTCAAAAAAACATTATGGTAGGCTTTGAAAAATCTCCCTGCTGTCTATTCCCGCCCGTTTCATGCCGCGGTATTTATTATAAAACACCAAGGATCCTACCCCCATGACGATGAGCCAGACTGGGGTGGAGTGGAAGTACCAGGCTTTCGCAGGGGCGGAAAGGTCTTTGTACGTGTGTATGCTGAGGAAAAAGAGCATCACGACCACCCCTGCCCCGCCGATCCACCTCCGGGCTGTTTTCGTCCGGACGATTTGTATCTCCCCGGCCAATACGGGATTTTTCCACTCAATAGCGACCAGCGTAGCGCATACGAGGAGAAAATTGACCATCATGGAGGTCACCATGATGTCTATCCCGAGAAAATAATCGCCGGCAAGGTGGCTGCCGAGGATGCCTATGGTGGCCATGGCCCCACTGGCCAACAAAGCGATGTGTGGGGTATGGTGTTTGGGATGGACCTTGGCCATTGGCTTGGGGAAGATCCCGTCTTCCGACCAGGCGAACATGAGCCGGGAGACCGACAGGAGCATGGCGGGCAAATCGTTGGTGAGGGCTACCGCGGCACCGGCCACGATGGCCACCGTCAGCCCGGAGGGGAGCAGATAGCCCAACAGGCCCGGGGCGCTGATGTCGCCCGCTTGCGCTTCCTGCGCCACAAACTGGTAGGGCACGGCGTGATAGACCGCCCCGGTGAACAGCATGTAATAGGCCCCTACAATCCCTATGGTCAGCCCCGTTGCCAGGGGCAGGTTGCGCGTAGGGTTGCGCGCTTCCCCGCCTGCCTGCGCTATGCTGTCAAACCCGATGAAACTGGCAAACAACAACGCCGCCGCCGAGAGAAAGGTCTTGAAATCAAAGGGAACGTCGGTCGAAAGATCGAGGGTGCGCCCTTCGCGCTGCAGGAGGGCCTGCGCGAAATCATCGTGCCCAAAGCTATATCCGCTCACGATGACAATGCCCCCCAGGAGGAACATCAGCACCATCAGCGGTACCACGGTTTTTTCATATAACGACGCGCCCCGTATGTTGACCCACACAAAAAGCCAAAGCAAAAACAGGGACAGCCCGAGCCGTACCGCCCCGATTTCCAGCCCTTCCGCTAACCCTTCCCAGCCGGCCGCACGGGCGACATCCCGCAAAAAGGGCACGATGATATACGCTACCACCCCAATGACGATAGAAAGGCCAAACCACTGGGAAAAACTGGCGATAAAGCCCAGGTACGGGCTAAACCCCCGGCTTACATAGACATAACTGCCCCCCGCACGGGGCATGGCCGTGGAGAGCAGCCCATACGCCGCCGCTGCCAACAGCGCGGGAAGGGCGGCAAAGAGGAAAGCGGGCAATACATAAGGCCCTATGCCGGGCACGTTGCGCTGTATCATGAACGGCACTACGTTGATGGAGGCGCCGATCATCGAGCAGATACCCGTGGCCATGAGCCCGGCCAGGCCCAGTTTTCGGTTGAGTACTTGAGATGCCATATATGGTTCAGATTTTAGGGACTTGAAAAGTATGGACGGGTTGAAGGTAGTAAAAAGGCAGTTACCTGCGGGTTTACGGGGGATGAAAAAAGGAAAAGGCACCCAAATCGCAACCTAAAACCTCATCGCTGAGCCCAATGCCGCCATATCGCGCCCAACTGTGCAGCGCTATGGGCCAGGTCAAGGGCTGTATTTTCCAGGGCTCGTTCCAGCGGCTGTGGCTGTAGGGATATGGAAAAAGCGGCCAAAAGCCCCATGCTGCGAACTTGCTCGGCACTGGCTTCCACCGCTCCACAGAGCGCTACCACGGGTACACCGTATCGGGCCGCCCTCTGGCATACCCCGTGAACGAGCTTTCCCCGCGCGGTTTGCCCGTCGAGCCGCCCTTCACCGGTGAGGATGAGATCGGCCCCCAACACCGCATCGTCGAAGCCTACCATATCTAAAACGGCGTCGCTGCCCGGGCGCAATTGCCCGTTCAAAAAAGCCATCACGCCAGCCCCTAACCCGCCTGCCGCCCCGCTGCCGGGTAGGTCCTGCAAGTGGGTGTGCAACGGTTGGCCGTAAGCTTCCCGGTGCGCGCCCTCCAACAGCGGGCAGATGTGCCGCAGCCCTCGGTCCAAACAGGCTACCGCGTCCGGATCGGCCCCTTTTTGAGGGGCAAAGGTATAGGCGGCACCCTCCGGGCCAAACAAGGGGTTGTTGACATCGCAAAGGGCCTGGAAACGACAGCTCAAAAGCTCGGGCAACACCCCAGAGGCCTCAATGGCCGCTACATCCGACAGGTTTTCCCCACGAGGGGCCAAGGCGTGGCCGTGGGCGTCCCGAAAAACAAACCCCAACGCCGCCGCCATCCCCGTCCCTGCATCGTTGGTCGCCGTGCCGCCCAGTCCGAGGTAAATCTGGCGCGCACCCCGCCTCACCGCGTCCCGGATGAGCAGCCCAACCCCAAAGGTGCTGGTGTACAAAGGGTTGCGTTCTGATGGGCCGAGGCGTTCCAGCCCCGCTGCCTGTGCGCTTTCCAGGAAAGCCAACCCGCCGCCCTGCGCGAGCAGATAGGAAGCCGCACAAGGGCGGCCCAAAGGGTCTGTCGTATTTACCGACACCATCTCCCCGCCCAGGTGGAAAGCGAGCACCTCCGACAGGCCTTCCCCGCCGTCGGCCAAGGGAAATTCCCGGACCTCCGCAGCGGGGAACCCCGCACAAAATCCTTCCGCTATCGCCCGGCAAACGCGCTGTGCAGAAAGGGCATCTTTGAAGCTATCCGCAGCAATTAAAACCCGCATCCCAAAAACCTTTTTTCGTTTTTTCCATTAGACTTGTTCCGAGGGGTCAGCAAGGATAAAAGAGCCTTTTTCCCCTCGATGCCCCCTTCGCAACTCACCTAATGGTATGCACAAAATCAAAAGCAATATGTTTACTTTTTTACCGAAAGCGGCGTCCTTGTTGGCCGCTCTGCTCTTTAGCGCAACTGCCCTCCTGGCCCAAACCGGTATTATCCGCGGAAAAGTTACGGATAAACTCACGAACCAACCCATTGCTTTCGCCAATATCCTGGAAACCAAAACGGGAAAAGGGGTCGTGACCGATGAAAACGGCCAGTTTGAAATCACCGGGCTCGCGCCGGGCCTCTACGATGTCACGGCGAGCTTCATAGGCTACAGCGACGCCACGGTATATGAAATACAGGTGTCCAACGCCAAGCCCGCCGTGCTCAGCATCGAACTGGAAGAAGCAGCAGAGCAATTGGGCGAAGTGGTCGTACAAGCCTCCCCGTTTAAAAAGACCGAGGAAAGCCCGGTCTCCCTGCGCACCATCGGCGTGGCGGAAATCCAACGCAACCCGGGTGGAAACCGCGATATCTCCAAAGTGCTGCAAAGCCTCCCCGGCGTGGTCTCGCCCTCTTCTTTCCGCAACGACCTCATCATCCGGGGAGGAGCGCCCAACGAAAACCGCTTCTTCCTCGACGATGTCGAAGTGCCGAACATCAACCACTTCGCTACCCAGGGCGCTTCCGGCGGGCCTGTCGGACTGATCAACGTCAACTTTATCAACGAAGTGGACTTCTTCAGCGGGGCTTTCCCCGCCAACCGCGGCAACGCCCTCAGTTCGGTCCTCAACTTCCGCCAGCGCGACGGGCGCGACGACCGCTTGGGCGGCACCTTCATGGTCGGGGCTTCCGACGTAGGCCTGACGCTCGAAGGGCCCATCGGTGAGAAAACGACCTTCCTGCTCTCCGCCCGCCGCTCTTACCTCCAGTTCCTGTTCCAGGCTATCGGGCTGCCGTTCCTGCCGACCTACAACGACTTCCAGGCCAAAGTGAAGTACCGGATCAACGAACGCAACGAACTGACCTTCATCGGCCTCGGGGCAATAGACCAGTTCGAACTGAACCTGGAAGCCAACGAGACCGAAGAACAACAAGCCCTCCTGGCCCAGCTCCCCAACTCGCCCCAGTGGAACTATACCAACGGCCTGGTCTGGAAACACTTCGACCAAAAGGGATACTGGACCTTTGTGCTGAGCCGCAACATGCTCGACAACCGGGCCTTCAAATACCTCAATAACGATGAAAGCAAAGCGGAAAACCTCATCCTCGACTACAACTCCCAGGAAATCGAAAACAAATTCCGCGCAGAACGCACCATCCGTTCCGGCAACCTCAAACTGAACTACGGCGTAAACTACGAGTACGCAAAATACAACAACCGCACCTTTAACCGGATCTTCACCTCCCGCGGCGCCCAGACCATCAACTACGCCTCCGACCTGGCCTTCAGCAAATATGGCTTCTTCGCACAAGCCAGCCAAAAATTCTTGGACGAACGCCTCATCGCCTCCTTCGGCCTGCGCGGGGACGGCAACGCCTACTCCTCCGACATGAGCAACCCCCTGCAACACCTCTCCCCGCGCTTCTCCCTGGCCTACAGCGTCAGCGAACGCCTCTCCCTGAATTTCAATACGGGTATCTACTACCAACTGCCCCCCTACACCATCCTCGGATACCAGGAAGACGGGCGTTTTGTCAACAAAGACAACTCGGCAGACTATATCCGCAACGCCCAGATCGTGGCCGGCTTCGAGTACAATACCGCCGCCAACTCCCGCTTTACCCTGGAAGGCTACTATAAAAAATGGTCGGATTACCCCTTCCTCCTGCGCGATAGCGTGACCCTAGCCAACCTGGGCGGCAACTTCGGGGTCATCGGCAACGAACCTGCCGTGCCGTTTGCCGACGGCCACAGCTATGGCATCGAGTTCTTGTTCCAACAGCGCCTCTACAAAGGGTTCTACGGCATAGCAGCCTATACCCTGGGCTGGAGCCAGTTCTGGGACAAAAACCAGGAGTTCGTGCCCTCCTCCTGGGATTCCCGCCACACCCTCAGCCTGACTATGGGCAAACAGTTCCGCCGAAACTGGGAAATAGGCGTCAACTGGCGCTACCAGTCGGGCTTGCCCTTCACGCCTTTCGCCGAGGAATCGTCCCTCGTAGCGAACTGGAACGTCAACTTCCGGGGCATCCCCGATTACGACCGCATCAACTCCCAACGCCTCGAAGCAGGCAGCACCATTGACCTGCGCGTAGATAAACGCTGGTTCTTCAAGGCTTGGAGCCTCAACCTCTACCTCGACCTGGAAAACCTGACCGGCAACGCTATCGGCAACCAACAACTCATCCTCGACCGCACCCTCGACGATAACGGAACACCGATCGGCCCGCCGGTCATCGCCAACCCCAATGCCCCACTCAACGAACAACGCTACAAGGTGAAATCTATCAACGACGCCCAGGGCCGCTTACTGCCGAGTATCGGTATCATGGTGGAATGGTGATGAAGCCAAGAAGGGATTTTTTTCGTACCTTTGTCCGAAACATAGCTCCCGCCCATGCCTAAAAAACTTCCGCTCGGCCTGCAGGATTTCCGCGGGATCATCCAAGACGGCTACAAGTACGTGGACAAAACCCGTTACCTCCACCAGTTGGCCACGTCGGGTAAGTATTTCTTCCTATCCCGTCCCCGCCGTTTTGGGAAATCCATCACGGTGTCCACCCTGCACGAGCTGTTCAGCGGCAGCCGCGAGCTGTTCCAGGGGCTGTGGCTCGAGGACAAGTGGGACTGGACTAAGGTGCACCCCGTCGTCAAGCTATCCCTCAAAGACGTCAACTTCGAGCAGCGCGGCCTGGAAGAACCCTTGGCCGAGCGCATCGCCGAGATCGGCGTGCGCAACGGCCTCGAGCTGTACGCGGCCTCCGCCCGCGACAAGTTCCGCGAACTCATCATGGGGCTATCCACTCGCGGCAAGGTCGTCGTGCTGGTGGACGAATACGACGCCCCAATCGTGCACTACCTGGGCAAAGAACTGGACACAGCCTACGCCAACCGCGAATTGCTCAAAGGCTTCTACAGCGTCCTCAAAGAATTGGACACCCTGCTGGAGCTGGTCTTCCTGACCGGGGTGAGCAAGTTCTCGAAAACGGGGATCTTCTCCGGGCTCAACAACCTGGTAGACCTGACCCTGCACCCGGACTACGCCACCATGTTGGGCTATACGCAGCAAGAGCTGGAGTCCAACTTCCCCGAGGAGATTGCCACCGCCGCTCAAAAGCTCAAGTTGGACCGGCAGGAACTCCTCGACCAGATGCGCGAGTGGTACAACGGGTACTGCTTCGAGGAAAATGCGGAGAAGGTGTATAATCCTATGACAGTCAATACCTTTTTCGACCGAAAAGAATTCGAAAATTTCTGGTTTGCCACCGGCACGCCGACCTTCCTGGTCCAGTTGCTCAAGCAGGACGGGGTGTTCGACCTGCACGCTATCGGGCAGAGCACGCTGGACTTCGACAGCTTCGACCTGGAAGATATCCGCTTGTTCGGCCTGCTCTACCAGACGGGCTA
>JBEGMH010000316.1:0-10963 GCA_041183125.1 Bacteroidota bacterium | reverse complement strand
CCGGTTACAAAAATGGCCGGCTTCGCGGGTGCGTAAAGGGCAAGGCGAACGGTGTTCGCGTCCACCCGGGCGATGCCGGGCTGTGTGCCGGGCGGAGGGTCCAGGGCGGGTTTTTCCACGGCCACCACATACGTGAAGCGCTTGACGACCTTCTCCGCCGCCGTCTCCGCTACAAATTCTACGACGTGTGTGCCCGAGCTCACCACGCCGATGGTGTAGTCTAATGCGATGCCGGTCACCTGGCGCAATACCACGCCATTGTCTATAAGCGACAAAGTCGCCGCTTCGGAGGCTTTCCCGCTGAAGGGGATGGTATTGCCCAATTTGACGACCAGGTTGGCCCCCTCTCCGGGCGTATTGATGGCCGACAAAAGGCCGGAACCGCTGAATACATCTATAAATACGTCTTTGCCACCCGTATCTTTTCCCTCTCTCGTGCCGTTGGCATTGCGGAACACAAAGGCCAGTTTTCGGATTTGGGTTGCTGTGGAAACCCCGTAGAAACCACGGATATTGGGCTTGATCTCAAACTTGTAAAGATTCGCACTGCCCGCTACCGGGGTCATGGCCCAGGCAGGGTTGGCCACCCCCCAGGTGCTGACTACATTTTTCCAGTCGCTCGGCTGCAGGCTCTGGTCGGTAATCAGACCGGTATGCACATAGACCGTGCAACCGCAGTCTTTCAGGCCGGCAGTGCCTTGGCGTGCGTCGAAATAGACCGTCACCGGCTGGTCGGGGCGGGGGAAGGCGGGTTCTGTCCAGGTGATCTGTGCTGGGAGCAAAGCGGCAGGGAGCAAGAAAACGGCGCAGAATATGCCTATCAGGGTGTTTGTCCACATTTTTTCCATACAGAAAAGAATTTGTATGCCTATTTTCGGCGCAAATTACAGAAAACCCGGACGTATATGAAAATACTTCGATTAAAACCCAAGCGCGAAGCCTCGTTGGAGCGCTTTCACCCATGGGTCTTTTCCGGTGCGGTAGCAGAGAAAACGGACGGACTGCGCGACGGCGATTGGGTAGAAGTGCACAGCAGCCGGGGCGTATTCCTCGGGGCAGGGCATTACCACGACGGCAGCATTTGTGCGCGCCTGCTCAGCTTCGAGCCGGTGGAGCCCGGACTGGATTTTTGGATCCATAAAATCCGACAAGCGTTTCAATACCGCTTTGCACTGGGACTGGCCGACTCCGACCACACGAATGCCTGGCGGCTCATCCATGCCGAGGGCGACGGGCTTCCAGGGCTAATCGTGGACATATATGGCAAAACGGCAGTGCTGCAGTGCCACTCCGTCGGTATGCACCGCGACATACCGCTGATAGTCGAAGCGCTGCAGGCGGTATTGGGCAAACGCATCGAAACGGTTTACGACAAAAGTACGGAAACGCTCCCGCCCCAGTACGCCGCCACACAGGGAAACCGCTGCTTGCTTGGGGAAGGCAGTCAGGGCGCAGTACTGGAAAACGGCTGCCGCTTTGCCGTCAACTGGGAAAGCGGCCAGAAGACCGGCTTTTTTCTCGACCAACGCGACAACAGGCATTTGCTGCAACAATACGCAGCGGGAAAAACAGTGCTCAACGCCTTCAGCTATTCGGGTGGGTTTTCCGTGTACGCCCTGCGGGGGGGAGCCGCTTGGGTGGATTCCGTGGATGTATCGGCAAAAGCCATCGAATTAGCCCGGGAAAACGCATCTCTCAACGGTTTTGACGAGTCCCGGCACGCAGGTATCGCCGCCGACGTACTTTCTTTTCTCCAACAGAACGAACGCCGCTACGACCTCATGGTCGTTGACCCTCCGGCTTTTGCCAAAAGCCTGGAAAAGCGCCATAAAGCCGTGCAGGGCTACAAACGGCTCAACGCTATGGCTATGAGCAGTATCGCCCCGGGCGGCATCCTGTTCACCTTCTCCTGCTCCCAGGTAGTGGATCCACAACTGTTCTATGATACCATGGTCGCCGCAGCGCTGGAAGCTGGCCGCCGGGTACGCGTCATGCACCGCCTGACCCAGCCCGCTGATCACCCGGTGAGCCTTTTCCATCCGGAAGGGTCCTATTTGAAGGGGTTGGTGTTGTATGTGGAATAAAAGGCCTTTTTTCGGCCAACGGGTTGCACCATTCAAAAGAGCGAGCTACCTTTGCGCCATCTCATTTGGGGTGCCCCCCTTCGCGGGCGGCTGAGATCATACCCACCGAACCTGTCCGGGTAATGCCGGAAAGGGAAATGAGGACCTCACCAAGGCCGGCGCGCCATGCAAGTCCTCAGAAAAGCGGCTTGCGCGTCGAAAGCGCTTTTCCGTCATAGGGTATAAAAATTGTAGAGAGGAGTTGGAAAGTTCTCTCCCAAGCTGGGGGCTTTCCCTTCCTACAATGCAGTTTGTTAATGGTTTGCATTAGCCCCTTTGCAGCCTTTTGGATGGACCAAAAGCGAGCAAAACACCATGCGGAAGCTTATCTATGCTATTTTTTCCCTGTTCTTCCTCCTCCTCGGCCACACCCAGGCGCAACACACCCTGCGCGGCCTCATCACCGACCAAAACGGCACCCCATTAGAAGGGGCCAATGTCTGGATGCCGGAAGCCACCAAAGGCAGTGCGTCGGACTCCAGCGGGCAGTTTGCCCTGCAGGGGCTGACCCCAGGCAGTTATACCCTGGAGGTCTCCTATCTCGGCTACGCCACCCAGCGGCAAATCGTGAAGGTACCCCAGCAAGGGGATCTGCGCATTGCCCTGGAAGCCTTCTTCTATCAGGTGGACGCCCTGGTCGTACAGGGCACCCGCGCCAGCCGGCAAATGCCCATGACCTTTCTCAACCTGGGCAAAAAAGAGCTCCAGGTGAATAACCTCGGCCAAGACCTGCCCTTCCTGCTCCAGTGGACGCCCTCCGTCGTGGTCACCTCCGATGCCGGCACGGGTATCGGGTACACCGGCATACGTATCCGCGGGACCGATCCCACGCGCATCAACATCACCATCAATGGTATACCGCTCAACGACGCAGAGTCCCAAGCGGTGTATTGGGTCAATATGCCCGACTTTAGCTCCTCGATTTCCGATATCCAGATTCAGCGGGGGGTCGGTTCTTCTACCAACGGTGCCGGCGCGTTCGGGGCGACCATCAACCTCAACACCTCCAGGGTGAACCATGCGCCGTACGCAGGGCTAAACACCACCGTAGGCTCGTTCCGCACCTGGAAGAGCAACGCAGAATTCGGCACCGGGCTGTTGAATGGCCACTTCACCTTAGACGGACGCTTGTCGCACATCCGTTCCAAAGGCTATATAGACCGCGCAAGTGCCGACCTCGATGCCTACTACCTGTCGGGGGCGTACGTAGGCAAAAACAGCCTGCTGCGCTTCAACCTCTTCTCCGGGCATGAAGTCACCTACCAGGCCTGGTATGGTGTCCCGGCCAATCTGAAAGACGACTGGGATACCCGCACGTTCAACCCCGCCGGAACGGAGAAAGAAGGCGACCCATACGATCAGGAAGAAGACAACTACCGGCAAACGCATTATCAGCTACTCTATAACCAACAAATCAACCCCTTCTGGAACGTCAATGCCGCCCTCCATTACACCAAAGGCGGCGGCTATTATGAGCAGTATAAAGCCGAGCAGGACTTTTCCGATTACGGCCTCCTGCCCGTCCTGGGCAACGGGCAAGCCTTGCAAACCGACCTGGTACGCCGCCGCTGGCTCGACAACGACTTCTATGGCGGGGTATATCACCTCAACTACGCCCGCGACGGCCTGGACCTCACCGTGGGCGGGGGCGTCCACCGCTACGAAGGGGCGCACTTCGGAGAGCTGATCTGGATGCAGTACGCCTCCAACAGCCAGCCCCGCGACCGCTACTACGACAACGAAGGCAAAAAAACCGATGCCAACCTGTACGCCAAAGCGCTGTTTCCCCTCGCCCCGCACTGGAGCGCGTACGGCGACCTGCAGCTGCGCCAGGTCAACTACGCCTTCTTGGGGTATGACGAACAAGGCAAGAACGTCCAGCAGCAAGACCAACTGCGCTTTTTTAACCCTAAAGCCGGTGTAACCTATACACCCAACGCCCGGCAGTCGGCCTACCTGTCTTTCGCCGTAGGGCAGCGCGAGCCCAACCGCGACGACTACGTGGAGTCCAGTCCGAGTACCCGCCCGCGCCCGGAAAAACTATACAATACCGAGTTGGGATACCGCCTGGAAAACCCCCGCAGTGCCCTGGAACTCACCGCTTACCACATGTACTACCGCGACCAGCTCGCGCTCAACGGACAAATCAACGACGTGGGTTCCTACACGCGGGTGAACGTAGACCGCAGCTACCGCCTGGGCCTCGAAGCCGCCGCCCTATGGCGACCTGCCAATGCCTGGACCCTACAGGCCAATGCCGCGCTCAGCCGCAACAAAATCGTCCAGTTTGAGGAGTTTCTCGACGACTACCGCAGCAACCCACAAACCGGGGAAAGTACCTGGTCCGGACAGGTACCCGTAGCGCGCAACCAGACCGACCTGTCCTTCTCCCCCACCCTCGTCGCCGGACTGGAATGCAGCGTACAACCCCTCCGCACCGCATTAGGCAAACAGGAATTTGAGATAAGCTGGATGACGCGCTACGTAAGCCAGCAGTACATAGACAATGCCTCCGACCCCAACAATGTCATAGACGCCTATTCGTTCAGCAACCTGCGCTTGCGGTACCGCGCCCTACCCCGCCCCTGGGGAACCCTGGAGCTGACCTTTCTCCTCCAGAACCTCTTGAACGCCCAATACGAGAGCAATGCCTGGTCCTACCGATATCGGTACGACGGGGAAACGTATGTAGACCAGGGCTTTTTCCCACAAGCCGGAAGAAACTACCTCCTAGGGTTTTCACTGCGCTGGTGAAAACTCCGGCGGAAATGACTACTTTTGCATTTAATGTGTCTTTGACGGTTTGCAAAGGGCCAACAAAGTTTCGAAAAAAAACCTTTCGAGCATTGCCCATGCGATATGTACCTTATAAACCGCGCCTATTTATGCCACGCATCCAAACCATCACCGCGCTCTGTGCGCTCGCGCTGTTCTCCGCTTGTGTAAAGCAGGAGAAAGAAAGCGCAGACCTCATCTTCAAAAACGGCGTCATCTATACCGTTGACCCCGCTAATCCATGGGTTGAAGCCATTGCCATCAAAGGCGATCGCATCTTGCAGGTGGGCAGCAACGAGGAGATAGAAGCCCTCCGCACAGATAAAACCCAAGTCACCGACCTCGGCGGCAAGTTTGCCATGCCGGGCTTCATCGAAGGACATGGCCACTTCTCCGGACTGGGGCAAAGCCTGCTCAACCTCAATTTCATGAAAGCCAAAAGCTGGGACGAGATCGTGCAGATGGTCGCCGAAAAAGCAAAAACCGCCAAGCCCGGTGAATGGATCATCGGCAGGGGCTGGCATCAGGAAAAATGGTCGGAGCCCCTCGCACAGAACGTACTGGGCTACCCCTATCACGACGCCCTGAGCGCCGTTTCGCCCAACAACCCCGTCATGCTCAGCCATGCCAGCGGGCACAGCCTCTTCGCGAACGCCAAAGCGATGGAACTCGCCGGGGTGAGCGCAGAGACCCCCAACCCGAGCGGCGGGGAAATCGTGCGCGACTCCCGTGGCAAAGCCATCGGTGTCTTTGAAGAACGCGCCATGGGCGTCATCCGCTCTGCCTATCAGGAATACGTCGCCACCTTGTCGCCCGAAGACCGCAAAGCAGAATGGTTCAAAGGCATCGAAGCCGCCGAGGCCGAGTGCCTGAAAAAAGGCATCACCTCCTTCCAGGATGCCGGCTCTTCTTTCGAAGAACTCGACCGCTACCGCGAAATGGCGGAAAAAGGGCAGTTGGACCTGCGCCTCTGGGCGATGATCCGCCATTCCTACGCCGACATGAAAGACCGGCTCGACGGCTTCCCCTGGATAGACCTCGGCGACCATTTCCTCACCGTGCGCGCCATCAAAACGGAACTCGATGGTGCCCTGGGCGCTTTCGGTGCCTGGCTGCTCGCGCCTTATGCCGATAAAAAAGGGTTCATGGGCCAAAACACGACCGCTGTAGAAGAAGTGGAGCGCATCGCCGGCCTTGCTTCCCAATACGGGCTCCAACTCTGTGTACATGCCATCGGCGACCGCGCCAACCGCGAAACCCTGAACGTCTTTGAGCGCGCACTGGCCCAAAGCACCAACAAAGACCTGCGCTGGCGCATCGAACACGCTCAGCACCTCGATACAGCAGATATCCCGCGCTTCAAGCAGTTGGGCGCCATCGCTTCTATGCAGGCCATCCACTGTACGTCCGATGCACCCTTTGTCGTAAAGCGCCTGGGCACCGAACGTGCCCGCTATGGTGCCTACCCCTGGCGTTCCCTCCTGGATGCAGGGGCCGTAGTCACCAACGGCACCGATGCCCCAGTGGAAGACGTGGACCCATTAGCTTCCTACTACGCCACCGTGACCCGCAAACGCCCGGATTCCGGGCAGGCTTTCTTCCCGGAACAAGCCCTGACCCGCGAAGAAGGGATTTATTCCTACACCCAGGCCTGCGCGTTCGCCGCGTTTGAAGAAAAAGACAAAGGCTCCCTCAGCCCCGGCAAGTTCGCCGACCTGATCGTAGTCTCTAATGACCTCCTCCGATGCCCGGAAGAAGATATCCTGAAAAGCGAAATCTTGCTGACCGTGGTCGGCGGGAAAGTGAAATACAAAAAGTAGACTTGTTGCGGGACGCCTTGTCAAAAACGGCGGTTTCGATTGTCCATCTGAAAACGCTATGAGACGTTTTGCCTATTCGTTCTTTTTGGTATGGGTGTCCCTGAGCTTCAGCGCCGCGCAGCAGGTATATGTGAGCGGCACCGTCACCGATGCCCGGAGCGGGGAACCCGTGCTGTTTGCCAATGTTTTTTTAGCCGATGCGCCTTCTAACGGGACGGTCAGCGACCCGCAAGGCTATTACTCGTTTCGCGTTGACCCCCGAATGGGCAAGTACCTGGAAGCCTCGGCTATGGGCTACAAGCCCCAAGTGCTGCCCCTCCCAGCCGGTGATTCCCTCCGCATAGACTTCCGCCTGGAACCGGAAGCCCTCGACCTGGAGGAAGTCGTCGTCTATGCCGGCGAAAACCCCGCCCACCCTATCGTACGGCGCGTCATCGCGGAAAAAGAGCGCAACAACTTCAACCGCCTGCCTACTTTTTCCGCCCAACGCTACAGCAAACTCGAAATGGACCTCGTCGGCCTATCGGAGAAATTCATGGATAACCCCGTCCTCAAACCCTTTGCCTTCGTATTCGCCCACGTGGACAGCAGCTCCGAGGCCAAGCCTTTTTTGCCGGCTTATCTCCAGGAAGAACTCAAACAAATTTACCGGAACGAAGGACACTACGAAGAAGTACCCCTGGCGCGAAGGGTATCCAATATCGGCAACGAGTCCATCATCCGCTTTATCAGCCTGGTACACGACCGCTACGACATTTACGACAACTGGTTGCCCGTCATGGACAAAGCTTTCGCCGGACCCTTCGCGGATCAAGCCTTTGCCAACTACGAATACTATCTGCTCGACAGTGCCAACCTCGACGGGCGCTGGAGCTACCAACTCAAGTTCAAGCCCCGGCGGAAGCGGGAAAATACCTTCACCGGAGCGTTTTGGGTGGACAGCACCACCGCAGCCGTAACCCGCCTGCACATCGCCAAAAGCCAAGACGTCAACATCAACCTCATCGGGCGGGTAGAGATTCAAATGGACTTTCAACTTAGCCCAGACTCGATATGGATGCCCCGCAAAGAACATACCCTGCTCGAATACCAGCTCCTCGAAGGCGATAAAACCCCTGGCATCATCGCCCGGAAAACCAATATCTACCAGAATGGCAGCCGGCGGAGCCAAATCGGCCCCATACAACCCAGCCCCCAAGTACTCGACCCAACTTCCCTTGACCGCGACGATTCGTTCTGGCAAGACAACCGCCCGGAGCCCTTGGCCAAACGGGAAGCCTCCGTCTATGCCATGATCGACAGCATCGGAAACTCCGAAGCGTTTAAAAAGTATAAAATGTTGGCCTATGTGCTTGGCTCCGGCTACTTACCCTGGGGAAAAATAGAGCTGGGCCCTCTTTTTTCTACCTACAGCAACAACTCCGTGGAGGGCAGCCGCTTCCGCTTTGGCCTGGGCACCTCGTATGCGTTCAGCAAAAAATGGTGGATCTATGGCTATGCCGCTTACGGACAACAAGACCAGCGCTGGAAGTACGGAGGCCACATCCAGTGGCAGCCTGCCAAACGGCCCTGGACAACGTTCAAAGTGTCCTACAAAGATGACCTCGAACTCAGCTTTGCCAGCAGCGGGGAAGTGAGCGAAGATAACTTTTTCGCCGGTGCCTATCGGCGCAATATCCCCCAAAAACTCATGTACACGCGGCAGGCGCAGGCGTTCTGGGAACAGGATATGGCCAAGGGATGGAACACACGTGTATCCCTGCAGTGGCAGCAGCTCGAACCGTATGCGCGCGACGGGCTTGGGTTCAACTTCTATTTCAAAGACCCCAAGACCGACCAATACGTACAGCAGCTCGAATCCGTGGAATTACAGGCCCGCCTGCGCTGGGCCCCCGCCCTGATTTTCGTAGAGTCCCACTTCAGCCGGGCTAATATGGGAAGCCAGGACCCGCGGCCCAGCATAGAGCCCTCCTACGCATTGGGCAAGTTTGGAAAAGATACGTATTACCACCACTTCGGCCTGCGCGTATCGCAGTGGTTCAACCTCCCCCCCGTGGGCTGGCTGCGCTACCAAGTCAACGGGGGTATACTCACCAATACCCTGCCCTATCTCTTGCTGCACTCCCCCACGGCCAACGAAACCTACTTCTACGCTCCCAACGCGTTCAATACCCTGGCCCGCTACGAGTTTGTCAGCGACACCTACATAGATGCCCTGCTGGTGCATCACCTCGACGGCTTCTTTTTTAACCGTATCCCTTTGTTAAACAAGCTCAAATGGAGGGAGGTGCTCACGTTTCGGGCCGCCTACGGCACGCTGCGGGAGAGCAACCGGCTCGCGAACGAACGCAACCACTACGACCGGACGTATCGCAATTATGAAGAAGCTCCCCACGCCGGTGAAGGAGTGTACTACGGCCATTTCGACAAAGGACCACTGTTCGAGGTAGGCGCAGGGATAGAAAATATTTTCAAAATAATCCGCATAGATGCGACCTGGCGCTTGAACTACCTAAAATCGCGCTACGCTTCGCCCCTGTCGCTGCGGGGGGCGCTCACGTTTTATTTCTGAGGCAGATCAGTGGCGAGGGGGGCTGAGTATCCGCTCCATACCCCCCTCCGCAACCCGCTCAATTTAGTGGTGGTGCCCTCCGGGACCATGTACATGGCCATGCGCAATCTCCGATTCCGTGGCCAGGCGCACCTCCTCGATGCGCACACTGAAATATAAATCCTGCCCGGCCATCGGATGGTTGAAATCCATCAATACCCCATCGTCCTTGATAGCCAGCACGGTACCTACGATTTGGTTGCCCTCTTCATCCGACATCGGGATGCGGCGGCCAATTTCGAGCAGGTCTTCCGCTAACTCGCCGTCAATGGTAAAAACTGAAAGCGGAAGTTCCACATAAGCCTCGGGGTCGGTCTCGCCATACGCGTCCGCAGCGGAAATCCCAAAGCTAAACGCATCTCCGACACTCTTCCCGGATAGCTGGCGCTCAAATTCGGGAATCATCTGCCCCACGCCATACATGAATACCAGGGGTTCCGACTCGAACGTCGTTTCAATTTGTTCGCCCTCGGCATTGTCCTCCTGAAGGCGATAGTGCAAGGTCACCACCTTGTTTTGTTCTATGCGCATATCGAATGAATTGGTTAATCCGCAAAGGTAGTGATTCTGTGGCAGCCCTGCCGATATTATCCACGGCAAAGTAAAAAATCAAGCCCTTTTTTGTCCGTATTTTGTCAAAGAGACCGCACAGGGTACAAAAATGGCTCTTTTTTACCTTTACAGCCACCCGCTCATTCCAAAAAAGCGCTACTTTTACCCTGCTTACTAAACTACGCATTGTCATGCACAAAGAAGGACCCTTTTACTCCATTGGGATAGACATAGGCGGTACCAGCTCCAAAATCGGACTCGTGGACCAGGACGGGCGGCTCCTGGCCCGTCGTGCATTAGACACCCAGGCTACCTCCGATTCCGAGGGGTTCACCAGCGCCCTGGCCAATGTCACGCTCGAAATTTTGAAGGATGCGCGCTTAGATGGCCAGGTGTTGGGTATCGGCATCGGTGCGCCCGGGGTGGACGAGCGCGCCGGCACCATTGCTGCTGCGGCCAATCTCCCTTTCCGCGAGCCGTTTGCGCTGGGCGATATGCTCGTGCAGCAGACCGGCCTTCCCGCCCGCTTGGTAAAAGACTCCAGCGCAGCGATTGTCGGGGAACGCACCTTTGGAGGCGCTAAAGGCATGGACCACTTCATCCTAATCACCCTCGGCACCGGACTCGGGTCCGCGTTGATGATACACGGGAAAGTCATCACTGGCAGCAACGGACTGGCCAGTGAATACGGCCACTCCCCGGCGGTGCCCGGCGGGCGACAGTGCAACTGCGGTAAATTGGGCTGCCTGGAAACCTATGTGTCTGCCCCAGGGGTCAAGCGCACGGTATATGAGCTCATGGCCTCCTTCAAATCCGACAGCCCCCTGCGGCAAGTTCCCTTCCAACAGATGGACGCCCGCATGATCTTCGAGGCTGCTGAGCGGGGCGATGCCCTGGCACAGGAAGCCTTCCGCCGCACCGGCCACCTTTTGGGGAGGGCCATTGCCGGACTGATCGTGCTGCTCGACCCCCAGGCTGTTTTCCTGGCCGGGGGCCTGATACAAGCAGGGCCTCTGTTGTTCAACGCCGTGGAAGCAGGCCTCGACGAACACCTGCTCCCCATGTTCAAAGGGAGCTGTCGC
>JBEGMH010000315.1:0-9202 GCA_041183125.1 Bacteroidota bacterium | reverse complement strand
AGTGAAGCTCCTCCCACCAGTCCGCCGTCTACATCCGGCTGTGAGAACAGGGTGGCCGCGTTCCCTGCGTTGACGCTGCCACCATAGAGGATGGAGGTGGCATCGGCAAGCTCGGCGCCATAGTGCGAAGCTAACAACGCACGGATGGCCGCATGCATCTCCTGCGCCTGCTCCGGACTGGCGGTACGGCCAGTACCGATCGCCCAGATGGGTTCGTACGCAATCACGATCCGGGAAAACGCCTCCGGCGGGAGATGGAACAGGGAAGCTTGTATTTGAGCCGACACATGCGGCACGTGGGTACCCGCCTCGCGAACCGGCAACGGTTCCCCGCAGCAGAAGATGGGCCGGAGCCCTACCGACAATGCCTGGTCCACTTTTTGGGCCAACAAAGCATCGCTCTCCCCAAAGTATTCCCGGCGCTCCGAGTGGCCTAAAATAACGTACTGAACGCCCGCCGATGGGAGCATCCCGGCGGCTACTTCTCCCGTATAGGCTCCTTTTGGCTCCTGATGGCAGTTTTGCGCCCCCAGGGAAAAACCCGGTACGTCGCGGACAATAGCAGCTACTGGTACGAGGTGCAGGAAAGGAGGGCAGAGTACCACCTCGGCGCCTCCAGGTACCGGGCAGCCTACTAGCGCCTCTGCCAGTGCGCGCCCTTCTTCCAGGGTCGTGTTCATTTTCCAGTTGCCTGCGGCAATTTTTTGTCTGTTCATTGGTTTATCGTATTGTTCGGCAACAAATTTCGCGCTAATTTTTTATTTTAAGCAGGATATGGGCGAAAAAACCGCCTGCGATAAGACGACGACATGGAATTTGGCAAACTCCGCGACATCGGGATGGTTGATTTCAGGATGCCCCGGGAGCCGGATGCTTCCCCGGCACTCCCAACTGGCATTCCCCGGCCTGCTCCTCCGCGCTGTTACATAGGCTGTACCGGCTGGGCAATGAAAGAATGGGCAGGGACGGTCTATCCACCCGGCGCACGGCCGGGCGATTATCTCGCCCATTATGGCCAACAATTCAACACCATAGAACTAAATGCCACGCACTATCGCGTTCCCAGTCCTGAGACGATTGAAAAATGGAGCCGCGACACCCCAGCGGATTTCCGGTTTTGCCCCAAAGTGCCCCAGGCCATCAGCCACAGCAGGGATTTGGGGACCAGTACCGCTCAAATCGAAGCCTTTGCCTACGCGATGAGCGGGCTTGGAGTACGCCTCGGTCCTTCGTTCCTGCAACTTCCCCCCTACTTCGGCCTCGAAAGATGGGGCATATTGGCTCGTTTCCTGGAGCGATGGCCCAAGCACATCCCGATCGCTATCGAATTCCGGGAAGCTTCCTGGTTCCGCGGGGGCGATCTTCACCCCGATGCCATACAGGTATTAGAAACACACCAGGCCGGTGCGGTCATCACGGATGTCGCAGGCCGGCGCGACGTATTGCACCTGCGCGTGACCGCCCCTTTTGTGCTCCTTCGCTTTGTCGGCAACGACCTGCACGCCAGCGATTACGAACGCACGCGGGCATGGGCTGCCCAGATCCGGCACTGGTTTGCACAGGGGCTGCCTGCTCTCTATTTTTTCGCCCATGAACCCGACAACCGCCAGGCACCCCAGTTGGCCGACTATGCCCACCAACTCCTCGGTGGGCTACCCGATGTGTCCTGCCGGGGCCCCGTGTTGGCTCCTTCTGCCCCCGGGCAGCAGCTTGGGCTGTTCTGACGAGCACAAAAAAGTACACATTATGCCCATCCTGACCTTTTTGAAGGAGCCTAACCCGACAAGGCGACCTAAAAAAGTTGGAAAATGGCAAAAAATAAGGCATTTTTGACTCCATTAAAAACCCCGGGCATACTCCACGACAGATAAGCCTTCCACCGTGAAAAAGAACCATTCCGAACCTGCTCAAGAGATAAAGCCCACAAACCCGGGGCCGCCATCCATCCATAGGGACATCAGTTGGCTGTCTTTCAATTACCGGGTATTGCAGGAAGCTATGGACCCGAGTGTGCCCCTCTTCGAACGCGTTAAGTTCCTAGCTATCTACTCCTCTAACTTGGATGAGTTTTTCCGGGTGCGCATGGCCTACCACCGGTACCTGGTACGCGTCGGCCGGAAAACCAAACGCGAATTGGAAGAAGACCCCAAAAACATCATCAAAGAACTGCGCAGGATAGTCAACGAACAACAGGAGCTGTTCAGCAAAATAGTGGAGGAAGACATCACGCCCGAATTGCGCAAACAACAGATTTTCCTCCTCCGGCGCCTGGACCTCAGCGCAGAACAGAAAATATTCGTCGAAAACTACTTTCAGGACAACCTCCTGCCTTTCGTACAACCCGTGCTCATGGTGAAGGGCAAAATACGGCCTTTTCTCAACAACGGCGCCCTCTACCTTACCCTGCTCATGATCGAGCGCGACGATCCCGAGGCAAAACCTTTGTACGCCCTGGTAAAAATCCCCTCCGACCACCTGCCGCGATTCATACCGTTGCCCAGCACCCCCGACCGCCACGACCTCATCATGCTCGACGATATCGTGCGCCACAGCGTATCCTGGATCTTCCCGGGGTATCACATCATAGATACTTTCTCCGTCAAACTGACCCGGGACGCCGAGTTGTACATCGAAGATGAGTTCAGCGGGGACCTACTGCAGAAAATCCGCCAAAGCCTGGGCAAACGCCAGGTCGGGCCACCTTCCCGGTTCGTATATGACCGCGAAATGCCCCCCGACATGCTCGACTTCCTGAAGGAAATCCTGGGCTTGGAGAAAAGCGATACCCTGCGCGAAGGGCGCTACCACAATAACTCTGATTTCTTCAAGTTCCCGGACTTTGGGCTCCAGCATCTCAAATACCCAGCCCTACCCCCCCTTCCCTATTCTCCCCTGGAAAGCAGCCGGGAGTTCTTCTCCGAGCTGCGCAGAAAAGAACACCTACTGCACTTCCCCTACCACTCCTACGAATCCGTACTCCGCTTTTTTGAAAAAGCAGCGCGCGACCCCAAAGTGACCCATATCAAGATCACGCAGTATCGGGTCGCCCGCCACTCCCGCATCATGCAAGCCCTCATTTCAGCGGCGCAGGCCGGAAAGCAGGTCTCCGTTTTTGTGGAGGTAAAGGCCCGCTTCGATGAGGAAGCCAACCTCAACTGGGGCGAGCGCCTCGAAAAGGCCGGCGTGACGGTGCATTACAGCTTCCCCGGCGTAAAAGTACATGCCAAAGTGGCCCTGATACGCCGCATCGAAAAAGACGGCCCACAGTTTTATACCTATATGTCTACCGGGAACTTTCACGAGGAAACAGCCAAAGTATATACCGATTTCGGGCTGTTCAGTACCGATCCCCGTCTGAGCACCGAAGCACTGCGCATCTTTTCCTATTTAGAAGGCACCTCTCCGTCCGGAGAATCCTTTGAGCACCTTCTCGTGGGACAGTTTAACCTTCGAAGCGGGCTGGAGAACCTGATAGACTACGAAATACAAGCCGCCAAAGCAGGAAGAAGGGCTGAAATCATCCTAAAAATGAACAGCCTGCAGGACCGCGGAATGATTGAAAAACTCTACCAGGCCAGCGCGGCAGGCGTCCATATATACCTCATCATCCGGGGAATCTGCTGCCTGGTTCCGGGGGTACGGCCCTACAGCGAAAACATACAGGCCATTAGTATCGTGGACCGCTTTTTAGAACACGCGCGCGTATTTTGTTTCCACCACGACGGCGAAGAACGCATCTACCTATCGTCTGCTGACTGGATGGTGCGCAACCTGGAACACCGCGTGGAAACAGCGTTCCCCATTTTTGACCCTGAAAAAAAAGAAGAAATCAAAGATTATCTGCAAATCCAGTTGAGCGATAACGTAAAAGCCAGGATCCTGGACGGCCACCAAACAAACCCCTACCAACAAGGATCCAACGACTTGCCTATTCGGGCACAAGTAGAAACCTACTACTATATAAAACGAAAAGTAGACCGGACGCTGCCCAACCGAGCACCCCGGCAGGAACTTCCTCCTGTTGTAAAAGAACGATAATCACCGCAACCATGCAGGCAGAAAAGAACCGAGCAGACGCACCGCTATTTTCACAAGAAGAGTACCTCCGTTATGCCCGGCACACCATACTTCCTGGTTTTGGCCTTGCCGCACAGGAAAAGCTCAAGCACGCCAGCGTCCTTGTCGTCGGGGCAGGGGGCCTGGGTGCCCCCCTACTGCAATACCTCTGTGCAGCCGGGATCGGGCGAATCGGCATTATAGACCCCGATACGGTAAGTCTGAGCAACCTGCAACGACAAGTACTCTATTCCTTAGATGACCTGGGAATGCCCAAAGCCACTACGGCTGCAAAAAAGCTCAAAGCCCAAAACCCCCACGTGGCGTTCGAGGTATTTCCATGCGCATTGCATCGGGAAAACGCACTGGATATCCTTGCCGCCTTCGATCTGGTCGCCGATGGCAGCGATAATTTCCCTACCCGCTATCTGGTCAACGATGCCTGTGTGCTGTTGGGAAAACCACTGGTCTATGGGTCGGTATTCCGGTTCGAAGGCCAGGTCTCCGTGTTCAATTGGCTGCAAAGCGATGGAAAACGGGGCCCCAACTACCGCAACCTCTATCCAGTCCCCCCCGCGCCCGGAACCGTGCCCTCCTGTGCCGAAGGCGGTGTACTGGGTGTCCTGCCGGGCATCATCGGCAGCATGCAGGCCAATGAGGCCATCAAAATCTTGAGCCACATCGGAACCCCACTCTCCGGGACGGTTTGTGTATTCGACGCCCTGAGTGCCCGCACCCACTTCCTCCGGATACCAGAGCAAGAACCCTACCCCGTCCTGGCACTCGAAGATTATGAACAACTCTGTGGGCTTCCCAGCCGGGAAGTACCCGAAATCACCTATACCACCCTGCAGTCCTGGGTACAATCTGCCTCCCCTTTCCACCTCGTAGACGTCCGGGAACCCGCAGAATATGCCCGGTATAACCTAGGGGGCGAACTCATTCCGTTGGCACAGCTCGGTCTGCATTTGCCTTCCCTTCCCCGGCACTGCCCCATCGTATTTGTATGTCAAAGCGGAAAACGGAGCGTACAAGCTGCCCTTTTGGCCATGTCCTCCGACCTCGTAGAGGTGTATTCGCTCAAAGGCGGGGTGGAACAAGCCACCGGGTAGGCGGCTTGTTGAACAGAACATCAAGCGATTTCCCTCTCTAAAAAAGAAATGATCCTATCCACGTATTCGAACATGGGTTTATCTGCCCATCCGTGCCCACCGGAGTCCCCTTTGATCAGTGCTACGGGTTTGCGAAGCGCCTCCAGGTGTTGCGCAATGCTGCCCGACCCGTGCAACAGCAGGAAACCAGGTTGCCCCTCCCTGCAGTAATGATGAGAAGCACTGCCAAAAGGTACGAGCGGATCGTCTACCCCATGAAACAGAAGGGAAGGAAGCGCACTTTCCGGCGTAATCCAGTCGAGGTCAAGGACTGCAGCGGCCATCCCGATCACGCCGGCATAGCGAAAACCGGCAGGCAACAAGGGTTCTGGCCAATACGCAGCGTGCAGGACAGCTTCCGCACCGGCGCTGCTGCCGCACAATACGATCCGGGAACCAGGACAGACGTTCGACAGCAAAAAGCGGGTGGCGTCCCAGGCATCCTCCGCCGCACAGCGAAAGGTGCGGATCTTTTGTGCTGCGGGCTGGTCACAGCCAAAAGAGCGGCCGCGCATGGTCAGGCGGTAAGAAATGGAAGCCGTCCCAAATCCGCGGGCGGCCAACTGTCGGGCGAATTGAGCATAGCGCGGGTCGTCGCGCACCCCTTCTGAAAAGCCGCCCCCATGCATGAACAACACAGCGGTTTTCTGATCGCTCCCCTGGGGTGCGTACCAGTCTAAGTGCAACACTTCCCCGTCTTTTTCTGCATACGGCAAGGTCTCTGCAGAGATCAGCGGGGGCTGTACCACCCCGTCAGTGCCCAAAAACCGGGCATACCAATATTTAAGTTTGTTCCACATAGACGAAAGGGCAGACTGGTTGCCAGGGGAATCATCGAGGGGTCAAAAAGGCCTTTTTTCCCCACCCCGCTGCCCCCTCGCAACAAGTCTAGTAAATAAAGGGCTCAAAAATACGGTTTTTAGCGCCAACTATGCCATTTTCCGGGATGGAGGCTTATTTTTGGGTACTGCCAGCCTGAGATCCAGGACAAGTCGCTTGTGTCATCCCAAGCAAAAAAACGAAAAAATGCGTTTGAGTGCCCTCTTTGTTGCGGTAAACTTCCTGGCCTTTGGGCCACTGTGGGCATCGGAAGCCCCAAGAGTGCTGCATTTTGATAAAAAGACCTACCAGGCACACCATCAAAACTGGTCAGCGGCCCAGTCGGACGAGGGGCTTCTGTATTTTGGCAACACCGACGGCTTGTTGGAGTACGATGGGTCGGCATGGGCACTACACCCCCTGCCTTCCAACCAGACCGTGCGGGCTGTCGCCCGGGGCAAAGACGGGCTTTTGTTTACGGGAGGCTATGAGGAGTTCGGTTTTTGGAAACGCGATGCATGGGGTAAGCTGCGCTACACCTCCCTGAGCAAAGGGCTGTCGGACAAATCCATCGAACAACAGGAAATCTGGCATATCCTGAGCAGCGAGCGCGGTACCTTTTTTCAATCCTTTGGCGTGCTGTTCCACTACCAAGGGAAACAACTGCGCAAAGTCAGGGTACCCAACCCCATCATGTTCCTCCAGGAAATAAACGGGCAGATATTGGTACCGGTCCTGGAAAAAGGCATATACGCCCTGGAGGACGACCTATCCTGGAAAATGATTCCCGGAGGTGGCTTTTTTTCCGATAAAACGGTTACAGCCATACTACCCGACCCAGGGGGCATGCTCGTGTGTACCCAGGAAAGCGGGGTGTACCGCTATGATGGGCAACGCTTCAGGCCCTGGGAAAACCCGTTGAACCCCGAGTTGGCGCAAAACCGGATCAACAAAGCAATTCGCCTGCGGGATGGCCGCATCGCCATAGGCACTATCCTCAACGGCGTATACATCCTGGGTAACCAGCCTAAACCATTGCATTTCAATAGGGTAAATAAACTACAAAACAATACCATCCTGGCGCTTTTTGAAGACCGGGACGGCAACTTGTGGTTAGGGCTCGACAAAGGCATTGACCTGCTTGCCCTCAGCGATCCTTTTGAGTACTACGAAGATAGTCGCGGGCAAATCGGGACCGTATACGCAGCAGCAGTCCACGAGGGGTATCTGTACATTGGCGGAAACCAGGGACTTTTCAGCAAGCCCTTTCCCGGAGAGGGCGATTTCCGGCTCATCCCCGGTACCCAAGGCCAGGTATGGCAGCTCAAAGCGATGGACGGGCAACTGCTCTGCGGGCACAACCAGGGCACTTTCGCGATTAAAGGCCAGCAAGCTACCCGGATCAGCCAGGTCACCGGAGGCTGGAAACTGGTCGAGTGGCCCGGTCAACCCGGCCTGCTCTTGCAGGGTACATATACCGGGATAGCCGTCTTCTCCAAGGATCCAGCCGGCAAATGGGTCTTCCTCAAAAAACTCGAAGGCATCAGCAGCCCTATCCGCAACCTCGTACCCGATAAGAAAGGGTTCCTCTGGGCGGTAGATCCCTACGAAGGGGTGCTACGCCTGCGGCTTTCGCAAAACGGACTCACCCTCCTCAGCACCGATAGCATCAATACCCGGGCAGGGCTTCCTACCGATTACAACCTGGACCTACTCTCCTTAGGCGACGAGATCCTGATCTGGTCAAACAACCAATATTTCCGTTGGGATGCACAAACCAGGCGCTGCAGCCCCTATCGCGGAAGCCAGTTGGCCCAGAACCGGGGTGCAAAACTAATCCGAATGCCCGACGGCGAACTATTCCAGGCTTATCCCCAACGCACCGCCTGGTACGACGAGAAGGGTTTCAAGGCCTGGCTTCCTATAGCCCTGGTCAAAAACAACGAGCAAATCGAAAAACTGCCCAACGGAAAATATCTCTTTTGTATTGATAACGGCTATGCCCTCCTGAAAAGCGGTGCCTCCTCCCTCTCCAACCCCCAAACGCCTCCTGTCATCCGCGCTGTACAACCTATGCGCAACGGACAGCCCCTCCACGCGAATGCTGTCCGCTCCTCCGATGGCGTATTGATGATGCCCTCCCGAAGCACCAGTTTCTTTATCCACTTTGCCGCTGCTATCTATACGCAGTCGCCGGGGTTTCGGTACCGGATTCCCGGCTGGCAGGACAACTGGTCGCCCTGGAGCCCACAGCCATACAAAGAAATTGCCAACCTCCCCCCCGGCAAACACCAGATACAGGTCGCTTGCAACCTGTCGCCGACCGTGAGCAGCATCGCTGTTTTCGTCAGGCCGCGCTGGTACCAAACCTGGTGGTCTATCGCACTGCTGTTGGTTTTCGGGGCGACACTCTTCTACCTGATGTACCGCCTGCACCGCTATCGGCTCAGCATCCAGCGCAGGCGGCTCCTAGTAGAAAAAGAAAGGCAACTAAACGACCAGCGACTCCAGGCCAAGGCAGAGCAACTCCAGACCGATGTGCTCAACAAAAGCCAGGAACTCGCCAACTCTACCTTTAACCTGATCCGGAAAAACGAAACCCTCCTCCAAATTAAGGAAGAACTCGCAAGGGTGAAAGCGGATATGGGCGAACGCCTGCCCGACCGCTACCACTCCCGCTTGCTGCGCCTCATAGACAGCCACCTCGGCAGCGAGCAAGACTGGCTCATCTTCGAAACCAACTTCAACCAGGTACACGAAGTCTTCCTCCATAAACTCAAGGCCAATTACCCAGACCTCACCCCCGGCGACCTGCGCCTGGCCGCTTACCTCAAAATGAACCTCAGCTCAAAAGAAATTGCCCCCCTGCTCAACATCTCCCTGCGGGGCGTGGAAAACAAGCGCTACCGCCTGCGCCAAAAACTCCATTTGGACAACGATGCCAACCTCACGGAATTCCTCATGCAGTATTAGTGAGGCAGATTTAAAGCTGCGCAGCACGTGGCGTAGTCTTATACTTTTTACAACGTATTGATAAAAAGACTTTTATTCGAAAATTAATGGGTTTTTATCCATAGTGATTTTCGTCATTGGCGTAGTAGTAATGAGGTGGGAAATAGTGTAAATCCCATCGGGTTTGAATAATATTGTACAAGTAAAACCGCACAGTACTACTT
>JBEGMH010000314.1:0-2500 GCA_041183125.1 Bacteroidota bacterium | reverse complement strand
CCCTGGGCGGTGTCATGCACTTCAGTACCAAGCAACCGATACTGAACCAGACGGGCGGCAGCGCCTTCCTACGCTACAGCACAGCGATCGAGGAAAAAACCGGCCACCTGGATGTCAACTTCGGCGGCAAGAAGTGGGCCAGCTTGAGCAGTTTCACCTACTCCGATTTCGGGGATATCGTGCAGGGCAAGCAGCGTAAAGCAGCCTATCCCGATTTTGGCAAACGCCCGGTCTATGCAGGCTGGGACGGCAGCAAGGACATCGTAGTCCAGAACCCGGACGTGAACCGGCAGGTCGGCACGGCCTACTCCCAGTACGACTTGCTCCAGAAAATCCGCTACCAGCCCTCTGAGCACGTCTCCCACACCTTGAACTTCCAATATTCGAACAGCTCTGACGTGCCGCGCTACGACCGCCTGTCGGAATTGGGCAGCAACTCCGTGCCCCGCTTTGCCGAGTGGTACTACGGCCCCGAACAGCGGACCCTGCTGAGCTATACCTTGTCCGACCAGCGCCCCGGCCGGTTCTTCGACGCCCATACGCTCATCGCAGCCTATCAAAACGCCCAGGAGAGCCGCCACTCGCGCCGCTTCGGCAACCTCTCCCGAAAAAGCCAGTACGAAGAGGTGGGGGTTACTTCCCTGGAATTCAACGGAGTGAAAAAAACGGGCCGCCACGAGTGGTCGCTGGGCGCAGAAGCCTACCTCAACCAGGTCGGATCCACCGCGCATTTCACCGACGTCGCCACAGGCGCGGAGACGCCTTCCGACACCCGCTACCCCGACGGGGGGAGCAGCATGAACAGCTTCGCCGTCTATACCCAGGACAAGCTCCGCTTATCCGACGCATGGATCGCCCATGCCGGACTGCGCTTCAACTACATCACCCTCGACGCGACCTTCGACGACAAAACATTTTTTCCGTTCCCCTACCAAACGGCGAGCCAACAGCACGGTGCCTTCAGCGGCTCCCTGGGCTTGATCTATCTCCCCAGCGACAAGACCAAAGTTTCGCTGCTGGCCTCCACTGGCTTCCGCGCCCCTAACGTGGACGATCTGGCCAAGGTGTTCGAGACAGTACCCGGTGCCCTCATCGTACCCAACCCGGACTTGCGCCCGGAATACACCCAAAACGGGGAATTAGGCCTTTCGCAATGGCTCGGCCAAACCGCCCGACTCGAAATGAGCACCTATTACTCGCACCTTTCGAACGCTATCGTACTGGACGCCTTCTCCTTCAATGGCCAGGACAGCATCCTCTACGAGGGCTCTATGAGCAAAGTATTGGCCAGTCAAAACAAGCGGGAAGCCTTCATCGCGGGTGTTAGTGCACATCTGGATATCTTCTTCACGGCCTACCTGTCTCTGCGCGGGTCCTGGAACTACACGCGGGGCCGCATCCTCGAAGAAGGCGGGAGCAAACCCCTGGACCATATCCCCCCGGTATTCGGCCAGTTGGCCCTTCAGTTTGAAAAAGAAAAACTCCGCGCCGAGTGCAGTTGGGTGTTCAACGGCAAAAAGGACATCAAAGACTACCTCCTCAATGCCGAAGACAACGAGCGCTACGCCACGCCCGACGGGATGCCCGCCTGGAACGCGTTCCACCTGCGGCTGGGATATGCGCTCCACCGCTCGCTGGACATACAAGCTGCCTGCGAGAACCTATTCGATGCGAACTACCGCGTGTTCGCCTCCGGGGTCAGCGCGCCAGGGCGCAATGTACGCCTTACCCTGCGGACGCGCTTTTGATGGGTAGTGTACAAAGACCTTTTTCGCCTGATACTACCAAAGAATATTTTGAACGAGTGCTTGTTTTTATGATTTTGCTAAGCAAAATCATAAAAACAAGCACTCGTTCATTATTTTATTCTTCAGGCTGGAGCGGCAAAATACTTTTCAGATACCTTCTAAGCCCGACGACGAAAATTTTGGAATACCCCCCACGCAGCTACTGCCCCCACGGCAACCATAGCCGCCTGGGCGACAAGGGCAATCTGCGGAAAATCCAGTTCCCGCTTCACCGACACCCCGTAGAAAGCCCAAACGACAGCAATCGCGAGATAGGGGTTGCGCAGGCGCAATATTACCCCGCTCGTGAGCAGGGCCCCGATTACGAGCAGGGCGATAGCCCAGTTGACTTGGGCGGCGACAGAACCCGCCCATCCCAGCGAGACCAAAACTGCAGTGACATTGGCGATGGTGGCGATGCAGATCCAGCCGAGATAGACACCGAAGACGATTTTGAAAAATTCCCCGCCCTCTTTGTCGAGCTGTACATTGATCGCCGTGAGCGTGGCCAACAACCCAAGCATGATGCCCAGGGACAAAAACAGATACTCCAACTGCCAGGCGACGATCCAAGTGAAATTGAACAGGCAGCTCGCGATAAACAGATAGTTGCGCGTGACCTGGGAGTCAAAGCGCTTGAAGAACTGGAGCACCAGGAATACCGCCAACAGCAGGTAGATCAAGCTCCATATCCCGAAGGTCTGGTTCGACGG
>JBEGMH010000313.1:0-5951 GCA_041183125.1 Bacteroidota bacterium | reverse complement strand
TGACCCGGTTGTTGTCGGCACCGCCGAGCATAGCGACATTGAGCCTGGGCCGGCGACGGGAGTGGGGGACTTCGAAGGTAGCCTCCTCCTCTTCGAGCTCCGGCTCCGTGAGGAATTGGAGCGAAGCGATGGCCGGCAGTGCGACCAGTGCCTGCGGGGGCACTTCCGTCGGGTGGCTGTTGTCGGGCAGCGCCCGTTCTATCGGCTTCAACCCGGCGGATATCCGCCCTTCCAAGGCATCCAGGGATGGGATAGGAGCCGATCGGTGCCGGGAAGGAACGGGAAGCTCTGCGCTGTAGCTGTTGTTCGGCGCGGTTACAAAAATCTTTTTGCCCGCAACGGAAGGAAGGGCGGCGCGGGTTTCCGCAGGCGGCAGGGTGGCGTTAGGAGCCTCTTTTGCCCTGTCGCTGCGCTGTGCGTAGGGCAGTTCCTGGCGCAGCATGGGCTTCAGCCGTGGGTACCAGTGTACCACGTTGAGGAGTAGGAGCAGGAGCAAGACCAGTTCGGCACTTTTGTACATCAGGACGCGGCGGCGCAGGCGCTCGTGTTCCAAAAGACGGGTTTCGAGGATAGGCCAGGTCTGTTCCGAGGAACCAGGTGCCCGCAGTTGCCTCAATTTTTCGGCGATATTCTGGTCCAGCGTATCGTCAGCAGGTACGGAGGGGGTAGCCGGACGGGCGTCGTCGAGGGCACGGGCGAGGCGCTCCCAGTGGGCCGCCTGGAAAGGCGGTGCGGTGATCCCGTCCGCTTTTTGTCGTATGGTCTCGTCAAATGTCTTCGCTTCCATGGGGGCGCATTCTGCTTGTCAGTATTTCTTTCAGTTTCAACCGGGCTTTCACCAGGTTGGAGCGGGACGTACTTTCCGTAATATCCAGCAGTTCGGCAATTTCTTTATGGGAGTACCCTTCAATCACATACAGGTTGAACGTAGCGCGGTAGGAGGGGGTCAGCTCTTGTATCGCATCGAGGATTTCCTGCTCGCTGCACTGGCTGATGGCATCGGCATCCCCGTTGCTCACCTGGGCGGCCTGGTCTATTTCTTCCGTCCTGCGCCGTATGCTCTTGCGGTAGTAGTCTATGGCCGTGTTCACAATGATACGGCGTATCCAGGCAGACAAAACCGTGCCCGACTGATAGCGGTCTATGTGCTGGAACACCTTTATGAACGCTTCATGTAGGATGTCCAACGCGTCCTCCTCATTGTTGGAATAGCGCAGGCAGACCACCATCATGCGGCTGTAGTACTCTTCATACAGCGCCTTCTGTGCCCATCGCTCCTGACGAACCAAGGCGCGGATCAGGTCTTCTTCCTCAAATCGCAGCGGCAATACAAAATCCATAGCAGCCCCTCCTTTTTCCGGGAAAGCCATAAATTTAAATACTTTTTTAGGAAAAAGCAAGACCTTTTTAGGTTTTGAAAATATTTTTAAAATAAAATGTTTTATGAAAGATTTATGAAATAAATTTTATTTTAGATATTTGAGGCAAATAAAGAACAGCTCCCGGTATGAGCGAAGTACACGACAAAGCAGCAAACGGATTGCTCCCCCTCCAGGGGATGTACCAGGATTACTTCCTGGACTACGCCTCC
Source organism: Bacteroidota bacterium (assembly GCA_041183125.1). Lineage (GTDB taxonomy): Bacteria > Bacteroidota > Bacteroidia > Chitinophagales > Saprospiraceae > JADJPL01. The sequence continues at coordinate 4,360 of JBEGMH010000313.1, read as the reverse complement.
TACGTCATCCTGGAACGCGCCGTCCCGGCCATAGAGGACGGGCTCAAGCCGGTACAGCGCCGCATCCTTCACGCGATGAAGGAAATGGACGATGGCCGCTACCACAAAGTAGCCAACATCATCGGACAGACCATGCAGTACCACCCCCACGGCGACGCTTCTATCGGCGATGCCCTGGTCAACCTCGGCCAAAAAGACCTCCTGATAGATACCCAGGGCAACTGGGGGAATATCCTCACCGGCGACAGCGCCGCCGCGCCCCGCTACATTGAGGCCCGCCTCACCCGCTTCGCCCTCGAAGTGGCCTTCAACCCCCAAACTACGGAATGGCAGCTCTCCTATGACGGCCGAAAACGGGAACCGCTCACCCTGCCCATGAAGTTCCCCCTGCTCCTCGCACAGGGGGCAGAAGGAATCGCCGTAGGGCTTTCCACTAAAATCTTACCCCACAACTTCATAGAGCTCATCCTGGCTTCCATCGCCCTCCTCGAAGGCAAGCAGGTCACCATCTACCCCGATTTCCCCACCGGAGGCATGATCGATGTGTCCGATTATCAACACGGGCGCCGGGGCGGGCGCATCAAAGCCCGTGCCCGCCTCGAAAAATTGGACAAAAACCTCATCGCCGTCCGCGAGCTGCCCTATGGCGTGACCACCACCTCCCTCATCGAAAGTATCATCAAGGCCAACGACAAGGGAAAAATCAAAATCAAACAGGTCACCGACAATACCGCCCAAGAGGTGGAAGTACTCGTCGAATTAGCCGCCGGCGTCTCCCCCGATGTAGCGATGGACGCCCTTTACGCGTTCTCCGATTGTGAAATTTCCATCTCCCCCAACGCCTGCGTCATCATTGACGAGAAACCCCACTTCCTGTCCGTAGAGGAAATCCTGGAAAAATGTACCTTCCAAACCCGCGAACTGCTGCGCCGCGAACTGGAAATCCGCCAACATGAACTGCTCGAAAAATGGCATCTCGCCAGCCTCGAGAAAGTCTTTATCGAAAAACGCATCTACCACGAGATCGAAGCCTGTGAATCCTGGGAAGAAGTGCTCGAGGTCATCGCCCGCGAACTGCGCCGCTATGTCGCCTGCCCCTCCGACCACCCACAGCCTGGCGATACCCGCCTCCGCCTTATGCGCGATATCACCCCGGACGATATCGCCCGCCTCACCGAAATCAAAATCAAACGCATCTCAAAATACAACTCCTTTAAAGCGGATGAATACATCGCCGCCCTCGAAGAGGAGTTGCAACAGGTCCGCTACGACCTGGAACACCTCACCGATTACGCCATCGCCTATTTCCGCCGCCTCCTCGAAAAATACGGTGCCGGACGGGAGCGCAAAACGAAAATCAAAACCCTCGACGCCATCCAGGCTACCGAGGTGGTCGCCAATAACGCCAAACTATACGTCAACCGCAGCGACGGCTTCGTCGGGATGGGAATGAAAAAAGACGAACTCGTCGGCGATTGCTCCGATATAGACGATATCATCGTCTTCCGCGCCGACGGCAAGTTCCTCGTCACCCGTATCACCGACAAAACGTTCGTGGGAAAGGACATTATCCATGTCGCCGTTTGGAAAAAAGCAGATGAGCGGACTACCTACAACCTCATCCACCTCGATGGGGCCAGCGGGCGCTATTACGCCAAACGCTTCAATGTGACCGCTATCACCCGCGACCGGGAATACGACCTCACCACCGGTGAAAAAGGCTCTAAATTGCTCTACTTCTCCGCAAACCCCAACGGGGAAGCAGAAGTGGTACAGATCCAACTCACCCAGAATTGCCGCGCCAAGAAAAAATTGTTCGACTTCGACTTTGGGGAGCTGGCCATCAAAGGCCGTAGCTCACAGGGCAATATCGTCAGCCGCTTCCCCGTGCGGAAAGTGACCCGGAAAGCCATCGGCAAATCTACCCTCGGCGCCCTCCAGATCTGGATGGACGACGTGAGCGGCAAATTGAATACCGATGAACGCGGCCGCTTCCTCGGCGCTTTCGATACCGGCGATACGATGCTCGTCCTCTATAAAGATGGAAGCTACGAACTGGCCGAACTGGATCTGACCCGCCGCTTTAACCCGGACGAGCTGCTCTTCATCGGCAAATTCAAACCTGAAACCGTCGTCAGTGCCGTACACTATGAAGGCGCTAAGGGCTGGACCCTGGTCAAGCGCTTCCACATCGAAACAACTACCCCCAACCAACGCTTTTCCTACCTCAGCGACCACAAGGACTCCCGCCTGCTCTTCGCCTCCGTGCAGGAAGAACCTTGTATCCGCTACACGATGAAGGTGCGCAATAAAAAAATTGGCGGGGAAGCCAACCTCGCTGCTTTTATTGATGTGAAAGGCTGGAAAGCACTCGGCAATAAGCTCAGCGACCAAAAACTGGGCGATATCGAGGAAATCAGCCCTGAGGATGCATCCTCCGCCGAAATATCCCTACCCCCCGACGACCCCGGAGCGCTCGACGCAAACGGCGCCGAACAGGGCTCTTTGTTCGATTAAGGACGGCGACCTAACAGTACGACGCGCTGTACATCCAGTAACCGTCCCGTATCACCAAATAGCGATACGCAATACCACCCTGGCGCCATTCCCCGCAGGTCAAACTCGAAATCGCCGGCGACTACCCGTCCCAGGCGTCGCAACTCCCGCCCATAGCTGTCCGATACGCGGAGGTACCCGCCCGGAGTGGCTTCGTCGAACTGCACCTGTAAGTGGAGCACCCCCTCCGTGGGGTTGGGATAGGCAAAAAAACTGCCCCCGGGAACACCGCGCTCCGGTACTCCTCCAGAACGCAGGGGCGGAATGGCCTTAGCCGCTGGTTCGGTCGGAATCGAACCGTCACTGTGCGCGGTACCAGGCCGCTGCAAAGGCTCCGATGAGAAAGTGAAGCCCTCCAGCGTAGCCGTACCCGAAGTAGTGCTGAGCGATATGCTGCCGCTAGCCCCTGAACCTACTACCGCTACTACCGTCGTCGAATCAAACACGGTCGCCGACTGGGCAACTACCCCTCCAAAGCGCACCGTGACCCTGCCGTAAAAACGGTTCCCTCTGATGAGCACCGCCTGCCCTGCTTGCGCCGTGCTTGGAAAAAAGGAAGTGAGGGTGGGAGCGGGATTTGTAGTGAAGGTGAACCCGGCCATAGAGGCCGTACCGCCCGGCGTCGCAACGGATACGCTCCCGCTAGCCCCTGCGCCTACTATGGCCGTGATCAGCGTGGGAGTGTTTACGACAAACGACGTCGCCGGCATGCCCCCAAAGCGCACTGCCGTGGCCCCCGTGAAATTCGTACCGCTAATTTGTACCAAACGCCCCTGTTGCGCCGAAGCCGGGGAGAACGACGTTAGGGTCGGCGCAGGGGGCGTGGTGAATACAAAACCCGCCAGGGAAGCGGTACCCCCGGGCGTCGTAACCGATAGGCTGCCGCTACTCCCGGAACCGACGGTAGCGAGAATATTCGTCGGGCTGACGACCCTAAAGGAAGCCGCCGGCGTGCTCCCAAAGCGCACTGCCGTGGCACCTGTAAAATTGGTACCCGTAATGCTGACCTGCTGGCCCGTAGTGGCCGATGTCGGGGAAAAACTGCTGATGGTGGGGACGCCGGTAACCAAAAACGCAAAACCTACCAGGGAAGCCGTGCCCGTAGAAGTCGCCACCTCGACGTGGCCAGAGGCACCCGTACCAACCACCGCCGCGATGGTAGTGGCGCCCAGGACGACAAACGAGGCTGCCGGCGTCCCGCCAAAACGCACCGCCGTAGCCCCTGTGAAGTTGCTCCCCGTAATCAGTACCGCCCGCCCCTGCCGTGCCGATGTCGGTGAAAACCCATGGATGACCGGTACCCCGGTCGAAAGATAGGTAAACCCGCTGCGCGAGGCCGTACCGCCCGCCGTAGTCACCGAAATCTGGCCGCTGGCCCCTGCCCCCGGCCTCGCGGTTATGCTCGTGGCGCTGTGCACAGTGAACGAGGCGGCCGCTACCCCTCCAAAGCGGACCGCCGTGGCCCCCGTGAAGTTCGTCCCGCTAATGCTGACGTCCTGGCTGGAAGAAGCAGACGCAGGGGAAAAAGAAGTGATGGTCGGTACCGCGGCTGCCAGCCAGGTAAAACCGGCTAATGTGGCCGTCCCCGTCGGCGTGGTCACGGAAATACTGCCCGTAGCCCCATCCCCTACTACTGCGATGATCGTAGTGGCGTCTATAATCGCAAAAGAGGCTGCCGCTACCGCCCCAAAGCGCACTGCCGTCGCCCCGCTGAGGTGGGTGCCCCGGATGGTCACCGACTGCCCCTTCCGCGCCGATGTCGGGGCAAAGGAAGAGAGGGTGGGAACCGTAGAAGGGGCAAAGG
>JBEGMH010000312.1:0-3125 GCA_041183125.1 Bacteroidota bacterium | reverse complement strand
ATTTCATGGTGGACCTGGGGGATTTTTTGATGTCGGATAAATTGGTGGAACCCAGCTACCAAAAGATCGAAGACCGCAGCTTGCTGATGCGCTCCTACTACGATATCAGCGGGCATTCCGTACCCCTGTTCATCGCCCTGGGCAACCACGAAGGGGAAGCGGGCTGGACCCTCAACGGAACCCCCGACAACGTGGCCATCTGGAATACGCTGGCCCGTAAGAAATACTTCCCCAATCCCGTCCCCAATGGTTTTTACACCGGGGATACCGTTTCCTACGCCCTCGTGGGCCAACGGGAAAACTACTACGCCTGGGAGTGGGGCGACGCCTTGTTCATCGTCCTGGACCCCTACTGGTACACCACCGTGAAACCCAGCAAAGACAACTGGTACTGGACCCTGGGCAAAGCACAGTACGACTGGCTGAAGAAAACCCTGGAAAGCAGCACGGCTACCTTCAAATTCGTATTCGCCCATACCCTGATCGGCGGCTCCGAAGCGGCCAGGGGCGGGGTGGAATTTGCCAACCTCTACGAATGGGGCGGCCAGAATAACGACGGAAGCCCGGGCTTCCAGGCCAAACGCCCCGGCTGGTACAAGCCCATACACCAACTGCTCCTGGAACACAACGCAACGATTTTCTTCCACGGCCACGACCATTTCTACGCCAACCAGCAACTGGATTGCATGGGCTACCAACTCGTCCCGCAGCCCAGCCACCCCCAGTTTGCCAGCGCCAACCAAGCCCAGGAATACGGCTACCTCAAAGGCAAAATCATACCCAATGCCGGCCACCTGCGCGTGAACGTGACCCCGGATGCCGTCAAAGTGGAATACGTCCGAGCTTATAAACCCGCCAACGAAACCAGTACCCGAAAAAATAGGGAAGTGGCAGACGCCTACACGATCCGCCGGGGCGATTGCTTTGTCACCGCCGTGGAGGAGGAAAGCCCCCTGACCGAAGAAAGCATACGACAGGTGTACCCCAACCCCTCCAAGGATAAATTCTTCGTGGAACTCGCCCCCGATACCGACCCGGCCAACCTACAACTGACCCTGCGCAACCTCCTGGGACAACCCATCCCCCTGCGCGTGGTCAACGGCATCCATGCCCTGGAGTGCAGCGCGGATGGGCTCACCTCCGGTATCTATCTGCTCGAAGTACTGGACAAAAACAGCAAAAAATGGGAAATTAGACGCATAGCGATACAATAGCAAACTGTATAGGCCAAAGCGATGTTACTATGGTTTTCGTAACCAATACGCAGCACCGTGCACACCCAAGCCACTCATTTTGACGAAATCCTGCACACGCGCAGGTCCATCCGCAAATTTGATCTGGAAATCCCCGTACCCGACGACGTAATACAACGCAGCCTGGAGCGGGCCATCCTGGCTCCCAACAGCAGCAATATGCAACTCTGGCAATTTATCTGGGTGCGCTCCGAAGATAAGCGCAAAGAGCTGGTGCCGCTTTGTATGGGGCAGAACGCAGCCAAAACCGCCGCCCACCTGGTCGTGTTCCTCACCCGCCGCGCCTGGTGGCGCACCCATGCCCGTTGGAACCTCCAGCAAGCAGAAAACGATCCGCAGAACGCCGCTCACCCCAAACGGCTGCAGCTTATGAAAAAATACTACGGCCAGCTCATGCCGCTGGCCTACCGAAAAGACCCCTTCGGCTTTTTTTCCCTGGTGCGCTTTCTGACGACCTTCCTCACCGGTCTGTTCCGCCCCATGGCACGCCTGGGCAGTCTTGGCGACCAACGGGTCATCCTGCACAAGTCCTGCGCCCTCGCTGCTCAAAACTTCATGCTCTCGATCACCGCTGAAGGCTATGCTACCTGTCCGATGGAAGGGTTTGACCGCGTGCGCGTACACAAAGCGCTCGGCCTGCCCCGCGACGCGGAAATCTGCATGATCGTGGCCGTGGGAAAAGGTACCGAAGCCGGCGTCTACGGGGAACGGAGAAGGCTGCCGCTACAGGATGTGTTGAAGGTAATCTAATAGACTTATTGCGAGGGGAATCATCGAGGGGTCAAAAAGGCCCTTTTTTTCCCACCTCACTGACCCCTCGCAACCAGTCTAATCACCCGGGTCTTCCCGCACCTGCAACACCCGGGTGAAGGTCTGCCCGGCTATTTGGAGCTCCACTTGATACCATCCGGCTTTGGCTTCTTCGGGACCCAGTTTTTCCGAGAAAAAGCCGGGGCTGTTCGCATAGACCGCAAAACCGGCCATCAGTTGCCCACGTATGTCGTTGAGCGCTGAAATACCCTGCGCGCGCTGCCACTTGTCGCGGATACCCGTCAACTTTTCGCGCAACACCGGAACCTGTACGGCCTGCTCGAGGATTTGAATCGTTTCCCCAAGTCTGTTCCGGTAATGCTGTACTTCTTCTCCCGTCGGTGGGAGGCGGAAATTCCAGTAGGCGCGGTTCAATCCGGTGCGCAGGGGCACTTTGAAAGAGGTACTGCGCGGCCCGGCCAGCTCGCGGACACTGACCACCGCACTGTCTTTGGGCGCTGCGTTTTTTACGTAAAAATCGAGCACTGCGCCCCGGCGCGGGTTTTCACCGCGGAACTCAAAATACGGCTGCTTGCGCCCGGTGGATATCTGACGCCATTTCGTAGCTAAGGATGGCATAAAGAAGTGGGCCGGGGATTCGGCGATGGCCGTGCTCCATTGGCGCAGCGGGCTCATATCGTCGAGGATCCAGATGCTGCGGCCGTGGGTACCGGCAATCAAATCTCCGGTACGGGGGTGTATGAGCAGGTCGTATACCGCGACGGTGGGCAAATTCCCCATCAGCGGCGACCAACTCTGGCCGGCGTCGAGGCTGTAGTGCACGCCTCCTTCGTGGCCTACAAACAATAGGTTGGGGTTCACCGGGTCCTCCCGCACCACGTAGATACTTTTCCCCGCCGGTAAATTAGCACTGATGCGCACCCAGGTCTGGCCGTAATCATCGGTGCGGTACACGTAGGGGTCGAAATCGTCGTAGCGGTGGTTGTCGAGGGACACATAGCAGCGCCCCGGCGCGTGGGCAGAAGGGGACACCCTGCTCACCCAGGCATAACGCGGTGCCGCAGGCATATTGGACTTGACGTTGTTCCAGTGCACCCCGCC
>JBEGMH010000311.1:0-3551 GCA_041183125.1 Bacteroidota bacterium | reverse complement strand
ACCGGGGCGAAGCGACGCGCCCGGTGGAGCTGTCGTTCGTAGCCCCGGGATCGGGGGATCGCCCGCGGGCACTGCAGAACTACCCGACCCCGTTCGCGAGCCGGACGCAGGGGCCGTTCTGGTTGCCGGTGGAGGGCCAGGTGTGGCTTCGGGTGTACGACCTGACGGGCCGCCTGGTGTTAGAGCGCTCTGGGATGTTCCCGCGGGGCAGCCACCGCTTCGAACTCAAAGCCGAGGAGCTCGGCACGGGCAACGCCTGGTTCTACCAGGTCGGCGGGGTCGACTGGGTGGAGAGCCGACAGATGACGCGGTTCTAGAGCAGAGAACCATAAAAGGGAAGAGGGGGGTATGGCCACGGCCATACCCCCCTCTTCGCCTTTATGGCCACCCGGTTAAGGCTTCAAATTCAGCCAATAGGGTCCTAACAGTTTGCGTACCCCTACAAATAAGCCCATCGTGTGGTAGCGCTGGGCAATAGGGTAGTCGCTGTTCGTATAAGAACGGGGGAATGCGCTGTAATAAGGCTCTGCGAGCACGCGCAGGCTGGGGCTGATGGGGAAGGAAAGCTGGGCACTGCCATACCAGCCCACGCCCAAGCGGTTTTTGAACGCCGGATAAGCATCCGGGCGGTTGGAGGAAAAGTCCAGTACGGTCTTTTCATCAGGCCCTAAGAAGGTTCCCTGCTGGTTGAAGGCCATGTTGAGGAGCGCACCGCCATTCAGTCCGACATTAAAGCGTCCCAGGGCAAACTCATAGCCCACCAGTACAGGAATGTCAATGGTGTGAAACTGGTTTTTGGTAGTCCACTGATAGGAGCGGTTTTGGAAAAGGGTGTCCATACCGATGACCTGGCCGTTGGCATCCCGTATCGGGTTGGGCACTGCGACGCGCTCGGTGCGGGACTGCAGAAAAGACTCGGTGTAGCTCGAAATTTGTATCCCGCTCTTCAACGCAATGCCGGAAGCGGAGATCAGGGACAGCCGTAGGGCGGCGGAATGGGCGTTGAGAAGCTGCTCGCTAGCATCCCGCAGATCGGCATACCCCTGGTAGTCCGGGGAGTTTGCGATTAGGCTGCGCTGCCGCCACTCATTAGACACAGACAGGTCGAAAGAGGCATACCAGCGCTCGCCCAGGAAACGGAACCCGGGCATGACATCCCGGATAGGGGCCAACTCTAGTTGGGGAGAAAGGGAAGGTAAAGCAGCAAAAGAGTAGAACGCATCGCGCATAGGCGTTTCATCGGCCACGACCGCACCGGGAGCAGCTTCTTCCGCAGGAGCATCCGGAAGGTACAGGTCGGCCATACCACCTTTTTTTGCCCCTGCGGGTACCGCGACGCCGCTGGCTACCAACGGGTTGCCCCGGAGCGTTGCAGGGGCAGCTGCTACTGCCACAGGGATCTTGCCCCCGGGGAGGGCGGCCGGGCTGCTTTTGGAAACCGGCGCGGAGGTGGTTGCGGTACCTTCGGGGCTCGGGGAGGCCGTTCGGTTATACCCCATCCTCTGGCCCAGCGTTCGGGAAGGCATATCGGAGGGCAGCAGGGCGGTGTAGCCCAGTGCGGCGGCAGCGAGCACGAGGAGATATTTCTTGCGCCTCTTTTTCTGCGGCACAGCCACCTGGCGTGCGATTCCGGCCCACAAATGCATGGGGGCTTCTGCCTGTCGGTCTCCCAACTCATGGCGGAACAAGTCGTCTATTGGGTGCTGTGCTTTCATACGTTTACTTTGTACAATTCCGTCAACTGCGTTTGTAGAAACTTGCGGGCTTTGACCAACTGAGACCGCGAGGTACTCTCTTGTATGCCCAGCATCTCGGCGATTTCCTGGTGGTTGTAGCCTTCTATGGCGTATAAGTTAAAAACGGCGCGGTACCCATCGGGCAGGCAGCGGATCATGCCCATCAGATCGTCGGCGTGGAGTTGCATATCCCCCAGGGGCTCAGGGTCGGCGCTGTCCCAGTTGGGATCTATGCCGATTTGCTCCTGGGCAAAGCTTTTCCGGTCGAATATCTTCAGCGCCGTGTTGACCACGATGCGCCGTATCCAGCCTTCCAGGGAGCCTTTAAAGCCAAACTGGTCCAGATGCTCGAACACTTTGATGAACGCCTCCTGAAGGATATCCTCCGCTTCCATTTGATGCCGCCCATAGCGTTGGCACACCACAAGCATCTTGCCGGCAAAGCGCTCAAAGAGCGCTTGCTGGCAACTCGCCTTCCCCTGGATGCAGCCCGCTACGAGGTCCCGTTCCGTCACAATATCTGCTTTATAGGATACTACCTCTACGTACAGAGGCTCTTTCGTTGAAAAACGCTGCCTGGGAACGTTAGACTGTCTAATCTAACGATCACCTTTCGCTCCATGCCAGTGGTTTTATTTTTGAAAAAAACCGGATCAGCGCATGGGCCGTATGGGGGTGTTCGAAAACGCCGCCCCACAGCGAGTCCCAGACGGCTGCCAGGGGCAGGGCCTCGAGGCGTATGTCCTCCCCGGCGTCCAATTGCAGGGGCTGCGTCTGGATGGCCCCTTCTAACATCCAATGGTGGACATAGCTGTTTTGGAACACAGGGTTAGAAGCGACCTTTCCCAGGTAGGTCCACTGGGTTCCGGTATAGCCGGTTTCTTCCCGTAGCTCGCGTACGGCGGCGTCGAAATGACCCTCGCCCTCGTCCACGATGCCCCCGGGCAGCTCGAGGGTTTGGCGGTGTATGCCGAAGCGGTACTGCCGCACCAACAGCATCGTGCCCTCCGGGGTGACGGCTGCTACGTTGACGGAATCCGTAGATTCCAACACGACCATCTTTTCGGTATGTCCGTTGTGCGGGTGGCGCATATAGTCGAAGCGCGCCCGGAAGAGCTTCAGGTCGGGGCCGGCTTCTGAGTGCAGGCGCTCCCAGGAACCCTCTGCACTCATGGCTTTTCGATTATGGCATCGTCAATCAGGTCGTTGCCGTCGCCGTCGTTGTCTTCAAACCCCTGGGTATGGCCCTTCTTTTCGGCGGGTTTGTACCCGGGGTCCCGGCTGATGTGTGGCTTGGTCGAAGCGGCGTGGTGGTCCCCTTCGGCGAAACGGCGGGCTTTTTCAAAAAAATCATCGTGGGTGCCCAGGCCCTGTGCTTTGGCATCTTTGAGGCTATCCGTGAAGGTGCGGTCTTTGTCGGACGCTTTCTGTTCGAATGTATCGCCCAGGTCTTTCGCTTTCTGGATGAGCTCGTCCAGGGTGCCGGGGCCTTCCTTTTGGCGTTCTTCCCCTGCTTTTTTAGCGGCCTCTTCGGCTTTGTGCAGGATCTCGCTGCCGAATTCCCGCGCGCGTTCCAGGAGCTCGGCTCCTTTTTCCAGGACTTTAGCTCCGACCTGCTCTGCTGTTTCCTTGAATTTTTCCGCGGCAGCCTCCCCGGCGTCTAACACTTTGTGGCCGATTTCTTCGGCGGCTTTTTCTACCTTTTTACCAGCATCCAGCACTTTTTCCCCTGCTTTTTCTATGGGGCGGAGCTCCAGCTCGTCGGGGTGGTCCACCGCGCTGAAGTCCAGCGGGTGCTGCGGCTCGGGAGTGGGG
>JBEGMH010000310.1:0-21347 GCA_041183125.1 Bacteroidota bacterium | reverse complement strand
GTTCCGGGATTAGCAAAATATCATATATAAGTTTTTGAAAATAAGTTTTTTATAAAAAATATTCATTCGATTCTACATAAATCTAGTATGTTTTCTTAAATCACTTAAACGTTTTTTTATGTCAAAACCTGTTCACGTTCGTTTCCCCTCTGCCTGGATCGCACTTGCCCTGCTGTTTGCAGCGCCGGCCATATCCTGGGGGCAGGGCCAGGTGGCATATTCCATTTCCGGCGTTGTATCGGACAAGGCCAACCAACCACTCATCGGGGTGGCGGTTCAGTTGCTCGAAACCCGCCAGGGCACGCTTACCGACCTGGACGGCAAGTACATGCTGGAAGGTACGGTAGCCAGCGGGACCTATACCCTGCAGATGAGCTACCTGGGCTATGCCAACTTCACCAAGACTGTTACCATTGACGACGCCAACCGCAAGCTCGACCTGAACGTCACCCTTGAAGAAGATGCCCTTGCCCTCGACGAGGTCGTCGTGACGGGTTCCACCCTCAAGTCCACCCGCCGTCAGTTGGGCAACGCGGTCAACATCGTCAACGCCGAAGCCCTCCAAAAGAGCGGTACCGACAACCTCCTCTCCGCCCTACAAGGCAAAATCGCAGGTGCCCAGGTGACGCAGAACTCCGGCGATCCTTCGGGGGGCCTGTCCGTACGCCTGCGCGGGGTCAACTCCATCCGCGGCAACTCCGACCCGCTCTACGTCATTGACGGCGTCGTCGTGAGCAACTCGACGACCAACGTCACGCAGGTCTCCGTCAGTGCCGGCGCCGCGGAAATGGGCACCAACCGACTCGCCGACATCAACCCCAAAGACATCGAGAGCATCAACGTGCTCAGCGGGGCTGCCGCCGCTGCCGTGTACGGCTCCCGCGCCGCCAACGGGGTCGTCATCATCACGACCAAGCGCGGGGCAGCGGGCAAACCGCAAATCACGCTCAGCACCAGCGTCAACGTGAACCAGCTCCGCAAAAAGGTCTACATCACGAACTATGGCAAACAGTTCGGCAGCGTCAGCCAGCGCCTCCACACCATCAACCCCTTCACAGGAGGGCCGACGGTCAACATCCTGGGCCGCAACCTGCCTACCCAGCTCGTAGATGTCACGCGCTACGACTACCAGGACAACGTCTTCCACAACGGGATGGGCACCGACAACTACCTCTCCGTGTCCGGGGGCACCGACAAGACCAAGTACTACGGCTCCATCTCCTACATGGCCAACCAGGGCATCGTCCGCAATACGGATTTCAACCGCTACGGCCTGCGCCTGAACCTCGACCAACAATTAGCGCCCTGGATCAAAGCCAGCTTCGGCCTGTCGTACAACAACAGCTTCTCCAACGAAAAGCCCAACGGCAACTCCTTCTTCAGCCCGATCAACGCCATCAACATCACCAACAACATCACCGATGCCGCCAAGCGCGACGCCAACGGCAACCTGCAAGCCGTGGAAGTCACCCGCGTCAACCCGCTGTCGGTCATAGAGGATTTTGATATCAACCAGGAAGTGAACCGCGCCATTTCCAACCTGGCGTTCACCTTGTTCCCGCTCAAAGGGATGACTATTGACTGGATATTAGGGGCCGACGTCTACAGCCAGGCCGGAAATACCTACATCCCACCCTACCCTTACGCCGGCGTCAACCCGCTGTACTACGCCGCCGGCTTCGCCGCCACGGTCAACTCCAACTTCCGCCTGTTTAACAACGACTTGAACATCAACTACGAAACCGATATCACCAACAACCTGCGCTCCATCACGACCGCCGGCTTCAACTACCAGTACAGCCGCAACTCGAGCGTCCTGGCCAGCGGCGAAACCCTGCTGCCCAACATCCGCACCGTCAACGGCGCCACTACCACCCTGCGCTCCGCGTATGGCCTCGACCAGTTCAGCTTGAGCGGGTACTTCCTGCAACAGACCTTCGGACTGAGCAACCAGCTCTTCGTCACCCTGGCCGGCCGTATAGACGGTTCTTCCAAGTTCTCCGCAGAAGAGAACACCCAGTTTTACCCGAAAGCCAGCGCGAGCTGGGTCGTCTCCGACAATGCGTTCTGGAAAGAGCGCTTTGGAAAAACCTGGAACGGCCTCAAGCTGCGCGGCTCCTGGGGCGAGTCCGGCGGCTTGACCGGTATCGGCTCCTACGACCGCTTCTGGCAGTTCTCCCCGGTCAACTACCTCAACCGCCCGACCTTCCTGCCCAGCACGCAGTTGGCCAACCCGCTCATCGTACCGGAACGCACCCGCGAACTCGAAGTAGGTGCCGACCTGTCTTTCCTCGACAGCCGCGTCAACCTGGCGTTCACCTGGTATAAGCAGGACGTCTTCGACCTCGTCGTCAACCGCTTGTTAGCCGCTTCTTCCGGGGGCCGCAGCATCGTGGACAACGTAGGCGAGATGGAAAACAAAGGCGTCGAGCTCAACCTGGGCCTCAACGCCGTGCGCAGCACCAACCTGAACTGGGACGTAAACCTCGTGTTCAGCCGCAACCGCAACGCTATCGTCAATGCAGGTAGCCCCCTGGTGGCCATCAGCAACTCGGCCGGCGCACCGGCATTCCTGGTACAAGGCCAGCCCGCCAGCGTCATGTTCGGCACGTTCTATGCCAAAAACCCGGATGGCACCCTGCTCCTCGACGTCAACGGGCTTCCGCAACAGGAACGCGGTACGGTCACCGCGTACAAAGGCGAGGCCATCCCGGCGGGTGCCTACGTCATCGCCGGTCAACTCTACACGCCCAAGCGCGACGGCAGCGGGCAGCCTACGGGCACCGTGCTCCGCAACGTCATCGGTGACCCCAACCCGGATTACCTGGCTTCCCTCAGCAGCTCCCTGCGCTTTAAAAACCTCACCTTCGGCTTCCTCTTCGACGGCGTGTTCGGCTACGAAGTGTTCAACGCAGACCGCCGTACCCGCCAGGGCGTAGGTATCGGCGATTATGCAGAACAGGAAATGAAAGGCGAGCTCAAGCGCGGCTACATCTGGTCCATCTACCCCATCGAAGAGTGGCGCGTGGACGACGGCAGCTTCATCAAATTGCGCGAGGTATCCCTGTCGTACAACCTGCCCAAGTTCTTTAAGGGAATGCAGGACTGGAACCTCTCCTTCGTAGGGCGCAACCTGATCTCCTTCGACAACTACGACGGCTACGATCCGGAAACAAACGCAGGGGGCAACAGCGACCTGCTCCGCGGCGTGGACTTTGGCAACGTGCCCATCCCCCGTACGTATCAGGTCGTGCTCACTGCCAAGTTCTAGGGCAGGTTCCGCTGTGAGATGTCATTTTTTTTAAACCTGTTTTTAAAAAAGAAAACCATGCGAAAGCAATCTTTCATACCCTTCCTTTTCACTGCCGTGTTTTTCCTTGCCACGGCCTGCGAGCAGGAATACCTCAATCCCAGCGCCGCCAGCGAAGACCAGGTAGTGGCCAACGTGGACGGCCTCATCGCGCTCACCAACGGCCTGCAGTTCCGGTATTCCATCGGCCGCCAATCCCCGCTCTATACCACCGTGACCGCTTCGGGCTTCTCGACTGGCGAACTGGCCATCCTCAATGCCGGCAACGCTGACGAAAACTTCCTCAGCCTCGGCGGAACCCAGGTCAATGGAAACAACTCCATCGTCACCAACCTCTGGGAACAGTGCCACCTGCTCAAAGCGACTGCGGATATCGTGCTCAACAATGCGGCAAACTTCGGCGACCCGGCCTTCCAGAGCGGCGTCATCGGCTTTGCTTCTATCTTCAAAGCCCTCAGCCTCGGCACCCTGGCCCAGTACTTCGAACAAGCTCCTATCCAGGTCGCCCGAAACGCTGCGTTCAGCTCCCGGCAGGCCGTACTGGAGGAAGCCGTGCGCATCCTGCGCGATGCCAAAACCAAAGTGGACGCCACCGCACCTTCTACCGCGTTTACTTCCAAAACGCCCAACAGCGTCAATATCCCTAACACCATCAATGCCCTCATCGCCCGGTACAGCGCGATGCTCGGCAAATGGGACGACGTCCTGGCCGCAGCCAACGCCGTAAGCCTCACGACGCGGTCCACCTTCGTGTTCGACGACCTGACGCGCAACCCGATCTTTGACGTAGCCCTCAGCAACGTCAACGTCTTTCAACCGGTCAACGCCAACCTCGGGCTCTCGGGCGACCTCGCCCCCAGCGCCGACGACCAGCGCGTCTTGTTCTTCCTGACCAGCAAAACGCCCGGCTCCGGCAATATCTTCCGCGGGAAAGGCTATTTCGGCAGCAACTCCGCCGCGATACCGGTCTATACGCCCGGTGAAATCCTGCTCCTCCGAGCAGAAGCCTTCGCCCGCAAAAACCAACTCGCCGAAGCAAAAGCAGAATTGGACAAGGTGCTCACCAAAACACCGGCCACCGACCTCTACGGCTGCGGTGCCGGCCTGCCCGCCTACAGCGGACCCCAAACCCAGGCCGACCTGCTCAAGGAAATCTATCGCAACCGCGCCATAGAACTCTATATGTCCGGCCTTAAACTGGAAGACAGCCGCCGCTTCAACCGCCCCGGCCCTGGCCAGACCGGCGCTGAACGCAACCGCAACTACTACCCCTACCCGAACAACGAACGGGACAACAACCCGAGCACGCCGGCTGATCCGGCAGGGTAAGGGAACGGGGTTCCACAAAAAGTATTTCACCGCTCCGGCCTGAAGAATAAAATAATGAACGAGCGCTTGTTTTTTTTGATTTAGCGCGGCGAAATCAAAAAAAAAAACCGCTCGTTCAAAATATTTTTTGGGAGTCTCAGGCGAAAAAAAAACCTTTTTACAAAACCCCTAGCCCAATATTTCCTATTTTGGCCTGTTCAATACGTGTTGCCATGCTGAAAAAAGAACGCCAGGCCCTCATCTTGCGGGAAGTGAATATCCACAACAAGGTCATCCTCTCCGACTTGAGCCAGAAACTATCCGTCTCAGAAGACACCGTGCGCCGCGATATCCAGGAACTATCCGACGCGGGCCGCCTCATCAAAGTACGCGGCGGTGCCCTCTCGCGCTCCTACCAGGTCTATTCCTATAAGGAGCACGACATATATGCCTACCAGGAAAAAACCATCATCGCCCGCAAAGCGATCAGCCTGCTGCGCGACGGCATGCTCGTGCTCATCAGCGGCGGCTCTACCAACCTCGAACTGGCACGCATCCTCCCCCCCGACCTGAAAGTAACCTTTCTGACCGTGAGCCTCACCACCGCCATGCAATTAGTCGAACACCCCTCCAGCGAAACCATCTTCATCGGCGGGCAACTCTCCAAAACAGCCCAGGTGAGCATCGGCGGCGAAGTGGTGCAAAACCTCAACGACTTCATCCCCGATATCTGCCTCATCGGCGTCAATGGCATAGATGTGACGGAAGGCCTGACAGAGAACGACTGGGAAGTCGCTACCCTCAAAAAAACCATGATCCGCGTTTCCCGAAAAGTAGTGGCGCTCTCCATTGCCGAAAAACTCAATTCCGTCCAAAAAATCAAGGTCTGCGGGGTCAACCAGATAGACTACCTCATCACCGAGCTGAGCCCGGAACACGAGAGCCTGGTTCCTTACCGCAAAGCCGGACTGGAAATCCTGTAGCGCTTGCGGGAAGGGCACCCCTCACGACGGATCTACGTCGAGCGTCACCCTGAGCCCGGAAAGGCCTTCTATACCCTGCACCTGCTCAATGCTCTCGCGCAAAAAGGCCTTGGTGCGCGCAACCCCGATGGCGCTGCGCTCTATCTTTATCAAAAATTCCAGGATGAACTGCCCGCGCACCCGCCCGACGCCGGGCATAGAAGGGCCGCAAAGGCGCTCCCCGAGGGACGGAGCCAACCGATCGGCCAGCGCCATCGCGGCTTGGTTCACTTTTTCCGGCTTCACATGCCGCAACTCGATGCGGATCAACCGATGATACGGCGGATAGTGAAAATGCTGCCGCTCCTGAAGTTCCCGCTTGAAAAAACCGGTGAAATCATGCGCCAGCACTTCCCGGAGCACCGGGTGCGCGCTGTTGTACGTCTGTATCAACACCCGCCCGGGGCGCAGCTTCCGCCCGGCACGCCCTCCCACCTGTATCATCAACTGGAAGGCGCGCTCGGCAGAGCGGAAGTCCGGAAACTGCAGCAATTGGTCTGCACTGAGGATACCGACCAGCCCCACCCGCTCAAAATCGAGCCCTTTAGTCACCATTTGTGTGCCGACCAATACTTGTACCCGCCCCTCCTCAAAATCCTGGATGATCTGTGCATGTGCATGCCGCCCCTTGACCGTATCGTAGTCCATCCGGACAATACTAGCCTCCGGGAGGTATATTTTCAGCTCATCCTCGATCTTTTCGGTGCCAAAGCCCTGTAACGACAGTTTGCTACTGCCACAGGAAGGGCAGGTCGGTACCAGGGGAGCCCGATAATTGCAATAGTGGCAACGAAGCTGCTGGCTGCTCTTGTGGTACGTGAGGCCCACGTCGCAATGCGCACAGGCGGCATACCAGGCACATTCGTCGCAGCGGTAGACCGGTGAAAACCCACGCCGGTTCTGGAACAGGATGGCCTGCTCCCCTCTCGCCAAGGTTTCGCGCAGCGCGTCGAGAAGCTCGCCGGAAAAATGGCTGTACATGCGCTGCTCTCGGATGGCCTGCTTGAGGTCTACGACGCGCATTTCCGGCATCCGGGCACCGCCAAAGCGCTCGGACAAGGTTACTACCCCGTATTTTTTCGTCTTGACGTTGTAGTAGGTCTCCACAGAAGGCGTCGCAGTGCCCAACAATATTTTTGCCCCTGCGAGATGCCCTAAGAAAATCGCTGTATCCCGCCCCTGGTAGCGCGGGTTCGGCTCGTGTTGCTTATAGGAGGGATCGTGTTCCTCATCTACGATTACCCATTTCAGGTTTTGGAAAGGCAGGAACAAAGCCGATCGGGCGCCTAACAACAGCGGTTGGCCCTGCAGTGTTTTTTGCCATACTTCCACCCGTTCGTTGTTGCTCAGCCGGGAGTGGTACACCGCTACCTGGTTGCCAAAAATGCGGCGCAAGCGGCCCACTACCTGGGCGCTCAGCGCAATTTCAGGCAAGAGGTACAACACCTGCTCGCCCCGCTGAATGGCCTGGTGGATCAGTTCGACATATAGGCGCGTTTTGCCACTGCCGGTGACCCCGTGTAGCAAGACGACTTCTTTGGACCCAAAGCACTCCATGATTTCGCCCAAGGCTTTTTCCTGGGCTTCCGACAGAGCGGGCAGTGTTTCCTCTCCTTCTCCATAATCTCCCAAACGGCTGACTTCCAGCTCGTAAGGTTCTAAAATGCCCTTTCGGAAAAGAGCGTTCAGCACGGTGCTGTCCGTCTTTATGGTCTTGTACAAATCTTCCCTGCGCACGTGCGGGAACTGCATGGAAAGCTGGATGAACGCCAATAGTGCTTCCGTTTGCCGCTCTGATTTGCGCAAACGTTCAAAGGCCTCCTTGAGCTCGGTAGGTCGTTCGGCAAAAGGCGGGCACAAGCGCAGGCACGCCACGGTACGGGGGCGGTATTTTTCTTTCAAATCTTCTTCGACGGCGAGGATGCCCCTCGCCAAGAGGCGCTTGAGCACCGGCCAGACCGAGCGCTGCTGCAAAATGTCCTGCACCTGCTTGACGCTGAGCGTGGGCTGTATGCTCAGCGCCTCTGCCACCAGGTATTCCTTGTCGTCGAGGTCGGCCAGGTCTTCGGTGTACGCAGGGCCCAGGGCGAGCAAGGTGTCGCTCACCAAGCGGAAATGCGCGGGGAGGGCAGCGTTCATCACTTCGCCCAGGCTACAACCATAATACTGCGACAACCATTCCCAAAACTTCAACTGCGCAGGATATACAATAGGGTGCTCATCGGAGACCCCAATGATGGGCTTGGCGTCGTAGCCCGCCGGCCCCTGCCCGGCCACAGCCGTCACCAGTCCGGTATAGTGCTTTTTTTTGCCAAACTGCACCTCCACCCGCACGCCTACCTGCACGAGGTGCGCCAGGGATTCCGGCACGCCATACGTGTAGGGCCGCGCCAATGCCAGGGGCAGCAGTACCTCCACATAACAGGCAATCGGCTCAGCGGGATGAAGCTCCATAAGGCCGCTAAAAGTTGCGGGTAAAACCAAAGCGGAACACATAGGGCGACACGTCGAAATATCGGCCCTGGTTCAGATTGTACAAAATCAGGAACTCAGCCCCCCCGGCATTGTACCCCGCGCCAATATAATAGTTGTGGTTCGTGTTGCGGCTCACGAGCAACTGGCTCCCGTCAGGGGTCACATAGGCCCTGTTCTCCAACTCGTATTCCGTATGGGCGAAAATATCGCGGAAGAGCTTCTGCCGTGCAAACACCCCACCCGCATAGGTCGGTGCGATTTTATTGCTGCGCACCACCCCGAAGCGCGAACTGAAATAGGAAGCCAACACGCTGACCCGTGGGCCTACCGAAAAGCCGTTCGTGATCTTATATCCCGCCATAGGGCTGACGCCCAACTGGATGCTCGTCACCTGGTTGACAGCAGAAAAGCCCAGGGCAAACCCACCCCCCCACCAAACGCGGTCCATGAAATCAGACGATTCCCGGGGCGCTTGGGCAAAAGAAGGACGGGCAAAACACGCGGCCCACAGAAAGAGGGCCCCCGATATCCAAAACCTGTACTGCATACTTCGCGTTGTTTTATTAGACTTGTTACAAAAAGGTACCAAAAGAGGAAAAGAACGCTTTCACCCTCCTCCATACACACCCGCGACAAACCTGTCCAAAGATGACGGGTTTTTTCCGCTTGTGCCATCTTTATATGTACAAAAAAAAGAAATAGAACGTTTCCCTAATGAAAATCTGGAACGTGTTCAACCGATTTATTTTTGGCATACTCAGCCTCCTCCTACCGGCTTTGCTCCGCGCACAGCCCTGCGCACCGGCATTCCCACTGCCGATAAGGGCCGTAGATTCCGCCTCGCTGACGTTTGAAGTGCATGGGATAGTGAACAATAGCCTCGCTTCGCCTACCCAGGGACTGTGTGAGCTGCGCTTGAACTTCGTACATTCCGCCATCTTTGACTTTGAGGTGTGGCTCCGCTCCCCCGCCGGCGAAACGATCCAACTCATCGGCCCTAATATCACGGGTTCAAAGCCGTTTCCCATAGGGGCAAACTTCAACGTCCGCTTTACCCCTTGTGCCAACGACGCCGCACCCGACCCGGGCTTCCAGCCAGTTTGGAACAACATCGCCAACGTTTTTAATGCCGAATCCAAAGGGTTCTACAAAGGGTTCTACTATCCTTTCCAGGGGTGCCTGGAAGACCTGGACTCCGGTGCGGTCAACGGCAACTGGACCCTGACCGTGAAAACGCTCACTACGCTTTTTGCGCCGCGAACGATCCAAGGCTTTCTCCGCGACGTCGAGCTCGTCTTCTGCGACGAGACCGGCCGCCACTGCTGCTTCGCCGACGCGGGCATGGTCGAAGGCGACACCCTGACCGCCTGCGCCGGGGATACTTCGCTGGACTGGAGCGCACGCACGCCCCGCTACGACAGTACACGCCCGGATTCCACCTACCACGGCTATACCTGGGCCATACGCCGGGACTCCACGCTCTTCGCCTACGCCCCATCCCCCGACCTGCGCACCTACCCGGCCGGAAACTACGAGGTCTGCGGCTTGTCATACAGCCTCGCCGACAGCAGCCTGCTCCCTGCGACGGGCAGTACTATACGGCTCAGTGCCCTGCGGGACTCGCTCAACGCCCCGGACCCACCCTTCTGCGGCGACCTCAGCACCCAGTGCTTCCGGGCCACCATCCTCCCGGTGCCGGATACGCTTTTTGTACAAGACAGCATCTGCCCGGGCGATCTATACCGCATCGGAAACCGGGCTTTCTCTACCCCAGGCACCTACGATATCCGCTTCACCGCCGCTTCGGGCTGCGACAGCATCGTACAGGTTAGCCTCCGCTTTCGGAGTGCCAAAATCAGCCGGGTACAAATTACTATATGCGATGAAGACTCCCTGACCGTGGGCGACCGGTCGTACCGCCTTCCCGGTATATACACCGACACCATCCCTGCTGCCAACGGCTGCGATTCTATCCTCACCGTGGAGTTGTCGGTCGTCCCTACGCCTACGCGTGCTATGACGAAGCACATCTGCCAGGGAGCAGGGTTCAGCCTCGGGGGCAGGGTTTTCCGGATCGCCGGGGAGTACCGCGTGCGCGTGCCCGCTCCCAGCGGTTGCGACAGCCTCATCCTACTGTCTCTTGTCGTGCTGAACCCGCAAGTGGCGATACGCACCCCGGAGGCCATCACCTGCGATCGGCAGGAAATCGTACTCAATGGTGCCGACTCCGGGCCCAGCGGCCTCATCAACTTCCGCTGGACCGGCCCCGACGGCACCCTCCTCGGACAGGACTCCACCCTCCGCGTCCGCACGCCTGGACGCTACCAGCTCCGGGTATTCCAAAGCGTGCAAGACCTGTTCTGCGCTGCCCAGACCGCGGTCACCGTATTGTCCGACCTGACGCCGCCCGATATCGCCATCACGGGTATAGACACCCTCACGTGCAGCCGAAAAAATACCACCCTCCTGGGGGTCAACCGCACCTCGGCCCGTATGGGCTATCAGTGGGCAGAACTTGCACAGCCTCCTTCCCCCAGGGATACCAGCGCTATCCTTTCGGTAAACCGCCCGGGAAGCTATGTGCTCATCGGACGGAACCTGGGCAACGGCTGTCGGGATACCGCCTCTTTCAAAGTGGTATCCGACACCCTCGCGCCCCCAGCCGATGCCGGCCCGGACCAGTGGCTCACCTGTACCCGAAAAGTACTGCGATTGGGCAATAGCAACGCTCCCACCGTGGGGTTTACCTATCAATGGAGCGCCTCCGATGGGTTGCCGGTCAATAATGGTACCTCGCCCAGCGTGCTGGCCCTACGCCCCGCTACCTGGCGGCTCATGGTGCGCTCCCTGCGCAACGGCTGCTCCGCCCTGGACAGCGCGGTAGTGGCCATGGATACCATCCGACCCATTGCAGAAGCGGGCTTCGAACGCATGCTCACCTGCAAAAACCCCAGCGCACGCCTCAATGCAGGCGCATCCTCCACCGGTGCCCGCTTCTCCTTCACCTGGGAAACCGAACAGGGCGGGCGCATTGCAGCAGACCCCAACTCCCTTACCCCACAGGTGGATGCCGCTGGCCTCTACCGAATCATCGTCACCGATGTGGAAAATGGATGCGCCGCAAAGGACTCTGTCCTCGTGACCGCAACCCTCGAAAAACCCGAGCTCCCCTTCATCCGCGAAGAAGTACTGAACTGCCGGGATACCCTCGCCGTGTTGAACGCGCCTTTGCCCAACGACCCCAACTACAGCTACCGCTGGTGCAGCCCCGTGGGGCAGTGCGAAAACCAACTTTTTTTTACCGCACGTACCTCCGGGGTGTATACCTTTGAACTCACCAATACCGAGACCGGCTGCAGCAATTCCAAACAAGTACAGGTCACCCAGGATATCGCACCCCCGCTTGTCGAAGCTGGGAAAACTGAGATCTTCCGCTGCAACCAAACAGAAATCCAGCTCAACGGCACCACAGGGCTCCCCAATGGAAGGTTCACTGCCGCCTGGACCGCCACCGGCGGCTGGGTGCTGTCGGACAAGAACACCCTCACCCCCATCGTGTCCGGCCCGGGGCTATATACCTTGACGGTACAAGACCTGCAAAATTTCTGCTCCGCCAGCGATACCGTCCGCGTAGTCCCCGACACGCGCTTCCCTAAAGTGTACGCCGGACCGGATACCATTCTGACCTGCGCCAACCCTTCTCTTCGGCTACCTGCCACCACCAACCTGCCCGCCTGGGGCTTCGAATGCTCCTGGACCACCCCCGATGGCCGGATTGCGGCGGATGCCACTAAACTCAACGCGCTCGTCAACCGCGAAGGGCTCTATATCCTCACCGTACGCGACCGCAGCAACGGCTGTTCCAGCTCCGACTCCGTACGGGTGCAGAACCAAATTATTTTCCCAACAGCAGCACTCGATCAGGCAGCACCCAACTATCTGTTGACCTGCCAGTACGATACGCTCACCATCAATGCCTCCCCCTCCGCATCCGGAACGGGCGCAGAACTCCTTTTCTACTGGCGAAACCTGAGCAATGGCGGTTTTGCACCCACCGACCAGCCCAATGCAATCTTAGCCAGCCTTCCGGGCACCTATCTGCTCGTGGTGCAGGATGCGTACAACAGTTGTGCCGACTCCCTCGAAATCAACGTCGAGGCCGACCAGGCCCCACCCATTTTCCAAATCACCCCTGCTGATGTGCTGACTTGTGCCCGGCCCCAAGCCGAACTCGCCATAGAATTAGGCAGCAACGACACGAAAGTACGCATCGCCTGGGAAGACCCAGACGGCAACATCCTGACGTCCAACGGCCCCCCCGTGCCCGTGACCAAACCCGGACAATACCGGGTCACCCTCACCAATCTCAAAAATGGTTGCGCCGCACAGGGCTTCACCCAGGTCCGCGAAAACCAAAAACCACCCGCTATCGTTTTTGCCCCTGTCGAAGCCCTGGATTGTAATACGAGGAAAGTACGCCTCGATGCCAGCGCTACCCGCGGCAGCCGCCAGCTCTCCTTCGCCTGGTCTACCCGCCAGGGCACACTCACGGGTACCTCCAACAGCTCCCGCACAGAAGCCGGTACTGCCGCCTGGTATACCCTCCGCGTAGATGACCTGGAAAACGGCTGTTCGGCTACCGACAGCCTCCGCGTGGTCGCCGATTCCAACCGCGTGGACTCCGTCGCATACTCGGTTACCGCCCCCGGCTGCAGCCCGAACCGGCCAGGTGCCATCGCTGTCCTGGGAACGTATGGAGGCAAAGCTCCCTACCGTTTTTCCCTGAACAACGCCCTGCCCGACTCTACCCGCACCTTCCGGCAACTCAGCCCCGGAACCTACTCCCTCTTGGTCAGGGACGCAGAGGACTGCGAACTGACGGTCCCCGTCGAGGTTCCCCAGCCGGTGCGCATCAGCGTAGACCTGGGGCCCGACCTCAGCATCAAAGAAGGCGATTCGGCCCGGCTGGAAGCTTTGGTATTCCCAGCCCATCAAAGCCTTAGCTTCCGATGGATCGGGGTAGAAGGCCTATCCGGCAAAAATGAGGCCGTTGAAATCGTGCGTCCGTTGCATTCCACCACCTATGAGGTCCGCGTAGTAGCCGACAACTTGTGCTCGGCATCCGACTTCATCCGGGTCAATGTCGTACAAGAGTTGCCCGTGTTTATCCCCAATGCCTTTTCCCCTAACGGAGATGGCCAAAATGATTTCTTTTTTATCTATACCCGCCCGGAATTCAGCAAGGTGAAGAGTTTTCGCATCTTCGACCGCACGGGGGCCATGGTTTTCAGCAGGGACGATTTTTACGCCAACGACCCCACCCAGGGCTGGGACGGCCGCTTGTTCGACCAGGAACCGCAAACGGGGGTGTACGTCTATGTCGCTGTCATCATAACCCCGGTCGGCAGGGAGGTAGTCTTGAAAGGGGATGTGACCTTGATGCGCTAAAAAAAAGGAGAAGCCGCAATGGCCTCTCCTACAAAACACCTAAAACCCATATTTATCGTTCAGGGAGTGCTCCCTGTGTTTTTGCAAACTACCCTTTTGACGTATTTTTTGGATAAAGTCACGCTGCAACGTAGGGTTTTCTATGCAACTTATTTCGATTCTTCGAGTACGATATCCAGTTTTACTTTTTCTTCATTGCGGAGTACTACGATGCTCACGCGCTGGCCGGGCTGGTACTTTTCCAAAGCGAGGATGAGGTCCCCATTCGTCTTGATGGGGTCGTTGTTCAAGGCTACGATGATGTCCCCCAAGCGGATCCGCCCGAAGCGGTCGCGCAAGGTGGGGCGTATGCCCGATTTCTCTGCGTTGCTGCCCGGTGCCACAGTGATCACCAGGGGCCCTTCCAACTGATAGCGGCTGATGATGCCCGGGCTCGCCAATTCCACTCCCAGGGAGGGCCGTTTTATCTTGCCGAATTCAATCAGTTCCGGTACGACCCAGCGCACCACGTCCACCGGGATGGAGAAGCCAATCCCGGCAGACGCACCGGACGGGCTGTAGATCGCCGTATTGACCCCGATCAGCCGGCCTCCTGAGTCGAGGAGCGGCCCACCGGAGTTGCCTGGGTTGATAGCGGCATCGGTTTGGATCACATCCTTTATCGGGATACCATTGGAAGACTCGATTTCCCGGCCCAGCGCACTGACGATCCCGGTGGTCAAGGTCTGGTCCAGGCCAAACGGGTTCCCGATGGCATAAACCGCCTGCCCGACCCGCAGGTCTTCCGATGAGCCAATGGGGATAGGGGCCAACTGATCGGGAGCAGCCTTTATGCGCAATACGGCCAGGTCCTTTTCCGGTGCCGTGCCCACCAGCTCCGCCTCGAGGGCGCTGCGGTCGGCCAGCGTGACCGTGGCTCGGTCGGCCCCTTCAATGACGTGGTAATTCGTGACGATATGGCCTTTGCGGTCCCAGATAAAGCCGGAACCCGAGCCCCTTGGGATTTCCAGGACATTGCGGCTCCAGAAGTCTTCCCGGAAGCTGCTCGTCGTGATAAAGCAAACGGAGGGCGCTGCCTCTTCGAAAAGGTGTATGGTCGCCTGCTCCGACGGGTTGAGGTCCCCCTTCGGCGCAGGGGTGCGCTCAGGCCCTTTCTCGGCGATGAGCGCTGCCTCTGTACTGTCTTTGGCCTTCCAGGCCACCCCGGCCAGGAAACCCAGTGCGATCAACAGCAAGGGAAGAACGATTTTTAAAGATAGACTGCGAAACATAGGTGAATCATTGATGGCTTACAGCAAAACGGTACCCCCTCTCGCAAACTGGGGCAGGTGCATTTTAGGTCTTTCGCTCCTTTTTCTTGGCAGCGGGGAACAGGATATTGTTCAAGATGAGGCGGTAGCCCGGCGAGTTGGGGTGCAGCGACAAGTCCGTTTCGGGATCGTTGACGTAGTGGCGGTAATCCTCCGGGTCATGGCCGCCGTAGAAGGTCCAGAAGCCTTTGCCAAAAGCGCCGTGGATGTAGCGCGCTTCCCCGGCAGGCTTGTTCTCGCCCAATAACAATACATTGGGCTTGATAAACTGTTTGCGGAAGGCCGTCGTTTGGCCCATAAACCCTTTTACCGTACGGGTGTGGTTTTGGGTGAGCATGGTAGGCACGGGATCCCATTTTGCGGAAAAATCGAACAAGGTGAAATAGTCCTGCTCGGGGGCGATGGGACGGTCCTGGCCCACGTCAATACTCGAAAACTCATACTCCATGGGATTGCGGGAGAGGAAAAAGTCGCGGAATGCAAACGTGCGCCCAAAGTCCAGTTTGGATTGCGCCGCAGGGTCGGCAGGGTCGCCGTCGAACATTTCCGCACAAATATCCACCCCTTCCGCCGATAGGGCAATGTCGTAGCTGTCCGTGGCCGAGCACATGGCGAACATAAACCCGCCCCCTGTGACATACTCCTTGATCTTTTTGACCACCGCCAGTTTGAGCTGCGACACTTTGGAAAAACCCAGGTCGGAAGCCAATGCTTCCATGCGGCGCTGGTTTTCGCGATACCAGGGGAAAGCACTGTACGAGCGGTAAAAACGGCCGTATTGACCCGTAAAATCCTCGTGGTGCAGGTGCAGCCAGTCGTACAGCGCGAGCTTGTCCCCTACGATTTCCCGGTCGTAGATGACATCATAAGGGATTTCGGCGTAGGTGAGCACCAGGGTCACCGCATCGTCCCAGGGCTGTATGCGCTCGCCTTTTTCATTGAAATCCGGTGTATAGACCGCGATTTTGGGCGCTTTTTCCAGCCGCATGGCGTCCATGTTCGCTTCCGGATCGGCAATTTCGTCGAGTATCTCGTTGAACTGCCCATCGGCGATGATCTCAAAGTTCACCCCGCGGGTCAGGCATTCTTTTTCAAAGATTTTGTTGTGGCGAAAAGCGAAACTGCCCCCCCGGTAGTTGAGCAACCACCACGCTTCCTCCCCGTTTTGGAGCACCCAATACGCTATCCCATAGGCTTTCAAATGGTTGTGCTGGGACTCCGGGTCCATGGGCAGCAGCAGGTACGCGGCCCGGAGCGGCATAGCAAACGCCATGGACAACAGGAAGAAGGAGAAAACAGAAAATCGCTTCATACAGAGATCGTTTAGGGCTTTCGCTATTTCCACTACAACAGGACGGCAGCGGGGTACTTTTGCGACAGCTTCCATCTATAACCTATCTCAAAGTTATATTGTTTTACGCTTTGTGTTTACTTTGCAGTGCGAATAAAAGAACGACGTTATCATGCAAATGACCTTGGGATATCCGATTTGGTATGTGGGGCTTTGTCTCCTGGCAGGGGCAGTTGTGACCGGAATCCTGTACTACCGGGACACACAGTTCAGGGAACAAGGCAAATGGCTTCGGGGTTTATTGGCGCTACTGCGTTTCACAGCGGCGGCGCTGATTGCGTTTCTGCTGCTCAGCCCGGTGCTGCGCTTCCGGCAACGCGAAGTGCGCAAGCCCATCGTAGCCCTCGCACAGGACGTCTCCGAGTCGGTGCGCACCGCTATGTCCGCACCCGAGCGCGAGGCCTATTTCCAACAACTCGAAGCCTTGAAAGAGGAACTGGCCGACGACTTTGAAGTGCACGAATACTCTTTTGGTGCCTCCGTGCGCGAAGGCGTGCTGGACACCGCTTTGAAAGATAAGTCCAGCAACCTCTCGGAGGTATTGCGCACCATGGGCGATGTGTATGGCGGGGAAGCCCTGGGAGCGGTGGTATTGGCCAGCGACGGGATCTTCAATGCCGGCACCAACCCTTTGTATGCCCGCAACAAAATCAACGCGCCCATCTTTACCCTGGCACTGGGCGATACGGTAAAGCGAAAAGACCTAGTGCTAAAACGCGTTTTCTACAACCAAATCGCCTACTTGGGCGACCAGTTCAGCATACAAGCGGATATCAGCGCCAACAATTGCGCCGGGAGCACGACCAGCCTGTCGGTCTATAAGGTGGACGGCGATGCCACCCGCTTGATACAACAGCTCTCCCTGCCCATCTCCCAAAAGGAGTTCTTCAAGACGCAGGAGATCATACTGGACGCCGACAAGCCCGGCGTACAGCGCTTCCGGCTCGTCCTGGGGCGCATCCCGGGAGAAGCCTCCTTCCAAAACAACGTACAGGAAATCTTTGTGGACGTGCTCGATGCCCGCCAGAAAATCCTCATCCTCGCCCATGCCCCCCACCCGGATATCAGCGCCCTCAAACAGAGCATATCCGGCAATAAAAACTACCAGGTAGAAACGGCCTTCATAGGCGAATTCAACGGCAATGTCGCCGAGTATGACCTCGTCATCCTGCACCAACTGCCTTCGCGGAGCTACGACCTGAACGCCCTCCTCGGCGTACTGAATAAAAACCGCATCCCGCGCTGGTTCATCGGTGGGCTGCAAACCGATTTCAACCGGCTCAACCAGGTGCAAAACCTCATCGCTTTCCAGGCCGATACCCGCAGCGTCAACGAGGTACAAGCGAGGGTCTCCCCGACCTTCAACCTGTTCCTGCTCGATGAAAAATTGCGCAACGAACTGAGCAGCTATCCACCGCTGTCGGCTCCTTTCGGCGATTTTCGCGCCGGGGCACAAGCACAGCCCCTGCTGTTTCAGCGCATCCGGAAAATAGATACCAACTACCCGCTGTTGGCCTTCGGGGAAGGGGAAGGTACCCGGACAGGCCTCATCACCGCTGAAGGCTTGTGGCGCTGGCGCTTGTTCAACTTCCTACAGGACGAAAACCACCTCTTTTTCGATGAACTGATGAGCAAAATCGTCCAGTACCTCAGCGTAAAAGAGGACAAGCGCAAGTTTAGGGCGGTCGCAGCGAAAAATATCTTCGACGAAAACGAACCCGTGCTCTTCGACGCCGAACTGTACAACAACAGCTTCGAACGCATCAACGAACCCGATGTACGGCTCGTCATCACCAACTCGAACCGGAAAGAGTTCCCCTTCACCATGAACAAGAAAGAACGCGCCTACGCACTGAACGCCGGTATCTTCCCGGTGGGCAACTACCGCTACACCGCTTCCGTAAACCTCAACGGGGTAGCGCTGAGCGCCGAAGGCCAGTTTAGCGTACAGCCCGTCCAGTTGGAACGGTTTGAAACCCAGGCAGACCACAACCTCCTCGCCCTGCTCAGCGAACAATCTGGCGGCAAAAGCCTCGCGCCCAAGGATATGCAGCAATTAGTAGAACAAATCCGCCAATCCGCGACTGCGAAGCCGGTGGTGTACGAGACAACGCGCACCCGCTCCCTCATCCATCTGCGCTGGATCTTTGGCGTGCTGCTCGCGCTGTTGGCCACAGAGTGGTTCCTGCGCCGCTACTTTGGATCGTATTAGAGGGAAGGGGGCGCTACCAGGCCATGTCGTCTTCGGAAGGCAAACCCTCCCGCCCGCGCTGCTCGCGGTACGGTGGACGCTGCTCGCGCTGGTCGTCTTCGTAGTAATCTTCCTCCTCTTCGTGGCGGCGTGCGAACTCATCGTAGTCGTAGTCCGGCATGAGTTCGGTCTTGATGTAGTCTATGGTTTCCTCAAGCGCTTCCAGGAAGCGGTTGAAGTCTTCTTTATACAAGAGGATTTTGTGGCGTTCGTAGCCACCGTCCCCCTCAAACTTGCGCGTGCTCTCGGTGAGGGTCAGGTAGAAATCGTCCCCGCGGGTACGCCGCACGTCGAAAAAGTAAGTTCTTTTTTTGCCCGCCCGCATTTTCCGGGAAAAGACACTGTCATTCTTTCTTTGGTTCCGCTCGTTATCCACTGTAAGAACTATTTTTGAGTACTAGGCCTGTCGTATCCTTTAGACTTGTTGCGAGGGGTCAGCGAGGCGGGAAAAAAGAGCCTTTTTGACCCCTTGATGATCCCCTCGCAACAAGTCCTTTCTACAAAAGTAAGGAATTGGGTAAAAAATCAAAGCAGGATTAAAAAAAGTAGAAGCGCTTTTTGAGCCCTCGGGAGGAACACCTACTGGCTCTCCAGCTCCTCGGCGCTCTGGCGTTCGAAGAGGTCTGCATAGTATCCTTTATTGGCGAGGAGTTCTTCGTGCGTGCCCTCCTCTACGATGCGGCCCTGGTCTAATACGATGATTTTGTCGAATTGGATCAGGGAGTAGATGCGGTGGGTGATGACCAACGCGGTTTTGTGCTGCAAAGCTTCGTTGAAATAGCGGAGGATTTGTTTTTCCGTATTGGTGTCCACCGCGGAAAGACAATCGTCTAAAATGAGGATGTCGGGCTGTTTGATCAGTGCCCGGGCGATCGCGACCCGCTGTTTTTGCCCACCGGAGAGGGTGACGCCCCGCTCGCCGACCACCGTATCATAGCCGTTGGGCAGCGCGCTCAGCTCTTCATGGATGGAGGCATACCCTGCGAACCGCTCGATGTCCGCTTGCTCAGTGCCCGGCACCCCAAAGGCGATGTTGGCGGCAACGGTGTCGGAAAACAGAAACACATCCTGGGGCACATAGCCCAGGCGGTTGCGCAGGACGGACAGGTCCCATTCGCGGATGTCCACCCCGTCTATCTCGATGCGCCCGGAACTGACGTCGTACATACGGGCGATCAGCTCTGCCACCGTGCTCTTGCCGGAGCCGGTCCGGCCTACTATGGCCATCTTTTGGCCGGGCTTCAACTCAAAATTCAGCCCTTTCAATGCGTGTATGCCCGTATCCGGATAGGTGAACGATACCCCTTCAAAGCGGATGGCCCCCCGGACAGCCCCCCGCTGGGTTCCTGTGTTTTGAATGGAGGGGCTCGTCTCCAGGAATTCGTTGATGCGCTTTTGCGACGCAGCCGCCTGTTGTACGATAGAGGCGATCCAGCCAATAGAAGTGACCGGCCAGGTCAGCATGTTGACGTAGATCACGAACTCGGCGATATTGCCCGCACTTACTTCCCCTTTCACCACCAGAATGCCGCCGACGTACACCGCCAATAAGGTGCTGGCGCCCACCAGTAGCAGCATCAAAGGGAAGAAAAAGGCGTTGACCGTAGCCAGGCCCAGCGACATGTCCCGGAATTTTTCCGTTTCAAGGCCGAAAAAACGCGCCATCGGAGCTTCCTGTACATACGCTTTCACGACGCGGATCCCCGAATAGACCTCCTGGGCGATGCTGTTCAGCCGCGCCAACTGCTGCTGGATTTGCTCACTGCGGGTATTGATCAGGTTGCTGACGTAGTAAATCGAAACCGACAGCAGCGGCAGGGGCAATAGCGCGTACAAGGTCAATTTCACGTTTACCGCAAACATGGCGTAAATGACCAAAATGAACAGCGATACCAGGTTCACCCCGTACAGCACCGCAGGCCCCAGGTACATCCGCACCTTGCCCACGTCTTCCGATACCCGCGCCATGAGGTCGCCGGTGTTGTTGCGCTTGTAAAACGCCATGTCCAGCGCCTGGTAGTGCAGGTACATCTCCTTGCGCAGGTCGTATTCGATCAAGCGCGACATGACGATGATGGTCTGACGGGTGTAGTACATGAACCAGCCCATCACCAGCGCTAATACCAACACCAGTACCCCGAAATACAACAACTGGCCCCCCAACATCGAAAAAAAGGTGCGCTGTAACCCGCTCCCTTTGAAAAGCCGGTACATTTGCAGGTTGTCAACGACCAAGTCCAGCGCCTCCCGGATAGCCTGGGGCTGCAAGACCCGGAAATAGTTGGACAAAAAAACGAAAAGCACTCCCAGGAGCGCTAGTTTTTTGTACTGCAAAAAATACTTGTTCAGGTAAGCGAGATACTGCATCGGATAGAGTTGACGTGCCTGAGCGCGCTGGTTCAGGAGGGTTTTAGACCTATTGATCCGCTGATTTGGCCAGCACGAAGCGGAACGGGAAATCCTGGAGGGTAGTGTTCAGCACCAACGCCGTGTCGTTCAAGGCCTCGATTTTGTATTCAACTTCCAAATCCCCCTGGACTTGGCTGATGATGCCATCCGAAAGGGAATAAGTCGCCTGCTCCGGGGTTTCCGACAGGGGTAGGTTGGTGCGCAACCTCCCCTCCGCGCCAAACTCGAAGTACAGCCCCGCTAAAGAAGTCGTGGGCTGCTCAGAACGATACGCCTCGCGGATTTCCCAACGGCCCTGGATCAATCCCAACATAGGGTCTTCTTTGGGCTTGCAGGAGGACGCGCCAAGGAGTATACACAACATCCATGACGCCGGGATTACATGTTTCATGATGAGTGGTGAGTGTTTGATGCCGGCAAAGGTATGCCAGAATATACAGAATTTAGACTGCTACCGGACAAA
>JBEGMH010000309.1:0-12300 GCA_041183125.1 Bacteroidota bacterium | reverse complement strand
AAGCACTTGTGCCGGCACCGAGGAGCCCCTGGACAGAGTTCAGGATAAGCGTCGCCCCTTTTTCGACCAGGGCCCGCGCCTGCTCTGCCGTACCCGCAACAGTACCTACCTGTTTGCCGGCCCCCAGGGCTATCTCGAAGATATCCTCTATCACCGCCTTCACCTCCGGATGGTTGGGACCATCCGTAAAGCCCATGGACATGGCCAAGTCGCGGGGGCCGATGATGAATCCGTCCACTTCCGGGTGCCGGGCCATTTCAGGAAGGTTTCGAACGGCTTCCAGGTCTTCCACCTGGGGAAGGATGAGGATCTGCTGGTTGGCAAACGCCACGTATTCCGCTTGGCCCATAGGTCCCATAAAGTATCGGGCGGCCCGCACAGGGCCTACCCCTCGAAGCCCCAGCGGGGGATAGCGTACAGCATGCACCAGTTTTTCGATATCCGACAGGTTCTGTACCCCGGGCATCATAATGCCCATTACCCCTGCGTCCAGGAATTGCAGCACGAGCTTTTCATCCAGGCTGCGAACCCTGGCCAGGGGCGTTATCCCGGCGAGCTCACAAGCCCTGACCAGGTGAGGTACATCGGAGGCCGTTAGGGAGCCATGCTCGCCATCTATCATGTAGAAATCCAGTCCCGACCATCCCAGGTATTCACAGATCACCGGGTCGGTGGTCGGGGAGATAGCTCCATATACCGGCTTCCCCGACAGCATCTTCGTTTTGACTTTATTTTCCTGCATAGCATCTCTTAGGCCATCTGGCCATCGGTTTGAACCGCGTAAACAATTGGGTTATAGCCATCCCCTTCCCTTGACGAGCCCCTATGACAGTTCGCCCACGCGGCCCTCCGCTATTTTTTGGCGCACAAACCCCATCAGGCCGCCCGCCTGGGCTACCTCGGCCACAAAAGGCGCCACGGGCACCGTCTGGAAAACCTGCCCGTTGGACAAATTGGAGACTTGGCCGCTGGCCATGTCCCACGACAATTCATCCCCTGTGGAACACCCTTTGGCAATGTCCCGGCAAGTTACGAAGGGCAATCCATAATTGATGGCGTTTCTGAATTGCAAGCGGGCGAAACTATCGGCAAACACCGCCCGTATCCCCGCGCCCATCAGGCCGGTAATCACGTGTTCGATACTTTTTCCCCCTCCTGCAAAGTTATGCGCCGCTACGATAAAGGTGTAGCCCTGGTCCTGAAAGCCATTTTCCCGGTTAAACGCTTCTTCTACTCCGGCCATCACCCACTTGGCATTCTCCACCGGGTCTATGGGTGCCGTCCAGAACTGTTGGACGATAATATCATAGGCCATCACATAATCCCTGGCCACCCAGGCTTTTCCTTGAACGACAGACATATATTTATTTTTTTACAACGGGTTTTGAACAACGCTTATCCCAGTGTCCGCGGGTCGGTGATGACCCCATAGAGGGCAGAGGCGGCTACCACAGCCGGGCTGGTTAGAAAAATCTGGGCGTTTTTGCTGCCCATCCTACCTTTCATGTTGCGGTTGCCCGCGCTCAGCACGATATCGCCATCCCCTGCGACGCCGGTGTGTATCCCTGCACAAGCGGCACAGGACGGCGTATCCACAGCAGCACCGGCCTCTACCAGCACCTGCAGATAGCCCTGCTTCATGGATTCCAGGAACACCTCCTGGCTGGCGGGGACGACCAGCATGTTCACATCGCGGTGTATTTGCTTCCCCTGGAGGATCCGGGCCATGATTTCCATATCTTCCAGGCGGCCATTGGTGCAGGTACCCACAAAGGCCTTATTGAATTTTTGCCCGGCCACCTTTTCGACGGGGACGGTATCGTCCAGTTTATCGGGTAGGGCTACGGTCGGGCCGAGGTCGGAAATATCTACTTCATATACGGCGTCATAGTGAGCGTCCGCATCGCTGTAAAGAGGTTGCCAGCTTCCTTTTGCCCGCTTTTCGAGGTACTGTGCTGTGACCGCGTCAGGGGCGATGATACCATTTTTCGCCCCTAAGTCCACGGTCATGTTACAGAGGGTCATGCGGCCGGCCATGCCCAGCGCTTCGATGGCAGGGCCACAAAATTCCAGGGATTTATAGATCAAGTGCCCGTTCCAGTGCATCATGCCCATGATGTGCAGGCTCAGGTCTTTGGCCATGACCCAGGGTTGCCACTGGCCGGTGATATGGAATTTCACGGACTCGGGCACGCGGAACCAGGCTTTTCCGATCGCCATGGCCACAGCGGCATCCGTTACGCCCACGGCGTTACCTACCGCACCCACCGCGCCATAGGTGTTGGCATGGGAATCCGTGCCGATACTGATCGTACCGGGCAGCACATGCCCTTGTTCGACCATAATCTGATGGGCGATTCCCTGTCGGCCCAAATCGTAGAAATACGTGATATCGTGTTCGCGCACCGCTTGGCGCCACTCGTTGAGCATAGTGGCAAACTGTGGGGTGGGTGGGGGCACGAGGTGGTCGGATACGCAGATCACCCGGTCTTTGTCAAAGACCTGGTCTACCCCGAGCTCGTGTAACTTGGAGAACGTCTGCTTGCCGAGATAGTCCATGGTCATTACCGAATGTACATCTGTCCAGACCAGTTGGCCGGGGACCACCTGGTCGCGCCCGCTGTTCCTGGCCATGATTTTTTCGGTAATCGTCATTCCTTTTGCCATCTGAAAAATTGGTCGTGTTGATGAATCTGTGGATGGGGCCCCCTAGCGGTACGTTTGCCTCGGCTGCGCGTACCGTTGGTTAGCGATTGGATCGCGAAACCCCTTTAAAGCGCTTTTCGCGGGCAGAAGCCCAGAAATCGTCGGGTATGTCTTCCTGCGCCCCGGTTTTGCGCTCTTCGATCATGGTCAGCCCTTCGAACACATCGAAACAACTCCATTTCCAGACGCGGATCCGGTGCTTTTCTTCCGGGCCGATCAAATCTATCATCTCGAACAGCCGGGAGCCGGGGCGGTCCAAGTATTCCCAAATCAGACAGACCGAGTCGCGCGTCTCCCAGGAATGGCCTTTGATACGGGGAGTATCGAAAATCAAAGTTCCTTCCCCGTCGAAATGGCACACCCCAAAATCGTGGCATTCGTAGTGCCCGTCCGCCCAAAAATATTCGTTGACCTGCTGGTAGCTGCCGTCGGGGGACATCCGGATGCTCAGGCGGCTGTTCCACTGGTCTGAAAGTGCCCCATCGGGCGCAATCCGCCGATATACACCTTCCCAAACCCCGGTGTGCTTTGGAAAAAGTCGAAGATTTTTCATGAGGGAGCAAAAATAATTCATAAAATTAATGGTTAACAAAATTAACTTTTTATATTTACAAAAAGAAAGGTTCTTCTGTTTTTTTTGATTTTTTGCACCAAAAATTAAGGCCATGGGAAAAAAGATATACAAATGTTTTTTGCCCGCTATGCTGATCCTATTTGTTTCAGCAGGAGCATGGGCGCAGTCAACCGTTCGTGGGCGGGTCACTTCTTCCGAAGACCGCTCGCCGCTGATCGGAGTCGCCGTCATGGAAAAAGGGACCAGCTCCGGGGTGGTTTCCGATGAGAACGGGAACTACAGCATAGGGGTCAGCGGGGCCAACGCCGTGCTGGTGTTCTCCTACGTGGGCCTGAGGACGGTCGAGGTGGCCGTCGGCAAGCAGACCACGGTTGACGTCGCCATGGAATCTGATTATACCACGTTTTCCGACGTGGTCGTGACGGCGAGCCGACAAGCCGTGCGCAAGCTGGAGACGACCACGGCAGTGGAAATCATCGGATCTAAACAGCTCCAGCGCAGCAAGCCCGAGGGCATCCTGGAAGCCATCACCTCGGCCCCCGGGGTATTTACGAACACTTCCCAGGGCAGGAGGGGCTTTGTGGTCACTCGCGGCTTCCCCGACGGTTCGCCCACAGGCGGCTTGGTCTATACCGGTATCATGCTGGACGGGATCCCCACCCTCGGCACCCCGGGCAAGGTACCGGAAGCCGGCTTCGGGTTTGACCTCAACGTGGAGCGCGTGGAAGTGGTGCGCGGCAGCGCAGCGACCATCTTCGGCAGGGCTTCCGCAGCGGGCGTAGTGAACGTCATCACCCGCACCGGCGGCGAAAAACTGGGCGGGACCGTGCGCCTGACCTCCTATAACGATATCATCGGCACCGGCAACTTCAACTATCGCACGGATTTCAACCTGAACGGCCCCCTGGCCAAAAACCTCCGCTTCAACGTAGGCGGCTGGGCCATGCAGGACGACGGCTTCCGAAATACCGGCTATAAGGACGAAGGGTATCAGTTCCGCGGCAATATAGACTGGCTGATTCCGGACAACAAGGGCAGTGTTCGGGTATATGGCATGGTATCGGATTTCAATTTCCAGAACCTGACCGACGTACCCCTCAACCCCAATACCCTCGAACTCGCCCCTGGCTGGCAAAACACGGATACCTATCAGTCGCCCAACCTCATCGGGATCAACTTTGCCATCGTGGAAGGTTCCGGTGCCGCCCGGCGCAGTGTACTTAACGCCCAGGGCAAGCCCATCGTCCGCAACCTCGGGGACGCCATGGCCGGCGGCAGCTATGGACGGATTGACCAAATCGGGGCTAAAATAGACTATAAACTCGGGGCCGGCTGGTCCATCAACAACCATTTCCGCTACCAGACCATAGAAACAGGGGTGAAATATGGCTTTGCCCTGCCCGCTTTGTACGCGACCACTACCGTGCTCCGCCTTTACCTGGATGGGGATGCCGTGGACAAAGACCTGATCAACGAGTTCCGCATCAACAAAACCCTCGAGATGGGCAACAGCCAGCACGTCCTCAGCGCCGGTATGTACTACTCGACCATCAACCAGAAGCCCACCACGTACAGCTATTTGTACAACTCCTCCACCGATCCGAAAAACATCAGGGCCTCCGGTATTTTCCCGGTAGGTTCGCCGGCACCCACCACGGGCTCCATTACCCGGCGGGGCGACTATGACGAAAACGTCACCGCCTTCTTCGTGGGCGACGAAATGAAGTTCAACAAAAAACTGACGATAAACGTGGGGGCACGCTTAGACCATTTGTCCCTCGATATGGCGGAAACCAAAATCCCCTACGACAAGGTCCTGACCCGCTACGAGAAATTCCGCGACTGGTCGGCGTCGCTGGGAGCCAATTACCTACTCTCCAGCCGCTCCGCGCTCTATGGGAACATCATCCGCGCCTACCGCATGCCCGACTACTCCGCTTTTACCTCCCTCGAAAGACGCGCGGACGGCAAGTTCCTGCGTCTGCCCGACGGTCTGGCCGAAAACGAAGTGGTCTTCAATACCGAGTTGGGCGCACGGACTGGCTTTGGCGGGTTTGGCCTGGATGCAGCCCTTTTCTATACCAATATTGACAACCGCCTGGCCTCTATTTTTGAAGATGGGCTACTCGTGTCCAAGCCCCTCGGCCAAAACCGGATCCAGGGAGCGGAACTCAGCCTCTCCTTCACCGGGATACGCGGCCTGTTCGTCCGTTCTGCCTTGACCTTGCAGGACGCGCGCTTTGCCGACTTCAAAATACCCGTTTCGAAAACAGGTACCACCCTGAACGTCAACCCGACGGGTAACCTCTACGGCAACACGCTCATCAGCGAGGGCAACAACAACTATTCCATCGATTTACAAGATAAAAAAATACCCGGCGTCCCCGCCCTGATCTGGAACTTCGTGGCCAACTACGAAAGCAAGTACTTCGGCCTGGACTTCAGCGCCAACGTCAACTCGGGCCGGTATGCCGATGCCACCAACATCGTGGAGCTCGGAACCCTGACCATCCTCAACGCAGGAGCCTATGCCCGGTTGGCCAACACGAACAACCAGGACGTGCGGCTCGGGATACAAGCCCGCAACCTCGCCAACGCCCAAGCCGCCCAAGGCATCGCCGCCGTAGCCGACAACGACACCATCTTGTCCAACAAACAGCGCAGCGCAACGTTTGCAAACCTCTATGCACAAGGCTATACCCAATTGCCGCGCCGGATCATGGTGACGCTGACCTACCAATTTTGATTAGATTTGTGACGGGGACTGGGAGAGGGGAGAAAAGAGCCTCCGCTCCCCCAGCCCCCGCCGCAGTCTAAATGGGCAAAACCATGGCACTCACCTCGGCGAGGAAAAAAATCATTATCGAAGAGCAGGGACTGCGGGATGGGCTGCAGACGCTGCCCGTAGCCGTACCCACGGAGAAAAAACTGGAATGGATCGCGGCACTGGTGGATGCAGGCTTGCAGCGCATCCAAGTCGGCGCATTTGTACACCCCCAACGCGTTCCACAAATGGCAGACGCCGAAGAACTGTTCCGCAGGGCCCACCCCCGGCCGGGCGTGGCTTACAGTGCCTTGGTGCTCAATCAAAGGGGAGTGGAAAGAGCCCTCGCGGCAGGCGTCCGCCATTTGGCGGTTTCGATCTCCGCAAGCAATACCCACAGCTTGAAGAACACCCGGATGGACATAGCGGCCGCTAAAGCCGATTTTGTAAAAACCATTCGTATAGCCCGGGAAAACGGCATCGTCGTACGGGGGGGCATACAGTGCGCTTTTGGGTGCCGCTACGAGGGGGCCATCCCCAGGGAGCAGGTGTACGACCTGGTACAACACCACCTGGATGCCGGGGTAGAAGAGCTCGCCCTGGCCGATTCCACCGGCATGGCAAACCCCTGGCAGATCAGGGAGATGTCCGATACCATCCTGGGCATGTGCGGGACCATACCCCTCGCCCTGCACCTGCACAATACGGAAAATAAGGGCCTCGCCAACGTA
This sequence comes from Bacteroidota bacterium, assembly GCA_041183125.1. Lineage (GTDB taxonomy): Bacteria > Bacteroidota > Bacteroidia > Chitinophagales > Saprospiraceae > JADJPL01. The sequence goes on along the minus strand of JBEGMH010000309.1, from coordinate 5,525 downwards.
TATGCCGCAGTCGAGGCGGGAGTCCGCCATTTTGATACCGCTTTTGGGGGGCTGGGCGGCTGCCCGTTCATCGAGGGCGCAACGGGCAATATCGCCACGGAGGATACGGTCCACATGCTCCATCAGGCCGGTTTTGAGACGGGGGTGGACCTGGTGAAAGTGGCCCGTATTTCTGCAGAGGTCGCCTCTTGGTTGGGATATCCCCTGCCGGGCGCAGTATATGGCCTGGCTGTGGATGGTAGGCACATGAATTGAAAACGCTTTTTTGGGTCAATTTAAACGATATGATCGGCCATTCAGGAGGACAGACCATCGCCGAAAAAATTTTATCCGCCCATGTTGGCCGTCGGGTATGTTCCGGAGAACTCATTATCTCCCCAGTGGACGGGGTCATGGCCACGGATACCACTGCCTCCCTGGCGATCGAAGCCTTCCGGGACATGGGCGGGGTGAACGTCTGGGACCCCAAGCGCTGTGCGCTGGTCATTGACCACGCCGCCCCGGCCCCCAACGAGCGCGTCGCCAACCTGCACCGGTTCATGCGCGCGTTTGCCGCCGAACAGGGAATCCGGCTCTACGAAATCGGGGAGGGGATCTGCCACCAGATTATGGTGGAAAAGCGACATGTAGAGCCCGGGCATGTATTTATCGGGGCAGATTCGCACACGCCAACCTACGGGGCACTCAATGCGCTGGCCTGCGGGGTAGGCAGCACCGATCTCGCCGCCGTACTGCTCACCGGGAAAATCTGGCTGAAAGTGCCCTCGAGCATACGCATCCGGTGCAACGGTACCCTCGCTCCCGGCACCGGGGCGAAAGACTTGGCCCTCTTCCTCGTCGGTAAATTGACGATTTCGGGAGCTACCTACCAATCGGTGGAATTTGAAGGGGAAGCCTTCCGCCCCATGGGCCTCGCCGAACGCTTGAGCGTGGCCAATATGTTGGCAGAAATGGGGGCAAAGACGGGGTTTGTACACCCGGACAACCTACAACTCCCCTATCCTTTCACCCCGGTACTGCCCGACCCGGATGCTTCTTACGCCCAGGAGTTCGAATTCGACGTGGACGGCCTGGAACCACAAGTAGCCGCACCGGAGTCCCCCGACCAGACCTTCAGCATCACCGCATTCGAAGGAACCCCTGTGGACTATGCCTTTATCGGCACTTGCGGGAACGGGCGATTAGAAGACCTCCGCAGCGCCGCAGCTATCCTGAAAGACAAAAAAATCCCGCCTGGGGTGCGTCTGGTCATCGCCCCGGCGTCCCGGAGCGTACTCCTCGACGCCATGCTCGACGGTACCGCCCATGCCCTCGTATCTGCCGGGGCAACCCTCCTAAGCCCCGGCTGCGGGCCGTGTGTGGGCACCCACCAAGGAGTGCCCGGCGACGGCGAAACCGTCATCTCCGCAGCCAACCGGAACTTCAAAGGGCGCATGGGCAACCCCAACGCGAGGATTTTCCTCGCCTCGCCCGCGACGGTGGCTGCTTCTGCGCTATGCGGCAAAATCACGCATCCCAAACATTTTTTGTAACCCCGGATTGGATACCTAAAAAAACGAATCATGTCACTGTTAGAAGCATTGGCCCGGAACCGAAAAGTAGTGTTGGCCATCGTGGCGTCCTCGCTGGGTTTTTTCGTGGATTTGTACGATATCATCATCGTCAGCGTCGTCCGGCGCAGCAGCTTGCTCGATTTGGGCGTAGCGGAGGAGGCCCTGCAAGCCAAAGGGGTGCTATTGCTCAACACCCAGATGGCCGGCATGTTGCTCGGAGGGTTCTTGTGGGGTATGTTAGGGGACAAAAAAGGTAGGCTTTCCGTCCTGTTTGGCTCCATCGCCCTCTACTCGGTGACGACCTTCCTACACGCGTACGCCCCGAACTACGAGACCTATCTCCTCCTGCGCTTTCTCGCCGGTGTAGGCCTGGCAGGCGAATTAGGGGCTGCCGTCACCCTGGTCAGCGAGCAGATGCCGGCCAAGTGGCGGGGTATGGGCCCGGCGATCATCGGATCCTTCGGTATGTTAGGGGCGGTGGCCGGTGCCTACATCGGCGGGCACTACTCCTGGCAGTTCACGTACCAACTCGGTGGCGGGATGGGGCTGCTGCTGCTGTTGTTGCGGCTTGGGGTGATGGAATCGGGCCTGTTCCGGCAGCTACAGGAAAAACACGTGCGCCAGGGAGACCTCTGGCTGGTGTTGAAGGACCGCAAACAGTTCCTCAAGTACTGCGCCATCATCCTGATGGGCTTCCCGGGCTGGTTTGTCAATGGCGTGGTGATGACCTTTACACCGGAAATAGCCGCCGGAATGGGGATGCGGGAACTCCCCTCGGTAAGCATGGTTTTTACCGTTTTTTTCATAGGGTTCACCTTTGGTGACTTTTCCTGTGGGCTGCTCAGCCAGTGGCTACAAAGCCGCAAAAAGGCGATTTTCAGATACTTATGCGCGTTCGCAGGGCTCATGGCCGCCTATTTCGCGTTTGGGCACCGCTCTACGACCATCTATTACACCCTGTTCTTCCTCATGGGCATCAGCGTCGGCTATACGATTGTGCTGATCACCAACGGGGCGGAGATGTTCGGCACCAACGTCCGTTCCCTGGTCACCACCTCCTCGCTGAACCTCCTTCGGGCATCGGTCATCCCCCAGGCCACGCTGTTCAACCTCCTGAGCGGCAGCTTGGGGGCAGCAAAAGCCGCTGCAACCGTGGGGATCCTGTCCATCGCCATCGCGTTCTGGGCCTACCGAAAGCTAGAAGAGACTTTTCACAAAGATTTGAACTACGTAGAGCTATGACCCGGAAATCCAGAGCGTTCGCCTATGGCGACAACATAGACACCGACCGTATCATCCCGGGGAAATACACCAAAACCCTGGACCAACAATCCTGGGCTGCGCATGTGCTCGAAGACCTGGACCCGAGCTTCCGCAGTCGGGTGCAGGCAGGCGATGTCATCGTGGCCGGCAACAATTTTGGCTGCGGTTCTTCCCGGGAGCAGGCCCCTATCGCCCTGAAACGGGCGGGAGTATCTTGTGTCATTGCGCGCTACTTCGCGCGAATCTTCTACCGAAATGCCATAAACATAGGCCTACCGCTCTTGGAAATCCCCGACCACGATATCCAGGATGGGGATGAGCTGGACATAGACCTCCGGCAGGGCAGGGTCACCAACCTTTCCCGGCAAACGCACTATACCGCCAAGCCCATGCCAGACGTCATGATCCGCATCCTGCAGGAAGGCGGCCTGGTGCCTTTTTTGAAAAAATACGGAAATTACGACGCCGGGAACATCCTTTAGACCCCGGCGCACAAACCGACGAAATATGGACGCACTGCCCCTACAAGGGTTGACCGTACTCGAGTTCACCCATGCCGTCATGGGCCCCACTACCGGTCTGCTCCTCGCAGATATGGGCGCAGAAGTCATCCATGTCGAACCGCCCGAGGGCGATGCCACCCGAAGGCTCAAAGGCTTCGGATCGGGGTATTTCGGCTTCTACAGCCGAAATAAAAAGAGCCTCGCCATTGACCTCAAAACCGAAAGCGGAAAAGCCACCGTTTGCCGCCTGGCGGAACAAGCCGATATCGTAGTGGAAAATTTCGGCCCCGGCACTATGGACAAGCTGGGCCTCGGCTTCGAATCCCTCAGCACCCGGAACCCACGCCTCATTTACTGCTCCCTGAAAGGTTTTCTCAGCGGGCCTTATGAAAAAAGGCATGCTATGGACGAAGTGGTGCAGATGATGGGTGGATTGGCTTACATGACCGGGCGACCAGGAGACCCCCTGCGCGCAGGTACCTCGGTAGTGGATATCACCGGTGGCATGTTTGGCTACATCGGTATCCTGCTGGCCCTGTACGAACGGCACCTGACCGGGCAGGGGAAACTGGTGCGCGCAGCCTTGTTCGAAACGACGGCCTTTCTCATGGGGCAGCACATGGCGTATGCCGCCCTGCAAGATACCCCCGTTCCCCCCATGCCTGCACGGGTCAGCGCCTGGAGCATTTACCGCATTTTCAATTCCCGCGACGGGGAACCCGTTTTCATAGGCGTCATCAGCGAAAAACACTGGGAACGGCTCTGCAGGGCCTTTGGTTGGGAGGACTTCCTGACAGATCCCCGCCTGCATACCAACAACGGGCGTATAGACCAACGCGGATGGTTCCTGCCGGAGCTGGAAACCCGGTTGCGTACCTTCCCCAAAACAGAAATCATCGCACGCTGCGAAGCGGCAGAGATTCCTTTTGCCCCTATCGCACGCCCCGAAGACTTGTTCGACGACCCCCAACTCAACGCGGGAGAGCACCTCCTATCTACCATCCTGCCGAACGGGACAGCCACCAAACTGCCCGCACTGCCCCTGGAATACGGGAATACCCCCCTGAACCTCCGGCTAAACCCGCCCCAGATCGGGGAACACACCCGCGAATTGCTCCTCAGGTTTGGAATACCCCCCGAGGACATCACTGCGATGCAGCAGGCCGGTACCATCGCTTGCTCAACCCATACAAACACCCTGTAACCTTTAATTTTAGTACCATGTTCGACTTGATTGTAAAAAATGCCCGTATCGTACGGCCCAACAAAACCTCCGTGGACCTCCTCGATATAGGTATCCGCGATGGGAAATTCGCCCGCATCGCCCCCGAAATATTCCCGGAAGAGGGAAAAACCGTGTTCGACGCCAATAACCTGCTGGCTTTCCCCGGACTCGTGGATGCCCACATGCACACCGGTATCTACTCCCCCCTCGCACAGGATGCCGTCACGGAAAGCCGGGCAGCCGCTATGGGAGGCGTCACCAGCAGCCTCAACTATATGCGCACCGGGCAATATTACCTCAATAAAACCGGTCCCTACGCCGAGTTCTTTCCCGAGGTACTGGACATCTCGAAAGACAAATTCCACGTGGACTACGGCTATCACCTGGCGCCGATCATGTACAGCCATATCGAGGAAATCGAAATGCTGATCGAAACCTTCGGGGTCACCTCGTTCAAGATTTTTATGTTCTATGGCAGCCATGGCCTCCACGGCAAGTCCGATAGCCAGAACGACTTCCTCATGACGCCTGCCGGGGAACGCTACGATATCGCGCATTTCGAGTTCATCATGCGCGGGATCCAAAAAGCTATGCGCCGTTTCCCGGATATCCAGGATGAGATCAGCCTCAGTATGCACTGTGAGACCGCCGAAATCATGCGCGCCTACACCAGTATCGTAGAACAAGAGGGCAAGCTCAGCGGCCTCAGGGCATATTCCGCCAGCCGACCCCCGCACTCCGAGGGCCTGGCCATCTTCATCGCTTCCTACCTGGCACACGAGACCGAGTGCGCCAATATCAACCTGCTCCACCTGAGCAGCAGAAAAGCCGTGGACGCCGCCCTCATGATGGCACAGGTATTCCCCCATATCAACTTCCGCCGGGAAGTCACCATCGGACACTTGCTCCTCGACGTGGACGCCCCCTGCGCAGGCCATGCCAAAGTCAACCCTCCCATCCGAGAGCGCGAGGACGTGGAAT
>JBEGMH010000308.1:0-10173 GCA_041183125.1 Bacteroidota bacterium | reverse complement strand
CCAGTACTTCTTACACCGCCTACCCCCACAGCTCCCCCTGCGCTACCTCCCGGATTTCCCGGTTTTTTTCAGTGCCGACGAAACCCTTTCGCCCAGTTTGGAAGCCAGGGGCATTATCCTTTCCAGTTTTCGCTATCCTTCTGCGGAAGATCCAGTTTTTACCCGTATCATTATCAATAGCTTGCATACGGAAGCCGATCTAGAGGAGTTGCTTGGGGCCCTCGCTGCCAAAACCCTTTTGTAGAAAACCTGTTGACTACATGACACAAGGCATTAAGACGTATCTTTGCAAAAACTACCGTTAACCTAAGTTTCGATATGAGCTACCCAAGCTTGCGCGCCTGCGTAAACGATTTAGAGCGGAACGGACACTTGATCAGGGTAAAAGAAGAAGCTGACCCCAACCTCGAAATCGCCGAGGTTCACCGGCGCGTTTTCGACGCCGGGGGTCCGGCGCTTCTCTTCGAACGGGTCAAAGGCAGCCCTTTCCAGGCAGTGACCAATCTGTACGGCACGTTTGCCCGCACGGAGTTCATTTTCCGGGACACCCTGGAACAGGTGCGTCGGGTCATAGAGCTCAAAGCCGACCCGACGAATGCGCTTCGCAACCCTTTGCGCTATGCCGGGGCACCGTTTTCTGCATGGAAGGCACTGCCGAAGCGCAGTTGGTTCCGTGCGCCGGTCGCACAGGGCAAGACCACGATTGACCAGCTCCCCCTGATCAAGTCGTGGCCCATGGACGGCGGTGCGTTCATCACCCTTCCCCAGGTCTTTACCCTTCCCCCCGGGGAGCAGAACCTCATGAAGTCCAACCTGGGCATGTACCGCATCCAGTTGAGCGGCAACGAATACGAGCTCAACCGCGAAATTGGGCTGCACTACCAAATCCACCGGGGCATCGGCGTACACCACACCCAGTACAATGCCAGTGAGGAGCCTTTTCGGGCTTCTATCTTCGTCGGAGGGCCACCTTCGCACGCCTTTTCTGCGATCATGCCTTTGCCGGAGGGGCTTTCCGAGCTCACCTTTGCCGGTATGTTGGGGGGCAGGCGCTTTCGCTATACGCGCAAAAATGGGCATGTGCTGTCCTCCGATGCCGATTTTGTCATTACGGGCACCATCCGCAAGGGCGTGAAAAAGCCCGAAGGGCCCTTTGGCGACCACTTGGGATACTATTCCCTAGCCCACGATTTTCCCGTTATGGAAGTCGAAGACGTGTATTACCGCAAGGACGCGATCTGGCATTTCACGGTGGTGGGCAGGCCGCCCCAGGAGGACTCCAGTTTTGGCTACCTCATCCACGAGATTGTGAAAAGCCTCGCCCCACAGGAGTTTCCCGGCATACAAGAGATCAACGCCGTAGATGCGGCGGGCGTACACCCGCTCCTTTTGGCGATCGGCAGCGAGCGCTACATGCCCTTCCGCGAGCGGCAGCCGGAGGAGATCCTCACGCAGGCCAACCACATCCTCGGTTCCGGGCAGACTTCCTTGGCCAAATTCCTCTTTATCGCAGCAGCAGGCGATGCGCCCGGGTTGCACACACACGATATCCGGGCCTTTTTCCACCATGTCCTGGAGCGCGTAGACTGGACGAGGGACCTGCACTTTTACACCAAGACCACTATGGATACCCTGGATTACTCGGGTACTGGCTGGAACGCAGGCTCCAAGGTGGTAGTGGCCTGCTGTGGCCCTGTGCGCCGGGCCCTGGGGACAGCGCTACCCGCTGATTTCTCCCTGCCCCCGGGCTTTTCGGAGCCGGTATTTGCCGCGCCGGGCATTTTGGCCATCACCGGGCCGGCCTTCAGCGGGCAGGGCGGCTATCAGCAGGCAGAGGCGTTAGCGGCACACCTCGAACGGTTTGAGCTGGCGGGCGTACCCTTAATCGTGTTGTGCGACGACAGCCCTTTCACGGCCCAGACGCTGAACAACTTCCTATGGGTCAGCTTCACCCGGGCCAACCCCTCGCACGACCTCCACGGGGTGGGCAGCTTCACCGAGTACAAGCACTGGGGGTGCCGGGGTCCCCTGGTGATAGATGCCCGCAAAAAGCCGCACCATGCACCAGAGCTGGTGCCCGACCCGGAGGTCCAAAAGCGCGCGGAGCGATTCTTCGCGAAGGGCGGCTCCCTACATTCCCTGAACCTTTAACCTACGGGGTAGATGTTTGCTTCACAGAGATATCCTGCAGAATTAGCCCCCGAGCAATTAGACGCTTACCTGGCAGACGGATGGTACCGCATGGGGCAAAGCATTTTCACCACCCATTTTCTCTGTTTCGGGACGGAGTTCTATTCTGCTATCTGGATTCGCCTTCCCCTACACGGGCATAAACCGGGCAAGCGGCTCGCCAAGCTCGTGCGCGTCAATCGCGGCCGGTTCCGTTGCGTCTTTGGGCCGGCCAGAATAGATGAAGAACGGGAAGCGCTCTATCAGCTGTACAGAGAGGATTTTCCAGCCCCCATCTCCCCCTCTATCCAGAGTGCCCTGATGGACAATGAGTCGTATAATCTTTACCACACCTGGGAACTTGCCGTGTACGACGGCGACCGCATGGTGGCGCTGAGTTATTTCGACCTGGGGAGCTCGAGTATAGCCAGCATCCTGGGGATGTACCACCCTGCGTACAAAGCACATAGCCTGGGCTTTTTCACCATGCTCATGGAAGTTGTTTTCGGGCTGGAAAATGGCTTCCAGTACTATTATCCCGGCTATGTAGTCCCCGGATACCCACGGTTCGACTACAAGATGCGGATAGGACAAGTGGAGTACTACGATCTGCGCAGCAACTCCTGGACACCCTGTCCACAGCCTTTCCCGCCCGTAGAAACGCCCATCGGCAGGATGACCGAGCGCTTGGAAGCCTTATCGGGATGGTTACAACAGAAATCCTTGAAACACAGTTTCTACCGGTATCCTATGTTCGAAGCCAGCCTCATGGCGTTTTGGTCAAACGACTTTTTAGATTACCCTCTTTTTCTGAACTACCAAGCGAGGCCGCTGCGCGGCAAGCATAAAATCCTCGTCTTCGACCCCTGTACGGAGCAGTACCAGTTCCTGCTCTGCACGCCCTTTGGCAGTGAGCCGGTTGCTTATAACCAACACCAGCCCTGGTACCGTGACAAGAGATATTTCCACGACATCCTCCTCGTCGACCAGGTGCTTTGTACGTTCCATGATCCCGAAGAATTCCCGGACGTCCTTCGCCAGTACCGCAATCCAATCTAAGCCCTCTCCCAGTACCCCGAGCCGCTCTCTTCTTCCACCTCGCTGATTCCCTATACTTTCTTTCAACAAAAGCACGGGTATCCGGGTTAGAAATCCGCATCCTGCCAAGATACGATTTATGCGAAACCTCATTGTATTTGCCATCTTTTCCATCGGCTTAGCCGCTTGTGCGGGAACCTCCCTGTTGCCCGGGCCGGTTGCCCAGGGCCCCTGGTCGGTGAAACCTATCCCTGCCAGCCCCCAAACGCCTGGTGGAGATCCCGAAAAGGGGTTCTCCTACGTCATCAACGGAAGCTATATCGGCTCCGGGCTACCGCTGGCGCTCGTAGAGAGACGCTTCAAAAAGTACCGGGACACCGTGCTCCAGCGCGTAGGGCCTGCACAGAACCTCCCCTGGACGTTCAGCGCGTTCCCCGCCCGGAACGGGGTCATGGTCGCCAACGGGAACTGCCTGACCTGCCACGCCGGGGAACTCAACGGCCAGGTCGTCATCGGCCTGGGGAACAGTTTTTCCGATTTCCGCCTCAACATGAAGCCCCTGGCCCGGGGCATGCAGTTTGGCATGAAGCTCCGGTATGGAAAAAAGTCTCCTGAATGGGCTGCCTACGAGGACTTCGGGCGCTATTTTGCCGCTGCAGCCCCTGCTATCCGCACGACACAGCCGGGCGTAAACCCAGCTGCCCACCTGGCAGAAGCCTGTGCCTCCGTGCGCAACCCCGCTGATCTGACGTATCAGCCCACCCCCTTGTACCCACTCCCCGACTACACCCTGGCTACCGATGTACCACCGCTCTGGCACGTGCGGAAAAAAAATGCGCTGTACTACACCGCCGTAGGCCGGGGGGATTTCACCAAACTTTTGTTCCAGGCTTCTGTGCTGGGCATACCCGATAGCGCCGCGGCACGCGAGGCAGTCACTCAGTTCAGGGATGTCGTCGCCTGGCTCAAGAGCCTGGACGCACCGCGCTTCCCCGGGCGGGTAGATACAGGGCGCGCCGCCCAGGGCCAGGTCTTGTTTGAGGAACATTGCGCTTCCTGCCACGGCACCTACGGCGAGAAAGCATCCTACCCCAACAAGGTGGTCTCGCTGGAAAAAATCGGCACAGACCCCTACTACGCCCGCTATGCCGTGCAAGCCCCTATCGTGGAATGGTACAACAAAAGCTGGTTTGCCGTGTCGGAACCCCGCTCTTATTTCGAGCCCGAGGCCGGATACGTAGCCCCTCCCCTCGACGGGATATGGGCCACGGCACCGTATTTGCACAACGGGTCCGTACCGACCCTGGAAGACCTGCTTAACAGCGTGCAACGGCCCAAGTACTGGCAACGGAGCCGCGACAGCAGGGACTACGACCTCGACCACAAGGTGGGCTGGCGCTATACCGCCCGAAACTCCCCAGCCGGGCGCTGGACCTACGACACCACCCTGCCCGGTTATGCCAACAGCGGCCACCCCTTTGGCGATGCGCTCAGCCCGGCAGAACGCCAGGCGGTAATCGAGTATCTGAAAACCTTGTAGCGGAAGGAGCCCGGCGCTCCAGAAGCTGTCTATTTATGCCGCTGACCGTTTAGGCGGCACAGCACCTGGACATCGGTATTCGTGCCGAACACCACCAGGATATCCCCTTCTTCAAACCGGGTATCCGGGTGCACGACCCCCTCGCAGGCGTAGGTCACTTTGTGTATTCCTAACACATTGCGTTTGAGTCGCTTGCGGATCAGGGTAACGATGTTGAGGTTGTAGTTTTTGCGCACGTCCACTTCCAGGACGGTCTTGCCGACGAACGTAGTCGGTAGTTCCAGTTCCACTACCGAGTGGTTGGCGTCCAGCTCAAATGCTTCGATGACGCTGCGGAGGTTGAGTTTTTTGGCCAGGCGCTCTGCTGCATCTTGTTCGGGATGCAGCACGTGGTCAATGCCCATGGCTTCCAGGACGGTTTCGTGGGTGGGGGAGATAGAGCGGCTGATGACCCGTTCGACCCCGAGCGTTTTCAGGTTTGCGGTGGTCAGGATAGAGGCGCCTTCGTTTTCCCCAATTCCTACAATAGCGACGTCGGTATCCCGCAGGGGCAGGCTACGCATGGCCACGAGGTTCGTCGCATCGAGGCAGATAGCATGGGTGACCTGGTCCTTGATCAGTTCGACCTTATCGTGGTTTTTGTCTACCGCGATTACCTCGTGCCCCATTTCCGTGAGCTGCAGCGCCAGGGAGGCGCCAAAATTCCCGATACCAAAGATGATGATCTTCATGATTTTGACCCTTTTAGCGACGTTTAGTTGATGATCACGGATTCCTCGGGGTATCGGTATGGCAGCGTTTTGATCTGCCGCAACATACCGATCAAGATGTTCAAGGCGCCGACCCGTCCGATAAACATGACGAATATAAGCACGAATTTACTAAAATCCGTCAATTTAGGGGTGATGCCCAGGCTGAGGCCGACGGTGCTGTAGGAAGAAAAGACTTCGAACGCGATGTCCAGGAAGTTCGTCTGCTCGGGTTCTGCCGCAGAGACCAGCAAGATGCCGATGCCGATGATAATCAGGGACAGGCTGATGATGGCGAAAGCGCGGTCCACGGAATTGGGTGGCACCTCGCGGGAGCCCAGGTCAATCCGGTTTTTGGCAGAGGCCACGCTAAAGATATTCAAAGTGGCCAGCGCGAAGGTACTCGTCTTGATACCGCCACCGGTAGAAGCGGGGGAAGCCCCGATCCACATCAGCAGGATGGTGACCATCACCGTGGGGATGGCCAATTCCGCCATATTGACGGTATTGAACCCGGCGGTGCGGGGCGTTGCCGAGCCGAAGAAGGACGTCACGAACTTACCCCATACGGTCGTGTGGCAAGCCAGGGTATGGTTGCGCTCGAGGACCCAAAACAGGGCTGTGCCGATGACGAGCAGCACCGTGGTGGTCACGAGCACGATTTTGGTATTGAGCGTGAGCTGACGCACCGTTTTGTAGTACTTGGGGCGGTTCAGCACGAAGCGCTCGTACCAGCTCTCCACCCGCAGGCGCATGTAGGAGATCAAATTGAAGAAGATACTGAACCCCAGTCCGCCAATGATCAGCAAAAAGGCAATGGCCAGGTGGATGTTGTACCGGAAGCGGAAGGCTTCTTCGTAAAAATTATTGGCCAACGTAGAAAAGCCCGCGTTGCAAAAACTGGAAATTGCGTGGAACATAGAAAAGAACACCCCTTCCTGCACGGTCCCGAAGTAGCCTTCCGGAAGGTTGTAATAGATGAACACCGCGCCCACTGTTTCGACGGCCAGGGTAAAGCCTACGATTTTCAAGGCCAGTTCGAGTAGCCCGCTCAGTTGGTCCGAGCTCAGGAAGTCCCTGAGGTGGAGATCTTCCTGGAAAGAGGAGGTGCCCCTGAAGAAGTAGCTAAAAAAAGAGGTGAACGTGAGCATGCCCAGCCCGCCCAACTGGATCAGCACCAGTAGGATGATATGCCCCATGCGGGTGAAGGCCGTGCCCGTATCCACCACGGCCAGGCCCGTGACGCTGACTGCACTGGTGGCGGTGAACAGCGCGTCCACAAAGCGGATGCCATGGGTGGTAGCGTTGGGGAGCATCAGCAGGAAGGTACCGCCCGCGATGACGAACAGGAAACTGCCGACAAATACGATGGCCGGCGAGAACACGCTCAGATACAGCTTGCGGATGTAGAACGTCAGCTCAAAGACGACCAACAGCAAGACGTTGACCAGGAACAGTATATACCGGCTCTTGATGGCGTCTTCCAGCATGTCCCCTTTTACGAGCCACTGGAAAGAAATGATGGCGAACGTAACGATGGGTAGGGCCAGGCGGAGTTGGTTCAGCACGTTCGTCGCCTCGCCGGGCGACAAGATGCGGTAGGTTTCAAAAGCGGTGAAGAAGACCGTCGTGGCAAAATAAGCCCAAAGGAGAAACCTTTCCTGCGTTTCGTCTTGGGAATACCCCAAGTCGAACATCAGCAAGGCGAAGGCAAGCAGGGTCAATATCCTGTAGATGGTCTTGATCATACGGCACGGCGCGGCCCGGGGAAACTCATTCCGGAGCCAAATACGGCGCTCGCAAAGGTATAATAGATTTTTCTTTGCGAGCGCCAAACTACCTCAAAGACCGTATTTTTGCAGCAGGTCACCTTTGTGCCGCGTCAGGGCCGCGAGGTACAGGGCAATCCCTGGGCAGGCAATACCTTCCCCCGCAAGCGCTGGACGATGAGCTGGAATTTTTCCTGGTCCAACTGGTACTGTTGGATCAGGCCGGACAGTTCGCGGGCGGGTATGGCGTTGTAGTCCCGGGAAAAGATTTTCATAAAGGAATTCGACAGTTTCATCAAATCCCCCTGGTCTTGCCGGATGGATTCAAACACCAGGGGGGAAACCGGGGTAGCGGTGGAGTCGGTTGCTTGGTTGCGGATGTGTTGGTCCAGCAGGCCCATGACCTCGTCGAAACACTCCAACTGGCCATAGTATTCGGCAGATAGGTTGCGGAATTTTTTCAGGTTTTGTTCATAGGTCGCGTTTTCGAGTGCGGTGATGCGCTCGCCTGCGCGCTGCGCGCACGTTTGGCAGAGCGGATACGTTTTGGAAGCTTTGGCGAGCAACCATTCTTTGGTAGCGTCCAGTCCCATTCTGGGGTCGGGCTGAAAATCGGCCTCGAACAGCGCGTTCTCCAGTTCTTCGACTTTCCGGACCGTCAGTTGGTAGGCGCCCAGCGATTCGATTTCTTTGGGCAGTTTGCCCTGGATTTCCATTTGTTTCACGCGGTCGCGGAAGAAGTCCAGCAGTTCTATTTTAGCGTACAGAGCTTTGGGGTTGCCCTTATCTGGAACGGTGCTGCCAGGGTTGTTGACCAGATATTGGACTACTTCCCTGCCTTTGCCCAACAATTCTGTGGAGAACCATCCGTCCACGTCATTGGCGACGTTGGCGTACAGGCGCGCGTACTTATCGCGCGTGACCTGGTCCTGGCGGGCGAGGCCGGCTACTGCTTCATTTTTTTGGGTACGGATTTCGTAGTACAGGTCTACGATGCGGGAGTACGCCAACCAGTCGGTGTATTTGGTATTCAGGCTGGCCTGGAACAAGTCAATTTGGCGCTTGAGTTCCACGGCGAGCTTGAGGGTTTCCAGGAACCGGCTTTCCACTTCCTTTTTCGACTCGTTCTGGATTTTTCGAAAGTCCTTTGCTTTTTTGTCAATATACGACTGGTTGTACACCAGTTCTGTGTGGTCGGTGTTGTACTCCGATTTCGTATGGACGACCAGGAAATAGGGAGCCGTGCGGTTGGTGATGAGGCTGCGCAGATCGTCCACTTTTTGGGGGGTTGCGTTGGCGAAGAACTTGGTTCTGGGCGCTTTGTCGATGTCCCAGTGGATGCGGTACAAGGTAGCCGACACGATGCGTTCCTGGTACAAGGCGCTCATTTCCTTGGAGAGCAGCTTGATATAGAACTCGCTGGTCACTTTGACCGGGTCCTCCACTTGTTCCATGGACTTGAGCCCTTTGTCCAACTGCGGGATAATTTGATCCGTCAGCGCCAGGAAAGGGCCGGCGAGGGATGTTTTCAGTAGGCTAGTGGCTGTTTTCCCTAATTCCACCGATATTTCCGCTGTTTTCTTCCAGAACTCGGTCGTGGTATTGGTTTTGATGGCTTCGAACTTCACCTTGGCGACGATATCCCCGTTTTTAAGCGCGTCGTCGGGGATATTTTCCAGGAAACGCCCTCCGTACTCTAACAGGCGGGAGCTGGTATTCGGATTGCGTGTGTCGTGGATCATGAGGGGGATAGAGAGCGTATTCCCCTCTTGGGCGGGGTCTTTGATCGTGACGGCCAGGTACATGTACTGCGGGTAATCCCCTTTTTTAAGGCCTACTTCTTTTCGTTCTTTCGACTGGAGCCCTTCGCCCTCAAAAACGCTCTGCAGGGACTGTCCGTTGACCAGATACAGGTACGAGGAGTTCAGGTTGAAATCGGAGGAAGGGAACTGGGGGTTCACCCAGGATTCTACCTCACTGGCGACCACGGCATACTGGGCAGACAGGGAGGCAGACAGGAACAAAGGCATGAAAAAAAGAAAAATGGCACGCTTCATAAAAAACCTTAGATTTGGACTGGCAAGATGTTAAGTACAATGTCAGAGAACAATGTGATCGTCGTTTTGGATGGCCATACGCTCAACCCGGGGGATCTGTCCTGGGAGGCGTTGGAGCGACTGGGAGCACTGCACGTCTATCCCCGCAGCACGCCATCCGAGATTATCGAACGCGCAGGGGGCGCAAATATTATATTGGTGAACAAAGTACGGATTACCCGGGAGGCCCTGGTGCAACTGCCCGCTTTGCGCTGCATCTGCGTGACGGCCACCGGCTACAACAACATAGACCTGGAGGCTGCTTCGGAGCGGGGCATCGCGGTCTGCAATGTGCGGGGCTACGGGACGGAGGCGGTGGCGCAACATGTGTTTGCCCTACTGCTGCACGTCACCAACCAGGTTGCCCTGCACGGGGAGGCGGTTCGGGCGGGCGAATGGTCGGGGCAGGCCGATTTCAGCTTTTGGAAAAAGCCCATTGCATCCCTGCAGAGCATGGTGATGGGCATCTATGGCTTTGGCAAAATCGGTCAAAAAGTAGCCGAGATCGCTTTGGCCTTTGGGATGCAGGTACTGGCCACGCATAAGCACCCGGAGCGGGACGCCCGGCCGGGCGTGGCGTTTGTGGGGCTGTCCGAGCTCTTCGCGGCCAGCGACGTGCTCAGCCTCCATGCACCGCTCAGCGCGGAGAACCGGGGCATCGTCAACCAGGGGTTGTTGCAGCGCATGAAGCCCCATGCTGTTCTCATCAATACCGCCCGCGGGGAGCTGATCGTCGAGGAGGACCTGGACCGCGCTTTGCGCGATGGGAGGCTTGGGGCGGCTGCCCTGGACGTGCTCAGCCAGGAGCCCCC
>JBEGMH010000307.1:0-4477 GCA_041183125.1 Bacteroidota bacterium | reverse complement strand
GGAGCGGCTTGTCCGCGCTCAACTGCTGGTCTATCCCAACGAGGCGGATGGTGATGGTTTGCGTGAACCAGTCATCAGCCGATTTTGAGATGGGTTCTTCGATACCTCTTTTTCCACCTCTACTGGGGACGGTCTGCCTTAATCCTTCTAGTTTAGGCTGTGTAATGACATGGCCTTCGATTTTCTCGGTAGATAGTACGACCTTTACATGAAATAGTTCTTCATGGATACCTTGAGGCAATACAAATTTGCCCCCCTTGTAAATTTCTTTGGAAGTATTGCCAGGGATGATTTCCGATGATAAATCAAGTATTCCATACTCCTCCGACAAATAAAAAACAGCGTAATGGAGCTCCCGATTCGCAGGATTGGTCAGGCGGAGGCGGAAAGGCAATTTTGAAAATTCCCCTCCATTGCCGTATAGTTCCACCGTACAGGAGGAATCCTCTATAATAATTTCCCTTCCGGAATCCTCAGTAAGGATCAGCTCCAACTTACTATCCCGGGAGCCAAGTTCAGCACTCGATTTCTCCAATGCCACAAAGCGCTCCCATTTGGCGATATGGTCGAGGTCGTCCAGGGCGTTTCGGAACTGCGGGTGTTCTTCTTCGGGGCTTTTGATGGCATACCCTTTGACCAGCTCGCCGTTCTTGCGCAGGATGCTGATTTGTCCGGGCGCGTAGTCCAGGTTGTAGGCTGCCCCGTCGGTATCCGTGGAAAGGGAGGTGAAGACGGATTTCAGCGTGGGGTGGTCTTTTTGTAGGGTTTCCAGCTTTTCCAGGAAGGCGGTGGAAGCTGTTACCGGGATACCTGCTTCCGGCAGGCTGACGAGCCTGGCGTCGTATTCCTCGCCCGGGTCGCCTTGAAAATCCACTGTGGTCTCCTGGAAGCCCACGCGAAGTGCGTTTACGTGGGTAAACGGCGTGGGCCCGCCCTTTTTGTACACGGCAAAGACGGCGGGGACGCTGGCCGCGATGGGCACCCCGTGCAGGTTGCCCAGGTTGACCTTCCAGTCATTATTTTTGAAGAAGAGCGTATTTCGGATTTCCTCGGCCGTATTGCCGGGGCGCAGGAAGAGCTCGTAGCTGTCGAACGCATTGCTCGGTTCGAAGCGCGGGGTCTGTTTGTCGGCAATAGCGAGCATTTTGGCGCGGGTGCGGTCGAACAGCTTGGCGTAGCTGATGCGGGGCGAGCTGTTCAGCACTTGGAGCAGGCAGTGGGTGAAGAGACCGTTGGTGCCGTGTTCGTAGGCTTTCTCGCTGCGGTCGCAGGCGGCCAGGTTGAGCTGTTTGGGGTTGGGCACGGCCAGGGGTAAGCCCTGGTCGCGGAGCCGGGCATAATAGCCGTCTAAGTAGGCCTCCAGCGGGCGCAGGTCCCAACGGTCAGCGCACTGCCGGGCTTTGCCCAGGGCCGCTTCATCGCCCCGGAAGCCCGAGCCGGAGTGGCAGCAATCGAGCAGGGTGACGACACAGGCGCCCCGTTCTTCCAGGCGCTGGGCCAACACGGCCAGCTCCTTGTCGGCCAGGTCCCTCCCGTTGGGGCGGCTATCGTAGCAGACCAGTGTTTCGCCCAGGCCGCCGGGGTCTTTGAATTCCGGTGCCGAACGCTCTTTAGCCCCGTGGCCGCTGTAGGAGAAGAAGGCGATATCGCCCGGGCCGGCCTTGCCGAGGTGCGCTGCGCCAAAATGTTCGACGATGGCGGCGTATGTCGCTTCCTGGTCGAGCAAAGTCCTTGAGTGGATGTCGTACTCCTCAGCGAATTGTTTTTGGATAAAACCGCCGAGCATTTTGGCATCGTTGACGCAACCGGCGAGGGAGGAGACTTCGGAGCCGGCGGGATAGTGGTTGATACCCACGTGGAGGGCGTAGAGCCTTGGTTTTGGAGGCATGGTGAACTGGTTTTGGAGTGTGCGTGGATACCGGCGGGAAGCCCGCTATACCCATAGGAAGCGGGGCTTGCTCAGGTAACCCTACAATAGGCCGTCGCAAGCCCCTGACCGACGGAAAGATAGCATTTTTTCTCGTCCGGCATTGGCAGAGGGGGGATTTTTTTTCAAAAGCCGGGCATCCCTTCCCGGTCCTACCCCTGTGTTCCTTCCTGTGGAGCCGGCGTTTTCGCCTCTCACTCGTGGAAATACAGGCCAAAAGAATCAAAACGCTCCGATGTCCACCATGCGCCTTGTCCGGATGAGAAATACCTCAAGTTGACCGCACCGGCTTGGGTTTGCAGGGGGCAGAGGACCCGCCCGTTCGCACGGGCAGCCATGATTTGCCCTGTTTCGGGCAGCACCACGGTGATATGGCCGGAGCGAGAGCGGTCCCTGCGGCGGGCGCAGATCAGGCCGATACCCCCATTCCTGTTGACCAAGCCCTGGAAGGCATCCGGACTGGCGGTGATGCGGGCCCACCCGAAATCGTCGCCCCACTCTACCAGCCAGTCGTGCAGGGAGTTGGCGTTCATTTCACGGACTGTCTCCCCGTAGGAAACTTCTACGTGCTCGCCGGCGGCCAACTTTTTCAAGGCCTGCGGGTACCACCACACCCTAGGCAGGTAGGCGCGGCTGAAGTAACAGAGGTCGTAGGCGTATATGTTGCAAAAGGTATGCTTTTCGGTACGCTGGTAACGAAGGGAATTGGAAACATCCAAAACCCTTACCAGTCCATGGACCGACTGGATCCTGGAATCAACAGAACCCATTGACCGGAAGGGGATCCCCAAGTCGCCCATCGGTTTGAACAAACGCCCTTTGGAACTGAGCTTCGACAGCGGGTCGCGCTCGTAATGTACATCCCCCACACCGGAAAAGCTGGGAAGCGGGTCCGACAACCCCTCTAAGAAACGCGCGGCCACATGGCCTTCTATGAGCTTCCCACCCTCGGTATATAAGACCCGCCACCAATACGGGTCCAATTTATCTTCTACCCCGACAATCCGGTATTTTTGCAGCCTCGAAACGATGTTGTCCGGGGTTTTGGAACTTGGCGTGCTGCGCACGTTCAGCAAGTCGGTATTGACATAGTATTTCTGCATAGCTACTGGTTTTAATTGTGTTCAACCACTCCGCTGTTCGTATGGTAGGACTCGTCTATGTCCATGAGGTCGTCTTCGTGCCCAGCAGGCAGGTCCTTAGGGTCAGGCTTGGGTTTACCGGGAGTGTTCTCGTTCAGTTTCAGTCCGATATAGGCTGCCGAACTAATCCCCATCAGGCTCAGCTCAAAACCGCCGAGCTCCAGGAACAGTCCTTTTTGAAGAAAATGAAAAACGAACATCAACCCGAAGATGAGGTTGAAGGCCAGTGCCTGAAACCGGTGCACGCTGACGCCGTTTTCATCGGAAAGGATGTCCGTGAGAAAGCTATTGCTGTTGTTTGTGTCCTGGTGCCGGGTCAGGTGCTGGGCCATGTCCGTATTGTCGATGATTTTGGCCGCCGTGGTCGTGCCCAAGCTGATACCCATGAGGATCAGATAGGTGTAGTCGTCGTTGGCCACAAGGTCAAAAATCAGCCCGTGCTGCCCGTAGTAGGCACAAAAACAGGAGAGGATGATCATGCTCCACCAGAGCAGTTGCGTACGGGCAAAACTGTAGGGGACTTTTGTGAAATCCAGCCTCGATTTGGAATCGGCATCCCGCAGGATGGGGGTTCGAACGGCAAAATACAACCCGGACAAGACGACGAGAGCGGGGAGTACCCAAGTGAAAAGGGCTTTGATGAATGCTTCCATGATGCTATGAGATATGGGTGATGAATGGGGCTGCCCCCTATTCCATTTTATGCTTTGGAAGTACGAATTTTTTATTGGACTTGTTGCGAGGGGTCAGCGAGGTGGGAAAAAAAGGGCCTTTTTGACCCCTCGGTGATTCCCCTCGGCAGAGCATGTCATATCAACTTAAACCGGATCGGCAGCCACATCTCGACCTCAACCGGCTGATTGGCCACGAACCCCGGGTGGAACCTCTTCAGTTTTTTTACCACCCGAACGGCTTCCTCGTCCAATTCTTCGCTCACGCTTTGTATAACGTGTATGTCCTCTATACTACCATCCTCCGCAATGATAAAAGCAACGTGAACATCTCCTTCTATGCCCATATACCTTGCCTTAAGCGGATAAACAAGGTTATTACTGATAACTGAGGTAACTCCTACTACCCCTCCTGGATACATCGGCATAATATCGGGAGCCGGGTCAGTACCAGAGTTGGGCAGTTCGAGATAATCGTATTTATACAACTCTTCCTGCGACAGCAAACCAGCGTTAACACCGCAACCAGCTGCCATAATAGCCATAAGCAGTACCACAAAAATACCTGTTTTCATAATTTTGATTTTTTGGTGAAATAGTATCAAAACAAGAAGCACGCCTTCTCAGAGGTAGATCCGGGAGACCGGTGCGTTTTCCCATTCCCGGATACACCGATCTCCCCCGCGACCTATTCAATGAAATAATAACCTAAACCGCTATGTTCCTTTGGTATGAGA
>JBEGMH010000306.1:0-3318 GCA_041183125.1 Bacteroidota bacterium | reverse complement strand
GAAATCGCCGCGGAAGACCTGGCGGGGCGGGTGTTGCGCGATAAAACCACCTTACGCACATGAGCAGGCAAAAACGACGTACGGGCTATTTTTCCAGGGGAAACCGGGTGTTCTGGTTTCTTATCCTGCTTTGGGTGGGGATACAGTTCCTGCACCTCCTCGACCCGCTGTTCGACGGGGAGGCGGTGGTGGACAAGTTCCGGGAGCTGGAGCAGCAGGAGCGCCTGGAGGGGCAGCTGGACAGTCTGCGGCGTGCCGCGCGCGACAGCACCGAAAAGGCAACACGGGAAGCCCCCTGCGAGCGCTCCCGGTATGCCTGGCAGTGGATGGACCCCTACACGGGGCGCGGCGAACGCTTGTCGTTCACGCTGTGCCGGGCGGAGGCGGCAGCGGCGGGGGATGTCCGAAAGAGCATGAACGTCGGGAGCTTGCGGGAGGGCTACCTCCGCCTGTCTGAAAGCGACTCGGAGGCCCTGGCAGACATGGTGGGCCGATTCCGCACGGTGATACAGGCCCGGGGCCTGGGCTACGAAAAGGCGCTGTACTTTGTGGTGGGGGCCATACAGGCCATCCCCTACACCCTGGTGCTCAACAGCGGCGGGGATATACGCTGCCCCTGCATCCTGGGGCGGACCTACTACGTCGCCGATTGCCGGGTGCGGGCCGATGCGCGGGGCTGCTGTAACGACGTGGATCCGCTGGGGGTCTATTCGCCCCTGGAGTTCGCCCTGCGCCGCACGGGCGACTGCGATACCCGCACCTTGTTCGCGTATGGGGTGCTCGGCGCGCTGGGCTACGACGTGACCATCCTGAACTCCGATGCCGAGATGCACTCCATCCTCGGGGTACACAGTCCGCGGGCATTGGGCAACGGGGCGTACGTGCGCGGACGGAACGGCAAGAAATACTACATCTGGGAGCTCACCGCCGCGGTGCCCCCCGGTCTGTACACATACAAATCCAGCGTAGATTCCTGGGAGTCGGTCATCAAATAAAAACAACCCGCCATGACGGTACAACTCATCAACCTCTCGATCATCATCTTTTCCGGTATCGCCTACCTCTTTGCGTTCATGTGGGTGATCAAGCACTGGTTCAGCCAGCCTGGGCGGCACACGCCGGCCTTTGTCACGGTGCGCGTGTCGGCCTTAGCCGCCGCCTCGGTCAACTTGTACAGCATCTCGGAAATCGCCTCCGACGCGGCGTACTTTTTCCTGGAGTCGGGCGACTACGGGAAAGCGCTGGTCTTTTCAGCCGGGTTTTTCGGGGGGATGTGGGCATTTTCGCTGCTGCTCTTCGGACTGAGCTTCCTCGTCGTGGGCCTATTGACCCCGGAGAAAGAGCAGGAGCAATTGGCGCAGAACAACATGGAGTTAGCGCTGGCGCACGCGGTGATCCTCATCGCCCTGGCGTTTGTGATTTCCCCTGCGCTGGTGCGCGTCGCCAATGGGTTTATCCCTTTTCCGGAGACGCCGTTTTGAGAGGGTGTAGGCTCCTCGCCACCCGTTTACTTTTCAAACAGGTCCTCCATTGTGAGGGAGGCGTCCAGCAGGCCGGTGGAATATTGGTTTTCCCTCACCCCGAACGTGGATATCAGGGTCAGGAATAGTTGTTTGTGGGTGTGGGTGGCTTCGCTGAAGGCGGCCATCTTGTTGCGGTAGGCCATTGCGGCGGCTTTGTCAATCGTGATTTCGGCACCGTAAAATTTGATTTCACAGATATTTATGGCATGGTCGTTTCGATCAATCAGCAAGTCAATTTGAATGCCCTCCCTGTCTGACGTGCCTTTCCTGAAAAAGGAGGAGGCGGAGGTAAGAATGCCGGAAATACCCAGGGCTCTTTTAATCTGGGGCAGGTGTTTGAGGCAAATATTTTCAAAAGCATAGCCAGCCCAACTGATATATGCCTGCGTTTTGCTCAATTGCTGCCAAATCCCTGTTCCCTCCTGGCGATAATTTTCCATAAATTGCAGATAAAACAGGGAATACTCGTCGGTCAGACGGTATAACCCTTCTTTTTTCTTTTTGCCGAAAGGGTGGCTAAACGAAATAAAACCGGAGTGCAAAAGCTCTTCGATGGCCGTGGAGAGACTCCCTCCATCCGGGATCCGGCTGATCTGCACGATCTCGGCCCGGGTCATGCCCATTTTTTTTCCTGCCAATGTCCGAATGATACGGACATGTATATCGGGCGTTTCGAACAGGGAAGCATATAGTTTCGGGAACTCGTCCTGGAGCAATCCGTTCTTGGAAAAACAGATGGCGTCAATATTTTGGGCTGCACTTTTGCCTGCCTCTATCTGTTGCAGGTAATGCGGTACGCCGCCCATCGCCATGTACAGATGGAGGATTTGGTAGCGGTCGAGATGTATGTTTCCGGCTTTCAGGAAAAGCTCCGTTTCTGCCAGATCAAAGGGATCCAGGTATATTCGTCGGGTGATCCGGTTGTGTAGCCCACCTTTGTTATAGACGACATGTTTGATCATCCAGGATGCCGCTGAACCGCAAATCACCACAACGACAGGTTGATGCACGGCCCAACTGTTCCAGAACCAGCCAAGACCTTTCAAAAATCCGGATTTATGGGTTGCCAGCCAGGGTAGTTCGTCTAAAAAAACAATCCACTTCTCCGTTTTTTTTCTGGCTTCCAAAAACCTGGCCAAATAATAAAAGGCTTCCAGCCAGTCTCGGGGTTCGGTTTGCGGAACGTTGCCGCCGGACAGCTGGGGTATCTGCAGCATGAAATTCCTCAACTGCTCGCGTCGGGTGGCGTGCTGGATTCCGGTGACTTCGAAATCAATTTTCTCGCGATAAACCGACTTTACCAAAAATGTTTTTCCTATCCGCCGCCGCCCGGTTACCGCAATCATTTCTGCTTGATCTGAAAGCAGCGCATTGTCGAGTATTTTCTTTTCGGCTATCCTCCCGATCAACGGAATATTCCTCATAATGGGCGTAATATTTAGTAAAAAAATATGAAAATGAGGGAATTACAATGAATATTAAATTTATTTATAGCGGAATGTACACAAAAATACATAGATTCCGCGAAAAATAAAAACTTATTGCTCGCGGAATGTACCCTAAAATAGGCACATTCCGCTAAAGATACGAAATCGGCGGGAACGGGGCTCGCTCCAAGGGTCAGCTGCGATATCCAAGCGCCATCCTGTCCATCATCTTGAACACGATTTTGAGGATTAAACGATTTACAGGATGCAACACCATCCTGTCCATCCTTTAAATCCCTAAAATCGTGTTCAGACAAGGAGGCGAGGCATTTTTTTGCTCGCAAAGCCGCAAAGCCGCAAAGAAAAAT
>JBEGMH010000305.1:0-15060 GCA_041183125.1 Bacteroidota bacterium | reverse complement strand
GCGCAGCGCTGTATAGGGGGCCGCCCCTTTTTTCTCATCCCTCAAAGGCTTAATACCCCGGGTTCTGTGCGATCACGGTACCAGCCGTTTGCACTTCGCGCTGTGGGATAGGCCAGCGGGAGCGGAACTCCTCGGTCAGGCCGGTGGCGTTCCAGCGGCCGGTGCGGCGCAGGTCCAGCCAGCGGTGGCCTTCGTGGGCGAACTCTACGCGGCGCTCCTTGAGGACGGCGTCCACGATGGCATCGGCCGTGGTGAGGGCGGCATCTGCCAGGCCGGCGCGCTTGCGGATGAGGTTGAGGTCAGCAAGTGCTTCCGTGAGTTTGCCCTGGTTGGCGCGGGCTTCCGAGCGGATGAGGTACATCTCCGACAGGCGCACGAGCAGCACGTTGTCCGTGCCGTTGACGCGGGTGTACTTCAGCGTCTTGTTGGCCGGGGCCGTCGTCACGTTGACGGCGAGGCGGACGTCGCCGGGCTCGTGTGCCGTCCGCAGGGATGCCGTCGAGGTGAACTCGTTGCGGCCACCGGAAGAGGTCGGCAGGTACCAGAACGCGATGGAGTTGGTGTTGTTGATGTCGAACTGCAGTTCCCAGATCGCTTCGGCGCTGTTCTGCGACAGCCAGATGTTGGCGTACGTAGACGTGCTCTGGAGCGAGTGCCGGCCGCTGGCGATGACTTCCGTCGCAGCGGCTTCTGCCTGGGCCCACTCGCCGCGGTAGAGGTGCATGCGGGCTTTGAGGGCCAGGGCCACGTTCTTGTTGGCGCGGCCGTTGCCGTTGGTGACGGCCAGGTTGGCCACGGCAAAGTTGATATCCTCTAAAATCAGCGCCCATACCTCTGCTTCCGTAGCGCGGGGCTTGGCAGCGGCATCATCGGCCGACAGCGTGGGCACCGTGAAGATCGGCACGCCCAGGCCTCCCGTTTTGTTGAAACCGCTGGGCATACCCCCGAAGAGGGCCAGCAGGTTGAAGTAGTGGTAAGCGCGCAACATACGGGCCTCGCCGATCATATTGTTGGCGTTGAAGCTCGGGTCGCTGATGCCGGGCGCAGACGCGATGACGTTGTTGGCGCGGTTGATGGCCACGTACAGCGTGTTCCAGGTGCCCTGGATGTTGGAGTTGTCGGCCAGGATCTGGCGGTTGAACACCTGGGCATAGGTCGGGAAAGTACCCGTATGGCTCACGATATCGGAGTAGAGGTCCGGCAAGACCTGCAGTTGTAGGCCGAAGTAGTTGCTGCTCTGGATAGCGTTGTAGGCACCGAGCATGGCCGCCTCGATGTCCGGCTTGGTCTTGAAGCCGGTGGAAGCGTCGAGGGCCGTATAGGGCTCGAGCTCCAGGTTGCCTTCGCAGGCAGGGAACACACTGACCACAAAGGCTAATGCGAATATTTTCAAGAATGATTTCATGAATCTAAATTGATTGGTGGACGAATTTCATAAAGGCTGGAAAGCAGCCCATCCTTAAAATCCGAGGTTGATCCCCACGAGCATGGTGCGCGCCTGCGGGAACGTGAGGAAATCGGTACCGGCAGCCGTGTTCGTTTCGCCGAAGGTGCTCACTTCCGGGTCGAAGCCGGAGTAGTCGGTGAAGGTCAGCAGGTTCTGGCCGGTCACATAGACGCGGGCGTTGTTCAAGCCGACTTTCTTGAGGACGTTCTTCGGCAGCGTATAGCCCAGCGTCAGGTTCTTGAGGCGCACGTAGGAAGCGTCTTCCAGGAAGCGGTCGGACACGCGGCGGTTGTTGTTCGGGTCGCCGAACACTGCGCGGGGGATATCCGTATCCGTGTTGGACGTCGTCCAGCGGTCGCGTACCGTAGCGGCCTGGCCGAAGATGCTGTTCATCCCTTCGCTGAAGGCGCGGGTGTTGTTGAACACCATGTTGCCGATGCTGAACTGGAAGAAGAACGAAAGGTCGAAGCCATAGCCCTGGATGTTGTTGGTCACCCCGCCGTAGAACTTGGGGTTGGCATTGCCCAGGATTTTCTGGTCGTCGGAGGTGATGCGGCCGTCGTTGTTGATATCGGCGAACATGATATCGCCCGGGCGCGTGAGCGTAGACTGATAGACAGCGGAAGCGATGCCGGTCTTCTCGCGGGCCGTCTGGTTGAGGGCGTCTATTTCGGCCTGCGTCTGGAAGATTTTCACGACTTCATAGCCGCGGAAAGCACCGAGTGCCTGGCCTTCTTCTACCCAGCTTGCGAAGCCTGCTGCAAACGGCGTGCCGGCGAGCTTGAGGATTTCG
The DNA here is from genome assembly GCA_041183125.1 of Bacteroidota bacterium. GTDB lineage: Bacteria > Bacteroidota > Bacteroidia > Chitinophagales > Saprospiraceae > JADJPL01. Next base: position 12,820 of record JBEGMH010000305.1, on the reverse strand, counting down.
TTGCGGAAGAAGGACACGTTGGCCGTCGTCGTCCAACTGAGCTTGCTGGTGGATACGTTGGTCGTGGTCAGGGCGATGTCAATCCCCTCGTTGCGGATAGAGCCGATGTTCTCGGTGATGCCGGTGAAACCGGAAGAACCTACGAGCGGGCGGCTCAGCAGCAGTTCGTTGGTCGTACCGCGGTAAGCGTCCACGGTCAGTTGGAGTTTGTCTTCGAACAAGCCTACTTCCAGGCCGAGGTCAATGTCCTCGCGCTCTTCCCAGGTCAGGTTCGGGTTGCCCAACTGCGAGGGGGCAAGACCGGCGCGCTGCAGGTAGTTGGTACCCGGCTGGATGAGGGCGCGGGAAGCGAAGTTGCCGATGTCCTGGTTGCCGCGCACGCCCCAGCTCGCTTTCAGCTTCATCTCGGAGATAATGCTGCTGTTGGCGAAGAAGTCTTCAGAGATGCGCCATGCTGCCGAGACAGCGGGGAACACGCCCCAGCGGTTGTTGGCACCGAAGCGGGAGGAGCCGTCGGCGCGCACGCTGGCCGAGAGGAAGTACTTGCTGTTATAGCTGAAGTTGAAACGGGAGAAGTAGCTGTTCAGGCCCCATTCCGTCTTGTTGGAGGACACATCCTTTTTGACCGACGCTGCGTTGAGCTCGCGGATGGATTTGCCCGGGTAGTTTTCGCCCTGGCCGAAGAAGGACTCAAAGGAGCTGTTCTGGTAGGACGCGCCGACCAGGCCGTCGAAGTTGAGCTTCCCGAACGACTTCCGATAAGTAAAATAGTTCTCATTGACCAGGTTCAGGTCGGCAGACATTGCTTGCTGGCCCGTACCATTGACGCCGGCAGCCTGGATGTGCGTAGCCGGGATGAAGCGGTCGTCGCGCAGGTTGAGGTAGTCCACGCTGACCGAGCTGCGGAAGCGGAGGTCCTTTAGGATGGTCCATTCGCCGTAGATATTGGAGAGCAGGCGGTTGGTATAGACGTCGTAGGAGGGCTCCAGCGCGTTGGCCACCGGGTTTTCGATAGAGGCGTTGGCGTCGCGGCCGTAGGTGCCGTCGGCGTTATACACGGGGATATGGGTGCCGAGCAGCAGCGAGGTACTCAATACGCCGTAGATATTGTTGTCGTTCTGGATGCGGTTGTTGTGCGAGCGGCTGAAGCCCGTGCTGACCCCGATCTTGAAGTTGTCGGTGACCAGGTTGTCGAGGTTGATGCGGAAGCTGTAGCGGTCGAAGCCGGAGCCGATGATCGTACCGTCCTGGTTGAAGTAGGAACCCGATACGTAGAACTTGGTCCGATCGGTACCCCCGGCGAAGTTCACGTCCGTCTGCGAAATCGGTGCCGTGCGGAAGATTTGGTCGAACCAGTTGGTGGACGGGTAGGAAGCGGGGTCGTTGTCGAGGTTGCGCAGGCCCAGGGCACTGGGCTTAATGGTAGCGCCGTAGCGCTCGCGCACCATCTCCTGTACGAGGCCGACGTATTCCGGGCCGGTCAGGGGCTCGAGGCGGCGCCATACTTCCTGGTTGCCGTAGTAGCTGTTGACGCTGATCTGCGTTTTCTGCTGCTTGCCGCGCTTGGTCGTGATGAGCACGACGCCGTTGCTGGCGCGGGAGCCGTAGATGGCTGCCGCTGCGGCGTCTTTCAGGATTTCGATGGACTCGATGTCCGCTGGGTTCAGGTCGGCCAGGGCGTTGACCTGCTGGCCGCCCACGCCAATCTGCGAGTAGCTGCCCGTATTGACGGGGATACCGTCCACGACGTACAGCGGCTGGTTGCCGGCAGAGATAGACGAGGGGCCGCGCACGCGGATGGATACCGAAGAGCCGGGCGTACCCGAGGCGGCCGTGACTTGTACGCCGGGGGCCTGGCCCTGCAGCGCCTGGTCCACACCGGTGACCGGCAGACGGGCGATCTGCTCGGAGGAAATCTTGGCTACCGAGCCCGTCAGTTCTTTGCGGCTCTGGGTGCCGTAGCCGACTACCACGACGTCTTCCAGCGCGATCGCCTCGGATTCCAGCGTGATGGTGTAGGCAGAGGCAGAGCTGAGGGCCACTTCTTTCGTGGCATAGCCCGTGTAGCTGACCACCAGGGTGGTCGCGTTGGCAGGGGCTTGCAGCTCGAAGCTGCCGTCAACGTCGGTAACGGTCCCGGTACTTGTCCCTTTTACCAGGATCGAGGCGCCGATGAGCGGCTCGGATTTTTCGTCCATGACCTTACCTGTGATCGCCCGCTGGGCCATCAGCGACACCGCGCTGAACAACAGGAGCGACAGGATTAGTGAGCGTCTTTTCATTGGAAAAATTTTGATTAAATGAATAAAATACACTCTTGTTTATCAATGAGTTATAAATACCATAACGATAAGGGGGATCGGCCGGTACATCATCTGTGCTGAGAGTAGAGGCACTGTGTGAGAAGCTTTGTCGTTGCGAAATATTATTTTAAACCCATGCCAAAAACCATTTTTCGTTACAAAAAAATTGATTTTTAATGCGCGTCCTAAAAATGAAATTCTTCCCAAATAATGAGGGGTGGCTTTTTGTGAAAACCCAATGGCGTAGCGAACGCCTGTAAGCCAGTAGCGTAGGGAAACGAACAAGGGATGCTCCCGACAGTTTGGTCGTTTATATTAGGTGTTTTGTCGGGCAAAACTAAGAAAATGTTGTAAAAAACAATACTTCCTAAAAAAACAAAAAACAGCTTTTTTCCTGCCTCGGATCGCTCCCTCTGCCAGCCCTTGGAATCCGTGCGGAGGCAATTCAAAAATTCGCGAACAAGTTCGTACCTTTGGCGCTTCTATTTTCCCGGAACGCCCTTTTGCGTTGCGGGAAACCGTTATGAAAAAAAACACACCGACTATCGGCATCCGCAGACAGGCGCAGGCGATGATCCCTACGCCTTGGGGCAATTTCATGATGATCGCGTTTGCCGCCCGGGAAGGGGAGTGGATGCCGCACTTAGCGCTCGTTCACGAACGGTTCGACCCGGCGCACCCCACCCTGGTGCGCATCCATTCCGAGTGCATCACCGGCGATCTGTTTGGGTCAAAACGCTGCGACTGTGGGGAACAACTGCACCGCGCCTTGGAACAGACGGCTGAGGTGGGCGGTATCGTCCTCTACCTGCGGCAGGAGGGACGGGGCATAGGCATCATCAATAAACTGAAGGCGTACAACCTACAAGACCTCGGACTGGACACCGTCGCGGCCAATGTCCACCTGGGGCTGGAAGTAGATGCCCGCCGCTACGGTATCGCGGTGGAGATGCTCAAAGACTTACAAGTATCCCAGCTCCACCTGCTCACCAACAATCCCGACAAAATCGAGGCTTTCGAGGACTCGGGTATCGAAGTGCTCAGCCGGGTGCCTATCGTCATCACTCCCGTAGCGGAAAACAAAGCCTATATGGAAACGAAGCGGAAAGAGATGGGGCATTTGTTCGACTTGTTATAGACGGGCAAGGCCTCCGTGGGTTCCACGGAAAATTTTCCGGAAAATATGACTTTACAGATGAAAGCAGTTCTTTTCGATGCATTTGGAGGCCCCGAGGTGCTGTACCTCGGCGAAACGGAGCAACCCCGGCCGGGGCCGGGCGAACTATTGGTACGGGTCCGCGCCACCGCCCTGAACCGGGCCGACACGCTGCAGCGCAGGGGGCTGTACCCGCCGCCGCCCGGCGAGAGCAGCATCCTGGGCTTAGAGATGGCCGGCGAGGTGGCCGAAACAGGCCCCGGGGTACAGAAATGGAAGGTAGGGGATGCCGTCTGCAGCCTCCTGGGCGGGGGCGGATACGCCGAGTACGCCGTCATCCCTGAAAACATGGCCCTGCCCGTACTGCCGGGATGGTCCTGGGCACAAGCGGCTTCGGTGCCGGAAGCCTTTCTCACCGCGTGGCAGTCCCTGCAGTGGATCAGTGCTTTGAAAAGCGGGGAGCGCGTGTTGGTCCACGCCGGGGGAAGTGGGGTGGGCACCGCTGCTGTTCAACTCGCCCGCGCATTGGGGGCAGAACCCTGGGTGACGGCCTCTGCTTCTAAACACGACCTGTGCCGGCAATTGGGCGCTGCCGGGTGCATAGATTACCGCACGGAAGATTTCTCCGCCCTGCTGGACGCCTCCCGCCCCGGTGGAGGGGTAGATGTGCTGTTGGACTGTATCGGGGCACCCTACCTCCACCAGAACCTCCAGGTGTTGCGCACGGATGGGCGCATGGTCTTGTTGGCCATGATGGGCGGCGCAGTGGCCGAATCCCTCGATTTGCGCCTGGTATTGGGCAAACGCCTGAACCTCCACGGCTCCACGCTGCGGAACCGCGACCGGGCGTACAAGGAGCGCTTGGTGCAGGACTTATACGCGTTTGCATGGCCCCGTTTTGCCGAGGGGACTTTGCACCCCGTACTGGATTGTACGTTTCCCCTGGAGGAAGTAGCCCAGGCCCACCGGTATATGGAGGAAAACCGGAATACCGGAAAAATAGCGTTGCTCCTCTGAGCGACGGCGGGAAAGTCTACGGCTTCCCCTCGGATTGCAGTTGCCGGAAGAGGTGGAGGTTGAGAAGCCCTTCCATCGCGGCCAGGCTCGCGGCCTGGGTGTAGGAATCAAAAAGCCGGATAGGGGGGGTGTCCGCTTGTTAGAGCAAGGGCTGGAGCTTGCTGCGCCGCCGGGCGTGTTGTACATCGCGGATAAAAATCGCCCGGATCCTCCCCGGCAGCTTGAGGGCGATTTCGTGGTATAGATAGGGATCCTTCTCCCCGCTGTCGCCGATGAGCACGAAAGGCAGCTTGGGGTATGTTTCCAGGATGCGCAGGATAGCATCGGCTTTGTGGCCGATGGTCCGGGCGTGTAGTTTGTAGGGTATGCCTATGTCCCGCAAAAGCAGGGGCCCCTTGGGCAGTTTGTGTATCCGCAGGTACTTTTTGACCATACTGTGAAAGTTGCGGGGGCTGTTGGAGACGTAAAAAACAGGGTTGAACCCTTCTCCATCGGGTCCTTGGCGCAAGGCGCGGAAAAACGCGGCGACCTCATCGAAGACCTTGCGCCGGGCCGGGCTTTTGAACAACGTGTTGTAGAGCACTTCCCATTTCAGGGGGGAGGTCACCCCTGTATGGATAATGGTATCGTCAATATCGGTGATTACCCCAAACCGGGCTTCTGGGGGCGGGATGAGGATCTTGGTCCGGGCTTTGGCAGGGTGCGGGCCCCAGGGGGTCTCTATCAGCTCGACACGCACAGGTACCCAGTGTGCCACTTGGGTGTCGAGAGGGGGGTGTATATCTTCCGACAGGGTGAAATAGCCCTCTTTGTCGGTGAGGGTTTCAAAACAGTGGTCCCCAATGTATATGTGCAGGCGGGCATGCGGGATTTCACTGCTGTCGAGCCGGCGGTAGGTGTCTAACAACTGGTGCCAGGCATTTTGTAAAGGCCGGTTGCGGATGGATTTTCGAATCAGCACCCTTCCCTGTAAAAAAATGCGGTCTGTGCGGCCAAATCCGCGATAGGTAGCTATTTTTACCGGGAGGTTTATACCGCTCCGGACCGCTACCTGCAGCATCTGGAAGCGCAGGGCGTCGAAAGCGTCGTCGAGGCCTTGCAGTAGTTTGTGCAAAAGGGCGCGGAGCATTGCCATAAGGAGCGGTTATTCACGTGCGGAATACAAATATTCACAAAATCGTCAGGTTTTAAGCGACCTGAGGTAAAAAGGTTTACAGATTCTATGAAAAAGATGTGGCGAAATGCAATTGTCGTGCTGTTGGGATGGGGACCGTTTTTCGCATCGGGGCAATCCATTACCATGACCTCTCCGGCGGAGTTCCGTTCAGTGGATGGGGTGATAGGGGTGTTGTACCAGGTCATTTCCGGCCCGGCAGGCCAGCGCAGGGATTGGAACACGTTCCGGGCGCTGTTCCGTCCGGAGGCACGCTTGAATGCTTTGGGAAAAGACCGGGAGGGCAACCCGCGCTTCAACACGATGGCTATTGAGGACTATATCCGCAACACCGGGCCTAATTTTGAGCAAAACGGGTTTTTCGAGCGCGAAATTGGCCGGGTTTCCGAGCAATACGGCGACATGGTCCATGTGCTCAGCACGTATGAGAGCCGCAGGGAAGAGCAAGGGGAGGTTTTTTCCAGGGGCATCAACTCTATTCAGCTCATCCAAAAAGATGGACGTTTTTGGATCGTGAACATCCTCTGGAACAGCGAGACGCCGGATAACCCCATTCCCGCGAAGTACCTGGGCAAGCATTAGCAGGGTATCGGCTTAAAACTCGACGATGAAACCGGACAGCCGGAATTGGGCCACGAGTTGGCGGCGATAGGCCTCCGCTTCAGGGCGGGTGCCGGCTGCCCCTGCAATGACTCTGTATACCACCCCGTTACTGCTGGTGCCCGGCACCACAAATACGTCCCCAATGCCGAGGACCTGAACGGCTTGTGCCTGGCGCTCCGCATTTTCCTTGCTGCTGTATGCTCCCAGCTGGATCCCGAAGCCGCTGGTCCGGGTGCTTGCGGCGAACGGGGAGCGGGAGGCCATATCTGCCGGGGCGGTATTGACCGGATACTCATATCCAGTGGGACCCGAGGCAGGCGGATAGGTATTCGTCATATTAACATTTTGATAATCAGTAGTATATGGGTTATAGGGGTTGTACGGGTTTTGCACCACGGTTTCGGTAGCGGGGGCGGCAGAGTTGGTCCTGGGCATCAGCGCGGTTCTGTTCAGCGGATAGGGGTTGGCTGTGCCCGGGGCGGTAGCTGCATACGGATTGCGGGGGATTAGGCTCTGGTCGTAGGCATCTGGGCTTTCGTAGCGGGAATACGAATTGCTGGTGACGGGCTGTGGGTTTTGGGCGAAGCCTACCGGCTCTACCAATACCCGTGCTTTTCCGGTCTGCTCCATACCCAGCGACAAGGCCCCTTCCAGGGACAGGGTGACGAGGAAGCCCTCGGCGATCGGTCCTTTGTCGTTCACCCGCACGATGACGCTGCGGCGGCTGTCCATGCGGGTTACCCGGAGCAGGGTGCCGGCGGGGTAGCTTTTATGGGCGCAACTCAGCTGGGCGCGGTCGTAGATCTCCCCGTACGCAGTGGCGCGCCCCTGGTAGTAGTCGGAATAATAGTTCGCCCAGCCGATTTCGCTGTCCTGGCCAAAAACGGAGGCAGAGCAGGTGGAAAAAATCGCCGTGAGGAGCAAGATGCGCAGGGAAGTTGCCATGGTACAAGTATTTGCGAGGGTGTGTTCAATTTGGAGCTTGAACGAAAAAAAAAGAGATATATTATTTTGTCTTACACCTTAATACGTATAAAGCCGGGGCCTGGTTGCGCTTGTATGGGTCTAAAGCAGTAGGGATCTGAGGGGTCAGGCTTGGAAGAGGGCCTGTACGAAGTGCTCCTTTTGGAAGGGCTGCAACTGTTCGATCCCTTCGCCGACCCCGATATAGCGGATGGGGATTTTGAACTGGTCGGAGATGCCGATCGCGACACCGCCTTTGGCTGTCCCGTCGAGTTTGGTCAGCGCCAGGGCACTGACCTCGGTCGCTTCGGTGAAGCGGCGGGCTTGTTCGATGGCATTTTGGCCGGTAGTGGCGTCTAGTACCAGGAGGACATCGTGGGGGGCGCCTTCCAGTTTTTTGCCGATAGAGCGTTTTATTTTGGTGAGTTCCTGCATGAGGTGCAGTTTGGTGTGTAGTCGTCCGGCGGTATCTATGATGACGACGTCGCAGTCGTTTTTGAGGGCGTATTGTACGGTTTCGAAAGCGACGGCGGCGGGGTCGGCCTGCATACCTTTGTCGTAGAACGCGCACCCGACGCGTTCGGACCATATCTTGAGCTGTTCGACGGCGGCGGCGCGGAAGGTATCGCCTGCGCCGAGGACCACTTTTTTACCCTGCTGGGTGAACTGGTAGGCCAGTTTGCCGATCGTGGTGGTTTTCCCGACCCCATTGACGCCAACGACCATGATGACATAGGGTTTCACGCCGGCGGGGGCGGTGAAGCCCTCCGTATTTTCGGTGCGGTTCTCGGCTAAGAGGCGGGCAATTTCGTCCTGGAGGATATGCTGGAGCTCCGATGCGTTCATGTATTTGTCGCGGGCCACGCGCGCTTCTATGCGGGCGATGATTTTGAACGTCGTATCGGCGCCGACATCAGCGGAGATGAGGAGCTGTTCGAGGTTGTCGAGCACTTCTTCGTCCACGGTGGATTTGCCGGCGATGGCGCGGGAAAGCTGGGAAAAGAGGCTGGTTTTAGTCTTTTCCAGCCCTTTGTCGAGGTCTTCTTTGTTTTTTTTCGAAAACAGGTTTCCGAATAAGCTCATAGTGTAGTGGCGTTATGCGTTAGGAATTTCCGAAAAACAAAAATAGGCTTTCCCCATCGTAGAAGAAAGCCTATTTTCAGGAAAGGAAAAAATGGACTTATTTCAACTTGGACAGGAACTCATCCTTTTTGTCCTTGTGTACCATTTGTACCTTGTAGCTGTAGTTCCCCGTCTTTTGGTCTTTGACGCTGACGACGATCTTTATGAAATCCTTACCGGAGCCTGCGTTCGCACCGCGCTGGGCTACTTTTGCGTTCTTTGATACCTTTGCCATGGCAATGTGTTTTAATCAGTGTAAGTAAAAGCCGTTCAATCCATGTAAAACGGTAGGCAGCTTTGTAAAGTTCCCATACGGGCGATTATTTTATCTCGCGGTGCACCGTCCTACGCTTCAGAACGGGGTTGTACTTCGTCAGTTCGAGGCGGTCAGGGGTATTTTTGCGGTTTTTCTCCGTTACGTAACGCGACGTGCCCGCCATACCGCTTTTCTTGTGCTCGGTACACTCTAATATGATGAGGATGCGGTTGCCTTTGCTCTTCTTTGCCATTTTGAAAAAAGTTGAATCGTAAACGATTGAAAAAGGGGGACTACAAGTTCACACCGTGGCGTACCCCCTTGGCTGCCAGGTTTTTCAGGTATTGGTGGATACCCAGTTTGTCAATGGTGCGCAGCGCTTTCATAGAGATCTTCAGGGTCACCCATTCGCCCGTCTCAGGGATGAAGAAGCGCTTCGTTTGCAGGTTGGGCAGAAAGCGGCGGCGTGTTTTCCGGTTGGAGTGGGATACGTTGTTTCCGCTGATCGGGCGCTTGCCCGTTAACTGACATACTTTTGACATGACGGCCTTTGAATTTTGGCTTTTGGAAGCACACAACCTGGGCGGTATGCCTCCAAATATTCGCTTGTACTTTTTTTGTGGTAGTGACTCCGAAAGGATTCGAACCTTTAACCTTCTGATCCGTAGTCAGATGCTCTATCCAATTGAGCTACGGAGCCATCGTGCGTTTGCTAAATGCGGATGCAAAGATAAGCGTGCTTTTCTTTTTTCAAAAGGGATTTTTAGTTTTTTTGTAAAAATATTTGGCAAACCGACTGCCCCGGCGCGGCTGCCCCGGGGCAGTCGGTTTGCTTATTGCACCGATACCACCCGGTTGACGACCTCGTTGCCGCGTTTAATCTGCACGAAGTAAGACCCTGGGCTCCAGCACTCTACGGGGATTTCCTCGGTCTGGATCTCATCCGCACGGCCGGGCGGGTACATGCGCACGAGCATGGGCTGCCCGAGGGCGTTGAAGATTTTGAGGGAAGAAGCTTTGCCCGCAGGGGTCACGAAATCGAGGAACAGGCTGCTTTGGGCAGGGTTGGGGAATACGGTGACCGCTGCCCCGACCTCTTTGGGGTCGCGGCATTTCTCCATGAGCAGGTTGAGGCTGTTGAAGACGTTGAGCCTGCCTCCTGTCGCGGTGACGGCCGACAAGGCCGTGCTGAGGTCCACGCCCGACAGCAGGGCCTGGCGCACTTTGAGCGCCGTTTCCTTGGGGTAGCGCAGCGCCTCCCGGCCGATATTTCCGCAGGGCATGGCGTAGAGCAGGGCGATGGCCCCGGCCAAATGGGGTGCAGCCGCCGAGTTCCCGTTGAACGAACCATAGCTGTTGAAGGGTTTGGTCGTGTAGGAATTTTGGCCGGGCGCGCCCATATCTATGGATTTGCGGCCAAAAGCGGAGCCGTAGTAGCGCTCGTCGTTGGCATTGGTATTGAGCACGGTGAGCAGGAATTCGCTGGGGCAGGTAGTGGGCATATCGCCTACCTGGTCCACGTCCCAGGCGTTGTTGGCAGCACCGGCAGCGGTGAGGATGCCGGCGGCACCGAGCCGCTCATAAATTTTGCCCCAGGCAGGCTGCTGCTCGCAGAACACGCGGTTGACGCCAAAAGAAGCGTTGGTGGCGACGACGAAAGCACCGGACTTACCATTCGACGCATTGTACCGCTCGCGTTGGTCTATGATGTATTCGTATGCAGCGATGATGTCGCTGACCATGCGCGTCTCCAACAGCATGAGCTTGATATTCCAGTTGATACCGGCCACGCCCTTTTGGTTGTTGCCTCTGGCCCCGATGATGCCCGCGACGGAGTGGCCGTGCTGGTCGGACATGTGCATAGGGGAGTTGGTGATGAAGTTCCAGCCCATGAAGTCGTCCACATAGCCGTTGTTGTCGTTGTCAATGCGGTCGCCAAAGGTTTCGGCATGGTTCTTCCAGACGTTTTCGCGCAAGTCCTCGTGCAGCACGTCGAACCCGCTGTCGAGTATGGCTACGACGATGGTGTCGCCCTGGGTGGTGAGGCCGCCCGTGGTGAGGCCCCAGGCTTTATCGGCACCGATAGCGAAGACCCCCCACTGTTCGGATACGTCGGGGTCATTGGGGCCCTGGCGGGTTTCGAGGACGTAGTCGAAGTGCGCGCTTTCGACGTCCGGGAAAGCCGCGAGCTCTTTGAGGAGCTCATCCGGGCCTATGGTGGACGTATCGTAGCGCAGCAGGCTGATGTTTTGGGTCTTGCTCAGTTGTTTCTCGATCCAGACCCCCCCACCGGCACGGCTGTGGGTGGAGAAGTCGGCAATGAAGTTCTGGGGCGGCAGCGCGCTCCTGAGCTTGACGATGATCTGGCGCCGGTCGGCATCCCCGGGGTCTTGGGCCGACAGATGGGCGCACGACAACAGCAGTATCCAGAGTAGTGTGTTCCTCCGCATAGTTTCGTAAGTTTTGTTTGATGTGATTTTGTAGTGAGGGGAATCATCGAAGGTCCAAAAAGGCCCTCTTTCACCCACACTGCGCCTTTTTTCGGGCATATAGCATGGCTATACTCCCTCAAAAAGCCTTCGTGTGGGTAAAAAATGACCCTTTTTTCCCGCCTGGCTGACCCCTCGCCACAAGCCCAATAAAAAAAGCTGATCCCCGGGTATCGATCCCCGGGCAATCAGCTTTTCGTAGAAGATGGACGACGTAATGGACTTATGGCGAGGGGGATCATCGAAGGGTCAAAAGGATTTTTTCCGCCCACGTCGTGCTTTTAAAAGCCGGTGTGGATAAAAAGCCACTTTTTTTCCTGCTCGCTGAGCCCTCGTAACAAGTCTTTCCCAATACCGTGCCAAACTGGCCCGGGCGCAACTTCTTTTCAAGGGTTTTTGTTTTGACGATAATCTGACACATCGCAATAGGCAGATTGCCAAATAGAAGCATATCTTCCAGTGCTTGTAGGCCAGCCGTGTGGCCGGGGTGGTCTCAAAAACAAATCACATCTGGAAAAAAGCCCTATTTTTGGGGCGGCTGGCCTCGGTATTTTTTCATCACCTTTTTACATCGTGTCATGTATTCAATCATCGTATCTCTGTGCAGCGCGTTGTTGTGGGCCTTTCCGACCCTGCCGTCCCGCGCGCTGTTGCCTGTGGAGCAGCCTCTGCCGGCCGATTCCCTGCGCTACCCCGGCGAAACCCACTTGCGCAACCTCAAACAACTGACCTTTGGCGGGAACAACGCGGAGGCGTACTTCAGCTTCGACGGGAAATCCCTGGTGTTTCAGTCGGATTTTTCAGGTTGGGGCAACCAGTGCGACCAGATCCACCTCATGTCGCTGATGGGGACACAGGGGAAACAGCCGCCGCGCATCAGCACAGGCAAAGGGCGTACGACCTGCTCCTACTTCATGCCCGCCGACAAGACCGTCCTCTATGCCTCTACCCATCTGGGCGCCGATAAATGTCCGGAAACGCCCCGCGTCGTGGGCGGAAAGTACGTCTGGGGAATCTACGACACCTACGATATCTTCGTGGCCAACAAAAAAGGCAAGGTCCTCCGGCAACTGACCGATGCACCCGGCTACGACGCCGAAGCGACCGTCTCCCCAGACGGAAAAAAAATCGTGTTCACCTCCACCCGCAGCGGCGACCTGGAGCTGTGGACCATGGACATAGACGGCAGCAACCAGCGTCAAATCACCTTCGAATTGGGCTACGACGGGGGCGCTTTCTTCTCGCCCGACAGCAAAAAACTGGTGTTCCGCGCATCCCGGCCCAAAACCCCGGAAGCGGTCGCTTCCTATAAAGAACTGTTGGCCAAAGGCCTGGTACAGCCCACCGACCTCGAAATCTTTACCTGCAACGTGGACGGCTCCGACCTTAGGCAGATCACTAAGCTCGGCAAGGCCAACTGGGCGCCCTTCTTTCACCCCTCGGGCAACAAAATCATCTTTACCACCAACCACCACCTGCCGGGCGGAAGGGTGTTCAACTTGTTTGCTATCAACCTGGACGGCTCCGGCCTCCAACAGATCACGTTCGACAAAGTGTTCGACGGATTCCCGATGTTTTCCCCCGACGGCAAAAAGTTCGTGTTCGCTTCCAATCGCTTCAACGGGGGCGGACAGGATACCAACGTCTTCTTAGCCGATTGGGTAGAGTAATCGTTTTCTACACGCTAAATTTTTTTCCATGAGAAAAACCATCCTGTTCGCAGCGCTGCTCTTGGCC
>JBEGMH010000304.1:0-12657 GCA_041183125.1 Bacteroidota bacterium | reverse complement strand
GTAGAGCAAGAATGGGACATAGCCAGAGGGCGGGGGCAGTGGTACCCGTTGTTCTGTGTACCCATCCGCCGACCAGGCATACGGAGGGGGGGGTGTGCCCGGGCTTTCTTTGGGCTGTACGAGGGGCGTGTTTAGAAAGGTAAAACCGGTGGAGACAGCGGTTCCGGCATTGGTCGTCACCGATATGTTGCCGCTTGCCCCGTTACCTACCACGGCTATTAGGGTCGTCGAATCCAGGAGGGCCAGGGAACGGGCGGCTACCCCACCAAAATATACCCGGATAGGCGACTTAAAATGCGCACCTCTGATAAGAACGGCCTGTCCGCTCTGCGCGGAGGCAGGGCTGAACGAAGAAATGACCGGGGCAGAGCTAGTGAGGAAGCCGAAACCGCTGATCGTTGCCGTCCCACCCGGCGTGCTCACGGACAGGGTGCCGCTGCTGCCGCTCCCGACTACTGCGGTGATGCTGTTTGCGCTGATGACCGAAAAAGCTGCCGCCTCAGTGGTCCCAAACCGCACGCTGGTAGCACCCCGCAAGTGGTTGCCGCTAATCTGAACCACCTGTCCTTGTCGTGCGGAGGCAGGGGTGAACCCGCTGAGGGTAGGCGTGGGTGGAACGGTGTACGTGAACCCGGCGAGGGAGGCTGTCCCGCCGGGCGTGGTTACAGAAATATTACCGCTGGCCCCTGCCCCGACCACCGCCGTGATACTGGTGGGGCTATTGACTTTGAAGGAGGCAGCAGGCACCCCTCCCAGGGATACGCTCGTCGTTCCCGAAAAATTGGTCCCGTTTATTTGAACGGTCGCCCCGGTAGTGGCGGAGCCGGGCGTAAAAGAGCTTATCGTCGGCGTGCCGGTGACGAGAAAGGTAAAACCTGCCATCGAAGCACTGCCGGCAGGGGTACTCACCCGTACACTCCCCGTAGCCCCCGATCCGACCACTGCGACGAGCGTGGTAGCGTTCAACACGGTGAACGACGCAGCGGGCACCTCTCCAAAATGCACAGAGGACGCTCCGGAAAGGTGGTTGCCGCTGATCAATACAGAACGTCCCCGCATCGCCGAGTTAGGCGAAAAAGATGATATGGAAGGTACTTGGTTGGATATGAACGCAAAGCCCGTGCGCGAGGCGGTTCCGCCAGGGGTCGTGACCGATACGGTTCCACTGGCCCCTGCTCCGACAATGGCGGTCATGGTCGTAGCACTCTGCACGCTGAAAGACGTTGCGGCGACCCCGCCAAAGCGCACACTGCTCGCCCCGCTAAAGTTGCTCCCCTGCAGGGTGACCGTTTGCCCGCTCTGGGCGGAAAGTGGGGTAAAAGAGTGGATAATCGGGGTCGGGGTGCTGATAAAAGTGAACCCGTTCAAGGAAGCCGTTCCGCCGGGGGTCGTGACCGAGACGGCCCCACTGGTTCCTGCACCTACGACCGCGAGCAAAGTAGTAGCGTTCACGACGATGAAAGAAGCCGTAGCCGTCCCGCCAAAGCGCACGCTGCTCGCCCCGCTAAGATTGCTGCCGTTGATGCGCACCGTGGCACCGGCACGGGCTTCCACCGGGGAGAATGAGCTGATGCCCGGGGCGCTGGTGCTTGAAAAAGTAAACCCGGCCAGGGATGCCGTCCCGCCCGGGGTAGTCACGGATACCGCTCCCGAGGCCCCGGTACCCACCGTGGCGAGGATGGTTTCAGCATCTACTACCGAGAAAGAAGCGGCGCTGCTCCCCCCAAAGCGCACTGCAGTGGCACCCGTCAGTTGTGTGCCCTTGAGGAGTATCGCGCTACCGGTGGATGCAGAAGTGGGCGTAAAGGACAACAGGGTCGGCCCAGTAGGGGTGCTGGAGAACACGCATTGCTGAAGCGCGAGGTAGCGCGGGGCCGAGGTGTCGGTCATCGTCTCTTTCAAGCCCCAACTACCCCAGCGGGAGTAAAGGCCGTGCGATGAAAAATAGCAAAACAAATCGCCCTGGGTCGTTTGGTACCAGTAGTCGCTGTAGTCGCAGTACATGCGCTGCAGGGCGGTGTCCCGGTTGGCGCTGATGAGCTTGTTGGTGAGGGTATTGTTATTGGTATTGTTTCCGGTAGCGACCAAATGGGCGCCACACTCGTAGGCCACTAGTTTCAGGTTGTGCTGGTCGGCCACGGCTTTCTGGTCTTGCATCCAGGTGTAGGCATCGGATAGGGAGTTGCGGAGCCTCGTTATGATCTGTGGGACGGTGATGCTGTTGACGAGGCCCTGGCTGGCGATTTGGTCAGCTACTTCGTTTCCGAAATAAGGGGCGATGGCCAGGGCATCTGCGCCTACCTGATTGGGGTTGTACTGGGCACTTTTGAAAAAAGTAATGATTTCATTGCTGAGCCAGCTATTTGCTGCCTGGGAGGGGATGACCCGTACCAGGCGCTGGGTGGAGCCGAAGACGGTACCGAAGATATGGAACACATCTGCGGAGCGTTTGGCGGTGTATTTCCAGGCGCGTTCCCAGGATTGGCCGCTGTACCCGAGCGCTTGGGCGGCAGCGGCGGCATAGCTTTGCTGCGAAAAGGCACCGTTCCAGAGTTCGTTGCTGTATTCCAGGTAGATCTTCAAATTGGGGTTCAAGCTGTCGCGGAACAAGATAGCCAACTGCTGGACGTATGCGTCATCGGCTTGGTGGGGTATGTTGATCCAGGCGTTTTTGGAGGCCGTATTGCAGAGCCGAATGGCTTTTTCCCAGGATGCACCGCTCGATTTGGCCTGGGTATAGTAATCGGAGGGCGTCCGGTCTGCCCAGGATACTACGGAGGAGCCATTGGTTTTGGCCCAGTCCATGAAGCGCAGGGTCTGGAAATCGCTTATGAAATCCAGGATCTCGGAGCTGAATTCCTGGTTTTGATAGGTGTTCACGTACTGGGGGAAAATGAATTTTATGTCGCGGATAGGGTCAGCGGCATTGGATTGTTCGATTTCCAGTGCGACACCCCCATTGGCGGGGTTGACCGAGACCAGGGTATTGACCGGGCATTGGAAGGTCCCGGAGGCGGCGCCCCAAAGCCGTACCCTTCCGGTTCCGGTGACGACGAGGCGGTAGTTGCCACCGGGGTATGTGCCGATATCCCATAACATCAGCGTGCGAACGGCCAGGGAGACGCCCCCATTTTGGTAGGGCACTTCCTGAGGGTAACCATTGGGCAACAGCGGGATGTTAGCGCTACTTTCCCAGGGAGCGCCGGCCTGGGTTTCGTGCACAATCCACTCCCTCGACTGCTTGAAGGCGTTCGTAAACACTAGTTCGGTGGACCAATCCTCCACGCTGCTGAGGTTGATGCCCGCAACGCGTTGCCCATACAGAAAGGCAAGGGGAAGGAATCCTATGATTGCGGTACAAAAGAGTTTTCTGGCCCGGTTGTTCATATTGCTTTCCCGTATTGACTCTGGTATTCTATTTGCTTGCTGCCTGCATCAAGTCCTGGTAGTAGTAGTGGCGGGTTCCGGGCTCCTCCTTTTTGGAAAGGGCGAGCATAGCTTTTGCGACATCCCGCGCATCAATCGGCTTCCAGATAGAGGGGATGAGGAAGGAAAAAGCCCGCATGAGTACCTGTCCGAGGTATTCAGCCGGTCGGGATTCGTTTCGTTTGCCCAACAACATAGAGGGGCGCAGGATACCGACACTAGGGATACCCTGGGAACACACGGCCTCTTCGGCCGCGCCTTTCAATTGGATATAAAAATTGCTGCTTTTGGCATTGGCCCCTACCGAGGTGACCAAAAGGAATTGGCTGCACCCGGTTTCTGCGCAAAATTTGGCCGCATTTGCGGGAATATCGTAATCTACCTTTCTATACGCGACGAGGTCTCCCTTGACATTTTTGAGCGTAGTGCCCACGGTACAAAAAACGACATCGCTGCCAGTAATAGCCTTTTTGAACGCTGTCTCATCCGAAAAATCCAGCACGACGACGTCTATTTTGGGGTTTGAAAAAGAAAGGGGCCTTCGGCTCAGCACGCGGACATGGGTGTAGTAGTCGTCGCGTTGTAAAAAATCAAGTAAGAAGCTGCCGATGAGGCCGCTGGCGCCCAGTATGGTGGCTGTTTTTTCGGACATTATGTTAAATTGTTGGATACCAAATCATTTTATCGAACCAAAAATAGGATTTAATCGCAAGTCTTCAAAATATTGCAAGCGTACCGAAGCATACAAATCCAACTTTTGCAATATGAAAAAAATAGGGTTATCCATTTGGTTCGCTGCTTACCTTGTAGTGGCTTTTTCACAGGGCATATCAGATGCCCGGCAGCATAGGATCGTTTTGGACTTTATGGGGGCCTTCAAGCCCGTCAGCAAAGAAAAAATCGCTGCCCGGACACTGTTCCCGCTCAACCGCCAATATCCTTTGCCACCGGTTACGACGAAAGGGGACTTTCTAAAACGGTTCAACGATATTTTTGATGAAACGCTGCTGTCCAAGATAGCCGGTTCTAAACCATCCGTGGACTGGTCGGCGATGGGGGAAAAGGGGTATATGTTGGGCGACGGGGAAGTCTGGCTCGACAGCGAAGGGAAGCTCATTGCGGTAAACTATCAATCTGCGGCAGAAAAACAGATGCGGAATGCGCTGGTGGAAGCCGATAAAAAGGGCCTGCATGTGTCTATCCGAGAGTTTATGCGACCGGTCTGTGTCCTGGAAACGGCAAAGTTCAGGGTTCGCATAGACGAGTTGGCGGAGGGGGGCTATCGCTATGCTTCCTGGCGGATAACCTCAGCCGTATCCGACAAACCCGAGCTTGTCCTGAAAAACGGCACTTTTGAGCCCGACGGCAGTGGGGGCAACCACCGCTACGTATTCCAAAGCGGCGAGTATCGCTATGTTTGCTCGATTATCCTGTTGGGCGAAAAAGACAGTCCACAAGCCTTTTTGACCGTTTACAAAGGGGAGCGGGAGATCCTATCGCAACCTGCCGTGCGGTTGCGCTGACGTTGGGATACGGATAAGGCGTCCGGGAGTTCGTTCACACGGTAAATGTAGGAGCCCTTGTCTGTATCGTTTTGACAGACAAGGGCTCCCGTTTGAAAAAGCGGTACCGGGCATTAATATCCCGGATTCTGTGCGATATTCCCGGCACTAAGGGCGATTTCCGTTTGTGGGATGGGGAAGAGCTCGTGTTTTCCTGCCACAAAATTTTTGCCATGGGCTTTCATAACCGGGGCAGCGCGGCCGGTGCGCACCAGGTCGAACCAGCGCTGTTGTTCCATGGCGAGTTCGGAGCGGCGTTCGCGCCAGATGGCATCGCGGAGCTGGTCTTTGTTGGTCAGGGTGATATCGGGCAGTACATTGCGGGTACCGCGGGCGCGCTTGCGCACCGCGTTGAGGTGGACGAGTGCTTCCTGGGCTTTTCCGTTTTCGTTGAGGGCTTCCGCGGCGATGAGCAGCACATCGGCATAGCGCAACATGCGGAGGTTGCTCGGGCCATTGTCCTGCAGCAATGCGTGGTCAGGTGTCCAGGCTTTCTGGTTGTAGCGTTCGCCCTCCATCTCTTTGTTGTCCTGAACGGTGTAGGAGCCGTCGGGTAGTGCTTCGCCTACTTCTAACACCGTAGCGTCGCGGCGGGGGTCGCCGCGCTCGAAGGAGCGGACGAGGTCATCGGAAGGAAGGTTGAAGCCCCAGCCGAGGTTGGGGTCGCCGCGCACGCCCTGTACCATGTTCCAGGGGGTAGAGCCTGCGTAGGTGTCTTCGAGTGCGGTAGCTTGTACTTCCCATACCGACTCGCTGGAGTTTTCGCCTTCTGGCAGGAATATTTTGCTGAAATCTGGCAACAGGGTGTATTCTTTGGAGTTGACGACTTCGAGGGCGTATTTTTCGGCATTGGGGTAATCTTTGAGGGTGAGATAGACCTTTGCCAGGATTCCCCGGACAGCCCCCTTGGTGATACGGCCCATATCGCTGGGGTCGTACGCCGATTTTTCCGGTACGGCGGGCAGGGCTTCGCTGAGGTCTTTGATGATTTGTGCATAGACCTCTTTGACGGGGATGCGTTTCTGCGTATAAAACTCATCTTGCCGGAGCGGTGTGAGCACCAGCGGAACGTCGCCAAACCAGCGCACCAGGTTGAAGTAGAAGTGGGCGCGCAGGAACTTTGCCTCCCCTAACAAGCGCTGGCGTAGGGCTTCGTTCATCGAGGGAACTTTGGGGATGCCCTCGATGGCGATGTTGGCGCGGAAGATACCCTGGTAGTGCCCTTGCCAGGTGGCGCGGACATCCTCCGGAAAGCGGGCGTCGTACGTGAACTCGTCGAACGTGGTGAGGCGCTGTGCGTCGGCGGGGAAGCTGCCTTTGGTCGCGTCGTCGGAAACGATATCGGTCATGGCCAGCCAGGGGAAGGCGGTCAGGCTCCAGGTGCGGAGCTGGTTGTACACGGCGTTGGTGGCCCAGACGGCATGGTCGCTGGTCTGGAAGTAATTGCCGGCGTTGATGACCCCTTGCGGTTTTACATCTAAAAATCCGGAGTCCTCACAGGCAGGGGCACTGGCAAGCACAAGGGCCAGTACCAGGATTCGGAGGGTGAGCAATCGAGTGGCCATTTTATATTTGTTTTTATGCATTTTTTTAAAATAAAAATTAAAAACCAACCTGTAGGCCAAATAATATAGTTTTGGCAATAGGATAGATCCCGCCGTCAATCCCGACTCGGGTCACCGCACCGCTGCCGATTTCAGGGGAATAGCCGGAATAGCGGGTCCAGGTCTGGAGGTTATTGGCGCTGACATAGGCCCGCAGGCTGCCCAAATATACTTTTTTCAGCAGTTTTGGAGGGACGGTGTATCCCAGGGCCACGCTTCGTAGGCGGATGAAGGAGCCGTCTTCGATATAGTTGGTGGAGACGGAGAAGTTGGGGTAGCCTCCGTTCATGATGCGCGGTTCGGTATTGCTGCTTCCCGGGCCGGTCCAGCGGTCTAGGAAAGAGGCTTCGTAGTTGGGCAGGCCGAAGCCCCGGGCCATTTTTTTGGAATTGAGGATTTTGTTGCCGCTCACGCCGTTGACATCGGCGGATAGGTCAAATCCGGCATATTCCAGGGCGAGGCTGAGCCCGAAGATAAACTTAGGGATCGGGCTGCCCAGGAAGGTGCGGTCCTGGCTGTTGATAATGCCATCCCCGTTGATGTCTTCAAAGCGCAGGTCGCCGGGTTTGACGGCTTGTTGGCTGGGGTATTGTTTTACTTCTTCAGCATTTTGATAGACGCCTGCCACTTTGTACCCATAGAAACTACCGATGGGCCTGCCGATGGTGGTGAGGGTGGCAAATTCGCCTGTGATGGCCACATCGGGGATGGTATCCTGGCCGGTGCCGAGGGCCAGTACCTCGTTGGTCACGGTAGAGCCTAATACGCCGATGCGGTAGTTGAATTTCTTCGCTTTGCTAGCGTAGTTTAGGGTGAAATCCAGGCCTGAGTTGACCACATCGGCGGCGTTGACGTAGGGGTCGGACGCGCTGCCCACATAATCGGGTATCGGTACCGGGACGAGGATTTTCTCGCTTTTCCGTTGGTAGTAGTCCATTTCCAGGGTCAGGCGGTTGTCGAGGACGCCGAGTTCGAAGCCGACGTTGGAGCTGGTCGTTTCTTCCCATTGCAGCAAGGGGTTGGCCAAACTGATCACAGACGCGCCGAACAACAGGCGTTCCTGGATGCCAAACACGGCGCTCAGGTTGTTGGTAACGGTGGGGATGGCTGCATTGGATGGGAACTTATCGTTGCCCAAGCGCCCCCAACTGGCCCGCAGCTTGAGGTTGTCAATGACGTTCTGGTTTTTCAGGAAGGCCTCTTCCGTAACGCGCCAGGCAAGGGCGAGGGATGGGAAACTGCCGTATCGGCGTTCGGAGCCAAACTTGGAGGAGCCGTCGCGGCGCCAGGTTGCGGTGAGCAGGTAGCGCTCTTTGAACGAATAGTTGCCGCGGAACAGCACCGACTCGTACCGTTCGGGGGTGAACCCGTAGCTGTAGTTGGTAGCGGTTTCGCTATCGCCTGAATTGAGGTAGAAGAACTCTTCGGTATCGCCGATGAGGTTTAGGCGGGCGCCGCCGATGACCTCGCCCCCGCGGGCTTGCCGCGTAAACCCGGCCAGGGCGTTGACGCGGTGTTTGCCGAAATCTTTGGCGTAGTTGATGGTATTTTCCCATTGCCAGTCGTAGGCGCGCGACATTTCGGTATTGACCCGGCTGTTGGGGTTGCGCTGGCGGTTGTCCACTTCGAATTTGGGCTCAAAACTTTTTCCCCGGCTGTTGATCAGGTTGAACCCGAGGCTGCTGCGCAGCGTCAGGTTTTTGAGCGGATAGACCTCTGTGAACAAGTTGCCATTGAATTGCTGGCCGTAATAGCGGTTGTAGCTGTTGTATTTGAGCTGGGCGGCGGGGTTGCTCACGTTCGAGGTGAAGGAGGTACTGCCGAATTTGCCCAAGCTGTCCACAGCGGCTACGCGGGGGTCGGCGGCATACGCGTTGAAGACGATACCGCCGGGCTCGTTGTTGCCCCGGTTGGCGATGAAAGCTAGGTTATGGCCCAGTTTCAACCCTTTCACGAGGTTGTATTCGTTGTTTACGCGCAGCGAGTAGCGTTTGTAGTAGGAAGATTCGATAATACCGTCTTGCAGGAACGCATCGCCGCTGATGCTGTAGGTCATAGCTTCCGACCCGCCGTTGATGTTCAGGTTGACGTTTTGGATGGGGGCGTCGCGGAAGATGACGTCCTGCCAGTCGGTACCCTCTCCAAAGACGGTTGGATCCGGATAGGTGGGTTTGCCCCCTGCGTTCAGGTTGAATTCATTGACCAACTGCGCGTATTCCGTTCCGTTGGCCAGGTCAATTTTGCGGGCTACCTCCTGGGTGCCGTAGTAGGAATTGAGGCTGAAGCGCGCCCGTTGGCCACGGGTCCCTTTTTTGGTGGTGATGAGGATGACGCCGTTGGCCCCGCGCGTCCCGTAGATAGCGGCAGCGGAGGCATCCTTCAGCACTTCCATGCGCTCGATATCGTTGGGGTTGAGGAAGTCTATGTTGTCCAGGATGAGCCCATCCACGACGTAGATAGGGCTGGCGTTGTTCAGCGTACCGGTGCCCCGGATGCGGATGACGGGGGCTTCGCCGGGGCGCCCGCTCCCGGCCGTGACCTGCACACCGGATATTTTGCCCTGCAGGGCCTGGGCTACGTTAGCGGCAGCGAATTTTTTGAGCTCTTCCGATTTGACGCTGGCCACGGAACCGGTGAGATCGCTTTTGCGCTGGGTGCCGTACCCCACGACCACGACCTCGTTGAGCAACTGGGATTCTTCGCGCATGACCACGTTGAGCTCAGTCTGTCCTTTGAGCAGGATTTCCTGGTTGCTGTAGCCGGTGTAGCTGAAGACGAGCGTGGCATTGGGGTCTGCCACGTTTAGTTGAAAGTTGCCGTCCAGGTCGGTTACCGTTCCTTCTGTGGAGTTTTTGATGAGGATATTGACCCCGATGAGGGGTTCCCGGTTCTCATCCGTTACTTTTCCTTTTACGGCTACCTGGGCGAGCAGGCTTTGGCTAAAAAGGAATACAAACAGGAAGGGGAGATACCGAAAGCAGGTAATATGGCTGCTGTTAGCTTTCATGGTATAGTGGTTCCAATTAGAGGGTTATTTCAATTCAATAGCGGTGCTGAGGCTGGCCTCGGAACTACCGCCGACAAAGAGGTCAAACCACCCGGGTTCTGCGCGGAACTGGAGGTCGTTGTGGTAAAAGCGCAGGTCGTCGGAGTGCAAGGTAAAGGTGAGGGTTTTGCTCTCCCCATTTTTCAACAGGACTTTTTGGAAGCCTTTCAGTTCGCGCAAGGGGCGGGTGATGCTGCCCACGCGGTCGCGCACGTAGAGTTGTACGACTTCCTCCCCGTCGTACGGCCCTTTATTGGCCACCGTGACGCGGATATTGACGGATTCACCCATGGAAAAGGTTTTCCGGTCGGTCTGGAGCTCGCTGTATGCAAAGGTCGAGTAGCTTAGCCCATACCCAAAGGGATAAAGGGGCGTATTGGGCATATCGAGGTATTTGCTGGTGTACTTGTTGTTTGGGTCCATAGGGCGACCGGTATTTCGCATGTTGTAGTGCAGGGGGATCTGGCCAGTGCTGCGCGGGAAAGTGGCAGTAAGTTTGCCGGAGGGATTGTAATCGCCGAAGAGGACATCGGCGATGGCGTTGCCGGCCTGGGTGCCCAGGAACCAGGTTTCCAGCAGGGCCGGTGCGTTTTCAGCGAGCCAGGGGATGGCCAGGGGGCGGCCATTCATCAGTACGACGACTACGGGCTTTCCTGTGGCAACGAGTGCTTTTACCAGGTCTTCCTGAACGCCTGGGAGGTCTAATTCGGCGCGGCTGGCGGCCTCGCCGCTCATACCGGCGCTTTCCCCGACCGCGACGATGATGGCGTCGGCAGCTTTGGCATGGGCGAGGGCTGTTTTGAACCCGCTTTTGTCGCTGCCTTCGATGGTGCAAGCTTCTGTATGTAGTATTTTGGTGCCGCTCCCAAGTTTGTTCTTGATGCCGTCTAACAGGCTAACCGCTTGTTTGGCGTCGCCGGCACCCGACCAGGAACCGATGAGTTCACTTTGGTTGGCGGCCAATGGGCCACAGAGTGCCAGGGTTTTGATGCCTTTGGAAAGGGGTAGGGTCTTATTTTCGTTGCGGAGCAAAACGATGGACTTGCGGGAGATATCGCGGGCGGCTTCGAGGTGTTCGGGGGCGAAAACCCTTGCTTTTTCGCGCTCGGTATCGCTGTATCGGTAGGGGTCGTCAAAGAGGCCGAGCTCAAATTTTATGCGGAGGATGCGGCGTACGGAATCGTTGACCCGTTGTACGCTGATACGGCCCTCGCGCACGAGTTCCAGGAGGTGGTTGTAGTAGGTGGCCCCCTGCATATCCATATCCAGTCCGGCATTCAGGGAGAGTTCGGCGGCTTCTTTATCGTTGGCGACCACTCCGTGCGGCACCATCTCGTTTATGGACGTGTAATCGGACACGACGAACCCGTCGAAGCCCCACTCGTCGCGCAGGATGTCGGTCAGTAGGAAGCGGTTGCCCGTAGCGGGAACCCCGAACAGCTCGTTGAAAGAAGACATGAAGGTGCGCACCCCGGCGTTTTTTGCAGCCAGGAAGGGAGGTAGGTAGGTTTCGCGGAGCACCAATTCGGACATATCCACGAAATGGTAGTCGCGGCCGGCCTGGGATGCCCCGTAAGCAGCATAGTGCTTGACGCAAGCAGCGATGGTGTTGTCTTTGAGCAAATCATCCCCCTGGAAGCCGCGCACGCGCGCTTCGGCGATGCGGGAGCCCAGCCAGGTATCTTCGCCGGCACCTTCGGAAATACGGCCCCAGCGGGGGTCCCTGGCTATGTCCACCATGGGGGCGTATGTCCAGTGGAGGCCTGCGGCGGAGGCTTCGACGGCAGCGATGCGGGCAGACTGTTCCATGGCTTTCAGGTCCCAACTGCACGATTCGCCCAGAGAGATAGGGAAAATCGTTTTATAGCCATGGATGACGTCGAACCCAAACAGGAGCGGGATGCCCAGCCGCGTCTCTTCCACGGCGATGCGCTGGAGTTCGCGGTTGTACGCCGCGGTGTGGGCGTTGAAAACTGCGCCTACCTTTGCACTCTTGATATCGGCTTTGTAATTTTCGCGAAGAGTAGGCCCGGTAACCGCCCAATCACTGGTAAAAAGGGTCATTTGACCAATTTTTTCCTCTAAGGTCATAAGTTTGAGCACGGAATCTACCCGTTCCTCAATGGGTTTGGCCTTTGGGGGCTCTTTGTATTCCAGGCTGGTATCCAACCGGAACGCATGGATCAGGAACACGACCGCTGATAAGCCGATGATTTGCAAAAATTTCATATCGTTACATTTTTGTGTTTTAAAACTCCGGATGCTTTCGCTTCAGATGAGAAAAAGGGCCTTTTGACCTGTCGGATAATCCATGCTACTGGGGGATTTTATCCAACCAGCCTCCGGTAAAACCTGCTTTTTTAAGGCCTGCGATAATGTACGGGTTTTTCTTCATAATATTCCAAACAAGTTCGCTTTGGTGGTTTTCGATTTGGAGTACGATAGGCCCCTGGTCAATACCGATATAGTCAGGGTCAAACCAGCCTTTTTCTTTATCTTTTCCCCAGACATAGGTGAGGTTGAAAGCATCGCGGAAGCCGTATTCGTCCACGAGGTTGTGGTAGTGGGTTTTCCACATGTATTTCAGGGCGGGGATGCAGATTTCCGGGGCAAAGGGGATGGAGCCGGCTGCTGCGGTAGGGGCGATCGTGCCGTCGTCCACTACCTGTATGGAGCAGGCGCCGCGGGCGGAGTAGTCTCGGAACTGCACGGTTTTGCCGTTTACCTGGCGTTGTTCGTAAGCGGGGCCGTCGCAGGCGGTGAGCCCCCACTGGTTTTTGGAATAGCCTTTGAAGCCACTCGGGTTGGCGATGCAATAGGCGCGGTTGGCGTAGGTAGCGCGGCGTGAATTTTCAAAATAATCTATTCCTTTCGATTTCATGTACGGGTCTTGGATACCTCTGAAATCTATGTACATCTGGCTGTACTGGTGCCCGAAGAGCGGATCGAAATTGAGGTGTTCCTGGCCCTGGTAGGTAGCCCACTGGTAGGGCTTGCACCATTCCTGCCAGCTTTCAGC
>JBEGMH010000303.1:0-8127 GCA_041183125.1 Bacteroidota bacterium | reverse complement strand
CGGGGCTCAAGAGGCAGGGACGCGTCCCACATGTGAAAGTAACGGACATCTTGTTGCTATTGTACGAATTAAACGGGTACGAGCAGTAAAAATAGGGCAATGAACCGCATGGAGTTTTTTTTAGGTGTTTTGAAGCGTAGAGGGGTTGCGCAAAAAGGTTTTTTTAGGCAACATCATCACATAGCCCACGGTTTCAACCGTGGGGCCGGAGGGGGTGCGAGATATGAGCAATATTTTTTTGAATCGTATTCGCCGCGCATTCCCCATCACATAGCCCACGGTTTCAACCGTGGGGCCGGAGGGGGTGCGAGATATAAGCAATATTTTTTTGAATCGTGTTCGCCGCGCATTCCCCATCACATAACCGCCCATCAGAATGAAAAGCCTATGCTCACATAGGTCTGTATGCCCTTGCTCTTTTCGCTGACCATGGCGCTGAATTCGACAGGACCGGTCAAAAAGGGGTAGGCCAGGGTCAGCGAATGGCCGGAATACACCTGTTGCGCAGGCCTCCCGCTGGCACGGGGCCCAAAATCCCGCACCAGCAGGTTGCTGCGCGCGATCAGGAGGAAATTACGGGCAATTTGGCGGCGCAGCCCTACCTGCAGGGCAGCCACGTTGTAAGCGAGGTCGCCGTAGTTGGGAATACCGGGGAACACGATCTGGTTGCGGTACAGGCGGTCCATTCCGCCGATATAAAAGGCGTTGAACAGGTTCCCGCTGGCTCCGGAGGTCCAGCCCGCTTGGAACAGGCCGGAGAAGGTGTATTTTTCCGAAAGGGCCCGGTACCACGCTGCGTTTAGGAAAGCTTGTGCAAAAGGCTTCGCGCTGGGGATCAGCGAGGGGTCCACCTCCACCTCGGCCCCATTGCTGAGGTAGCGCAGTTTGAGGTCTTGGCCATACACGCGCCCTATTTCCGCGTGTAGCTGCACCCCGTGTTGAGGGTAGTATATCTTGTCGAGGGTATTCCTTTGGTAGAACCCATACGACGTGAGGAAAGCGTTGCGGCCCTCTGCCTGGTACGCCGCCGGGGTCGCCGGGGTCTGCCCTACCCGTTCGTAGCGGGTGCCCAGGCCATAGCTGCGCCGGCGGTGGCTGCCCGACTGCAAACGCGCGTCCAGGCGCAGGTTGTTGAGCTTGTACAAGCCCGTCGCTTGGTGGTTTTCATACCCGGTGACCTGAAACGCCTCGGATTGCAGCACCATCGCGAGGGCCGTCCGCTGTTGGCGGCCGATATACTGCAGGTGCTCGACTTTGAAGCGCGGGTTTTCCCCTAACAGAATGCTCAGGGAGGAGCGGGCGTTGGGCAGGAAATCGTGTGCGGTGGCTGACGCGAGCAGGCCCAGGCCCAAAAAACTATTGTACGGGACGTTGAACTGGAAGGCTGCGGGCGGGCTTTCTTCTACCTCAAAAACGATGGAAGCTTGGTTGCCCGGCAGCGGTTCGAGGCGGTAGTGGATGCGGTCGTAAGAAAGGTTGCCGAAGCGCCGGCGGATCATCGCCGACAACTCGACAGCGGTGTAATAGCGTTGCGGGACCAGACCCAAACTCTTCAGGAAAAACCGGGGGAGTTCGTTTTCCAACCCTTCCACTTTAGCCGAAGCGATGAACACGGAATCCGGGCGGGGCAGCACCGGCCGTTCGGCGGAGGGGGCCCGCAGGGAATCCGCTAATCGTCTGAACGCGGGATAGAATTGCTGCCCCATCGCGATACCGGAATCAATGATCGCCGACGCCCGGTCGAAGCTGCCCATGCTGTACGGCGTCAGCGGATGGTCTATGTATAGGTCGCTCCGCGCCACCTGGTGCTGCTTGTCTTCCGATTCTTTGAAAAAGACGATCTGCGTGAGGATTTGCAGGGGGTTGGTCAGGTGTTCCTTTTCTTGTTTCCCTTCCCCTACGTTGCTGGCAATCACGAAACCGGCACCCATCTCCCGAGCCTCGCCCACGGGCAGGTTGCGCACGACGCCGCCGTCCACCAAGCGCCGTCCCTCCAACTCTACCGCCGTGAATAACCCGGGGATAGCCATACTGGCGCGCACTGCCGTGATGATTTCCCCTTTGTCGAGGATGACCGGCTTTCCGTTCACCACATCGGTCGCGACCGCCCGGAAAGGGCGGGGCAGCCGGTCGAAATCCTTGATGGCATAGGCCGGGAAGTAGAGCTCCGACAGCTTCAGCCAGAGCTCCTGGGACTCCAGCGCCCCCGTGGGCACCTGAAAACGCCCTTTTTCAAAAGGAATCTCTAATGCGTGTCGCCCGTACGACTCTTTTTCCTCCATGGATATTTCTCGGATGCTCACCTGGTTGGACAGGATCGTCTTCCAGTCCAGGTTCCGGGCGAGCGACTCGATCTCCTTCCCGCTGTACCCGACGGCGTACAAGGAGCCGATGATGCTGCCCATACTGGTCCCCGTCACATAATCCACGCGGACCCCCGCCGAGTCAAGTGCTTTCAAGATGCCGATGTGCGCCAGCCCTTTCGCGCCGCCGCCGCTGAGGGTCAGGCCAATTTTTGCAGGAGCAGGCGCCTGCGCAAAGGCTGCACAGGGAAAGGCGAGGTACAGGACCACTGCTATCCCACCCCAACCCCCGAAGCGGGGGCGGAGCGGGAGGAGATACCCCCGGAAGGGCGTGCTCCTCGTTTTATGCTCGGTTATGGGAATCATTTTCTACATAAGATTTTGTTGTTAGGGGGGGAATCCTATAAGGCATACACCCCTTTGCATCAAAAAGTTGTACCCCACAGCAGTCAAACCGGGCAAAAGGCTGTTCGGCCACTCCCTCAAAAATCCCTGAGCAGGGCGTTCAAAGCCACTTTGGCGCTCGTGCCCTCGCTTTTGTACCCGATGATCAGCGGGGTCTGGTACCCGTACCCGGAGTCCCCTTTCATGCGGACCCCAGGGATGACGATGGCGTTTTCGGGCACTTCGCCCCGGTACTCGGCTACTTTTTCGTGCTTTTCGTTCAGTTCCACGATGGGCGTGGAGCCGGAAAGGACAACCCCCGGCGCGAGGACGGCCGATTGGCGCACGAGCACCCCTTCTACCACTATTGAACCGGCGCCTATGAAAGCGTGGTCTTCCACGATGACCGGCGAGGCCTGCAGCGGTTCCAGCACGCCCCCAATCTGCACCCCTGCGGACAGGTGTACGCCTTTCCCGATTTGGGCACAAGAACCTACGAGCACATGCGAGTCAATCATGGTCCCTTCATCCACAAAGACGCCGATGTTCACATACGACGGCGGCATCATCACGACGGAGGGGGCTAAATACGCCCCATACCGCACGCTGCTCCCCCCCGGTACGACCCGGATATTGGAAAACTCCTTCTTTAAGGGTATGCCGTCGCGGAAGTAAAAAGGAGCCGAGTCGGCATATTCTTCTACTTTGCACAGGGGGAAGAACTGGAGTACTGCTTTTTTTACCCACTCCTGTACCTGCCACCTGCCTCCTTCTTTCCGGGCGATGCGCAGGCTGCCCGCATCCAGGAGCTGGATGATTTCCCGGATTTGCATGGAACTCGCCTGCTGTTGTTCCACAGCGGCTTTCAGGGTTTCGATGGTGTCGTGCATAGCTTTGGTTTTTATGCGTAAAGGCGTTCGGTTTCGGCAATTTTCGGTATCAGTTGCTCTAATTGGCGCATGGTCGCCTCCCCTGCGCGGGTCATCGGCAAGCGAAAGCCGGTCGAGATCTTTCCCTGCAGGGCTAACATCTCCTTGATGGGGATGGGGTTGGTCTCCAAAAAGCCGGCTTGCATGATGGGCGTAAGGGCGTAGTGCAGGCGGCGCGCCTCGGCAAAATTACCGGCCAGGGCTTCGTGTACCATGCGCCGCAAACTGTGGGGGATGACATTGGAAGCTACGGAAATGACCCCATCGCCCCCGCAGGCGGTGAGCGGGAGCGTGATCTCGTCGTCTCCGGAAAAGACGTAGAACCCCTCCGGGGTACGCCCGATCACCTCCATCATCTGCATGATGTTCCCGCTGGCTTCTTTTACCCCGATGATGCGGGGGTGCGCGGCGAGGCGCAGCAGGGTATCGGTCTGTATGTTCACCCCACAACGCCCTTGGATATTGTACAGGATGATGGGCACCTCCGTCTCGTCGGCGATGCGGGTAAAATGCTGGTACAGCCCTTCCTGCGTCGGTTTGTTGTAATAGGGGCTGACGACCAACTGGGCGTCCACCTTCGCTGCCTGGGCCATCTGGGCAAAGTGCAGCGCTTCTGCGGTGCTGTTCGAGCCGGTGCCCACGATCACCTTACAGCGCCCTCTGACCGTTTGCATAGACCAGCGGATGACTGCGTCGTGTTCTTCGTGGGTGAGGGTCGGGCTTTCCCCGGTGGTGCCTACAAATACAATCCCGTCTATGCGGGCGGCGATCTGGGCTTCCACCAGGGCTTCGAAAGCGTCCCAGTCAATGGCCGAGCCATCGGCGGTGAAAGGGGTTACGATAGCGGTATAACAGCCGCGAAAGTCTGAATTCGTCATGATGTTGTCGTTCAGGTCTTTAAAAAACTTTACGGTTTCCGGTCGGCCTCCCTCAGACTGAAAAGATGAGGGGGAAAACTTCTTTCAGCTCGTGCAGGCCCGGGGGCAGTTTGTGGATATGCTCGGCGCAGACGATGGCGCCCAACGCAAACCCCTCGCGGTTCCTGGCCTGGTGGCGAATCTCGATGGTGTCGGCGTACGAGTCCCACACGACGCTGTGCGTGCCCGGCACCTGGCCTATCCGCGACACCGCCACGTGGAGGCAGCTCTCGTCGGCTACTGCGTCGGCAGGTTCCAGCGACCAGCTCGTTTTGCGCGCGCTGTTTTGCAACACGAGGTCCACCATGCTCTTTGCCGTACCGCTGGGGGCGTCTATTTTTTTGCGGTGGTGCGTTTCCGATACCAACACGTCGTATTCACGCTCAAATGTACGGAGGAGGGCCGCCGCCTTGGATACGATTTGAAAAAAGCACTGCACGCCGATGGAGTAGTTGGAGCTGTATATCGCGGGCACCCCATGGGCTTCGAACAGGGCGCGAAACGCGGGCAAGCGAGCTTCCCAGTTGGTCGTGCCGATGACCACCGGCGTTTTCGAGGCCGCTATCTGAGGCAAATACCGCTCCAATGCCCCGGGGTCGCTAAAGTCAACCCATACCTCCGGCGTTTCGGCTATCTCCTCGCGCAGGGCATCTATGCGGGCGGTGACGGCATGCCCTCTCTGCACGGCTAATGCTTCTACCTGGGTACCCATACGCCCCAGGCCCAATACGCCTATTTTCATGCTCTTAGATTATGCTTGCAGCAAGATATTGGTATTCTTTTCAAAAAAAAAGCACCTCTTTTTCAAAAAAAGTCCATTTTACAATGTCCTACATTCCTTTTTATTTTTGATTTTGTAATTTTATTTTGAAAAAATTTTCAAAATAAAATTATATTTTACGAAATTTGAGGATTGTATTTTTTACGAGCGGTCAGTCGAGAAAAAACGGTCTTTTGCGCCGATTGACGAACTACTCGGTAACCAGTCTGTTCAATGGCCATAAAAAACCGTTATCCCTTGAAAAATGTCTTTCCCCGAGCGCTGCCCTGGGCGATTGCCTTGGTGAGCGCTGCAGCCGCTTTGTTCCTGGCCTTTGCGGCGCGCTACGGCACGTCCGGAGTATTCGCGGTATCGGCTTTTCTCGCTTTAGCTTGGGGTTTCCAGTGCCGGGAAGCCTTGAGGGGGTATGTTTTCACCACTATTATATTGGCTGCGGTTACCGGGGCCCTGTATTTTCCCGGGTACTTCATCGCGTGGGGCCCTCTCAAATTATCAGCCCTCATCATCCCGCTCATGCAAGTCATCATGTTTGGGATGGGCACCTCTATGGGGGTTGGGGATTTTGTGGAGGTCATAAAAAACCCGAGGAGCGTGCTGATTGGGGTGGGCAGCCAGTTTGTGATCATGCCCCTTTTAGGGTTTTTGCTCGCCCGCTTGAGCCATCTCGAACCGGCCATTGCGGCGGGCATCATCCTGGTGGGCTGTTCTCCCAGCGGGGTAGCTTCCAATGTGATGGCTTTTTTAGCGCGGGCCAATTTGGCACTTTCCATCACCCTGACTTCCTGTACGACCCTACTGGCCCCCTTCCTCACGCCCCTTTTGATGAAGTCCCTCGCGGGGGCGTACATCGCGATCAACGTACAGGACATGATGCTGGACATCGCCCGGATCATCCTTCTCCCCATAGCTGCGGGCCTGCTCGTCAACAAGGTGTTAGCCGGAAGGGCGCAATGGCTGGAAAAAGCCATGCCGCTGCTCTCTATGGCCGCGATTGCCCTCATCATCGTGGTCATCACCGCGGCAGGCAGGGACAGCCTGCTCCACATCGGCTACCTGCTCATCCTGATAGCTGCCGTACACAATGGCCTGGGGTACCTGCTCGGCTACTGGTCGGCGCGCTTGTTCCGCCTGGACGAACGCGATGCCCGGACCATCGCCATAGAGGTGGGCTTGCAAAATGCAGGGCTGGCCTCTGCCATCGCCAAAGGAATGGGGCAAATAGCCACGGTGGGGCTGGCCGCCGGCGTTTTTGGGCCCATCATGAACATTTCGGGCTCTATATTGGCTTCCTACTGGCACAAGCGGCCACCCCGCGATCCTTCTTAGTGATCAAACAGGGCCTGGATCACCTTCCCGGTACTCCCGCTGGGTTCCATGATGCGCAGGAAAGCCGCTAACGTCGGAGCAATATCCGTGATACTGGTCGGGGCGAAGGATTCCCCCTGCGGCACTTTCCAGCCGTACCATACCAGGGGCACATGGGTATCGTAGGCATAGGGGCTCCCGTGCGTCGTGCCTCCTTTGGCAAAATACGGCTCCGGCAACCACCCCGGGTCGAGGGTATAGAGGACGTCCCCCGAACGCCGGGGGTGGAACCCATTGCGGACGAGGCTTATGAACGGGTATTCCGATGCCAGCGAGAACAACTCGTCTTTGCTGAACGCCCCATACACGCCCGGAAGTTTCTTGAGGTACTCCGCGATGGCTTTTTGGACCGGCCCGGGCTCTAATTTACCGATGGGCAATACTTTTTCATTGATATATACTTGCTGGTTGACGACGGCGCTGACAAAGGGCAGGCGCACCCCAAAAACGGAGTCCAGATGGGTGTTCAAGGCCTTGACCAAGGCGTTTTCGTCCAATATCCCCGTGGGCATGCGCAGGTCTTTGAGGAAGGGCACGGTTTCGGCAGCGCCGTGGTCGGCGGTGAGGAACACCAGCACGTTGTCTTTCCCGAATTTTTCGTCCAGGTAGTCTAATAAGCGCTCCAGGTCGCGGTCGAGGCGCAGGTACACGTCCTGCACCTCTGTGCTGCGCACGCCAAACTGATGCCCGCAGTAGTCGGTGGAGGAGTAGCTCAGCGCCAGGAAATCCGGGTATTCGTCCACGCCGAGTTTCATCTCATCTATGACGCTGAGGGCGAAATCCGTCGTGAGGCTGTTGCCGAAGGGCGTGCTCCGCACCAAGCCCGGGCCCCCCTTGGTCTGCAGGGCGGGCAGGGCATGGGGGAATGCCCCCGTCGTATCGCCCGGGAAGCGCATTTCGTATCGGTCAAACCCGGGCACGCTTTCCGTATAGGTGCGCTCGAGCTGCACCGTTTCCCAGGGCTGGGAGAGGTAGCGCAGCGCTAATTTTTTATCGTTGAAACGCCCTACCCAGCCGGGAAGGGCCGGCACGGAATCCGGGAAGGGGTAGTACGAAGAGCTGATCCAGTTGCCGGTGTCGTCGTCGAACCAGAAGCAGGCGTTGGGGATATGCCCTGCCGGCAGGATGCTGCCGCGGTCTTTGATGCATACGCCGACTACTTTGGAACGCAGCGAGCTCGACAGGCGCAGCTCATCGGTGATGGTGGACGACAGGAGGACGGAAGGCGAGTGGTTGCCCTTGGAAGTGGTGGTCCCCACGCCTTTGTAGCGCTCATCCGCCGTCACGTACTGGTTTTTGGCCTGGGCGCGGTCATACCAATCGTTTCCTACGATACCGTGTACCGAGGGCGTCGTGCCCGTATAGATGCTCGCATGCCCGGGCGCCGTATACGTAGGCATATAATTATAATGCGTGTTCTCGCAGGAGAAGCCTTCGCCGAGGAGGCG
>JBEGMH010000302.1:0-21111 GCA_041183125.1 Bacteroidota bacterium | reverse complement strand
CACCTTCTCTGTGGACGAACGCAGCTTTGGTATAGAGATTACTTCTGCATACGGCAAGTACCGCCTCGCCGGAGAAGACGGGCAGGACTTCCCTACTCTTCCCAGCCCCGACGGCGTGGACGAGGTGGAAATACCGGCTTCCGCATTAGCCCAAGGTATCGCTAAAACGCTTTTCGCCACCAGCAGCGACGAGCTGCGCCCCGCCATGATGGGTGTCTTTTTTCAGTTGGACTTCAACAAACTCACCCTGGTGGCTACGGATGCCCATAAACTGGTGCGGTACGCGTACAAGGAAATGAGCAGCCCGGTAAGTTCCAGCTTTATCGTGCCCAAAAAAGCCCTCAACCTGCTCAAAAACTTCTTGCCGGGAACAGGGGCGATCACCTTGTCTTTTAATAAATCCCATGCATTCTTTACCGCAGGCAGCACACGGCTGGTCTGTCGGCTCATAGATGCCCGCTACCCCGACTACAACGCCGTCATCCCCATAGATAATCCCAATATCCTCACAATCTCGCGCGTTGATCTCCTCAATTCCCTGCGCCGCATCGCGATCTATGCCAATAAAACGACCAACCAGGTCATCTTGAACATCACCGGGGGCAGCCTCACGGTGTCTGCGCAAGACCTGGACTTCTCCAACGAAGCTACCGAACAGTTAACTTGTACATACCAGGGCACCCCGCTCAACATTGGGTTCAATGCCAAATTCCTGGTAGAAATGCTCAATGTATTGGAATCGGAGGAGGTACATATCGAAATGTCTTCCCCTACCCGGGCAGGTATCCTGCTCCCTGTAGATGAGCTTCCCAATGAGGATATCCTAATGCTCGTCATGCCCGTTATGCTGAGCAACTAACCCGGTAAATATTACATGAATTTGAACTTTTGGACATCTCCCGCACTGCTGCTCACCTGCCTCTGTGCCTTGTTTTCTTGTGTACAGCGCGACAAACCCGTGGGCCAAGCGGCAGGGCAGGTACCACAAACGCCGGAAGCCGTCGTTCGCCAATATCAGCTTTATCTCGACCAGAACGATTTCGACCGGGCCAAAACGCTCAGCACCTCCCGCGAAGCGGAAAGGCTGGTCGAGGTGTCCCGTATAGTGGCTGCGGAAAGCCAGGACTCTACGCGCACCTATTCCACCTTCCTAAAGCTCAACTGCGTAGTACAGTCTGATTCGGCGCGTTGCTCCTGTACCATCCGCGATCAATATGAAACGTACGACACCGAATTTGTCCTGGTCCGGCATAAGCGCCAGTGGTTGGTGGACAGTGCCCCACAGGAGGAAATTTTATTTGATGAGGAAGAAATCGAAGAGGCCCTCAACGGTATGCTAAAGCAAATTCGATAAGGGCCTCCCTACCATACCGGCTTTCATACGGATTGACTATGGCAGACATGCTGACCGGGCTTTTTTTTGGTTCTTTCAACCCCATCCACGTGGGGCACCTGATTATTGCCAATTATATGGCTACCCAAACCGACCTGGGCGAGGTATGGCTCGTCGTTTCTCCCCACAACCCCTTAAAAGATAAAAAAACCCTGGCCAACGACTACGATCGGTTGCACTTGGTCCACCTGGCCGTACGGGACAACCCCGCCCTCCGACCTTGTGATATTGAGTTTTCCCTGCCAAAGCCATCGTTTACCATTGATACGCTTACCTACCTCCGGGAGAGGTATCCCGAAAGGCGCTTCTGCCTGATCATGGGCAGTGATAACCTGGCTACGCTGCACAAATGGAAAAATCACGAACTACTCCTGCGGGATTACCCGTTCTACATCTATCACCGACCGGAGTACCCTCTGGGCGCTCTGGCGGCACATCCCGGCGTTCAAATTTTTGACGATGTGCCCCTGATGATGCTGTCCTCAAGCTATATTAGACAATGCATACAAGCCGGGAAGTCTGTGCGCTATTTGGTCAGCGACCCCGTTTTTGAATACTTGGCGTCCAGCAATATGTACCGCTGAGCAAAAAGAGATCGAAACCAGTCTGTTCTTTTTGGTAAAAAAACGACTATGTACCTGCTCCGCCCTTTCCTCCCCGCCGTCAGCATTTGCCTGAGTTGCTACACCCTGTTTAGTCAGGACACCTCCTCCCTCGCCATTGGCCAGTGGCGGAGCATGCTGCCCTATCGGGCGGGTCCCTCTGTGACCCAAAGTCCAGATAAAGTGTTCTATGCCACTGAATTGGCTGTCCTGGCTTTAGATAAAACGGATTTTTCCGTGGATTTCATAGCCAAAGAGAACGGACTTAGCCAAGCAGGTATCCGCCTTATCCGATTTAGCCCTGCCAATAAACGCCTTGTCGTCGTCTATAACAACAGCGTTCTGGATATCCTGCAAGAATCCGGTGAAATATTGACGCTTAACCAAATACGAAATTTTCGCAATTTCACAGGAGACAAATATATCTACGACCTCTCCGTCGCAGATGACTCTACCCTTTATATCGCAGCCAATTACGGGATATCCCGCCTGAACCCCGTGAAGGGGGAGTTCGGATTCACGGCTTTCACTGGCCTCGATGTGTTCTCCGTCACCGTATTTGAAGGCTTCATCTACGCCGCCACAGAAGCCGGGCTGTTTCGCATTGCCCGCACCGCCGACAACCCGCAAAACTTCGGCAACTGGCAGTTTATGGGCGTTGCACAGGGATTCCCGGCATCCTATCGGGCGGGCTCTCTTTGCGTATATAAGGGGTTTCTGTACCTAGACATCAACAACAGCCTGTACCGATTGGAATCTGGGCGCCCCGTGTTGATACACCGACAGGAAGGCTTCAATCTCCAGTACCTGAGCGCAGAGGGGGCGCATTTATTAGCGGGCTACCGCTGTGCAAGCACTGGCTGCGCATTGGGCAAAGTGCTTTATTTCACCTCTGCCGGATTGGCCGGTACGGTGGATCCCAGTTGTTGCGGGCAACCTACTTATGCCGTCGAAGATGCCCAGGGAAGAATATGGTTCGGAGATAACTACCGGGATTTCCGCTATCTGGACCGCGCCGGTACGACACGCTGCAATTTGCTCAGTTTTAACTCCCCCTACTCTCCCAACAACCGGGAACTGACCGTGGCAAACGGCCAGCTCTGGGTAGCGTCCGGAGGGGTTAACCAAACCTTTAGCTATCTTTTTTTAGATCACGGCTTTTCTTCTTTCATAGATGGCCAATGGACGGTTTACAACCGGAACAACCGAGTCGAACTCCGGGGCGAAAACCCCAACGATCCCGACGACGATTTATTCGATATCATGACCATTGCCGTACATCCGGAAAACAACAAGGTCTATGCCGGATCTTTTTTCGAGGGACTATTGGAAAAAGACGGCGATAAATTCCGCCTTTTTAATGAAAAAAACTCCACGCTGAACAACGCCATTGGGGATTCCCGGCGTACCCGTATCAGCGGCCTGGCGTTTGATAAAAACAAAAGGCTCTGGGTAGCCAACCATTTGGCCGACCAGCCTATATCCGTTTTATTGGAAAATGGCACCTGGAAATCATTCCGACCTGCCTGTAACGAAACCCAGATTCACCAAATCGGCATTGATGCGAACGGGTTCAAATGGTTCGCAAGCAATGCCTCGGGCACCGGACTGCTCGTTTTTGACGAAGGGGATATCAACAACCCCGCCGATGACCGTTGCCGCCTCATCAACCAAACCAACAGCAACCTGCCTACCAATAACGTAAACTGCCTCGCCGTTGACCTCGAAGGGGATGTATGGGTAGGTACTTCCCAGGGTATCGTCATCTTTGAGTGTGGAAGCAGCGTGTTCAACGCCGACCGCTGCCGGGGCGTCCTCCGCCCCGTCGAACAAGATGGGTTCTACGAGTACCTGCTCAATACCGAGGAAGTAACGGCCCTGGCCATAGACGGTGCTAACCGGAAGTGGGCAGGAACGCGCAATGGGGTCTTTGTCCTCTCCCCAAGCGGCGAAAAGCAAATCGCCCACTTCACTACCGAAAACTCACCCCTGCTCAGCAACAGCATCAACGATATTGCCATTGACCAAAAGAGTGGCGTAGTCTATATCGGCACAGAAAACGGCATTACTTCCTACCAGGGGGAAGCTTTGGCTGGTGAACGCTACCACTTAGCCAACGCAGAGGTTTTCCCCAACCCCGTTTACCAGGGGTATGAGGGCCCTATCGCTATACGTGGACTGTCCAGGGATGCTACCGTGAAAATAACCGATATCAATGGTCGGCTGGTCTATGAAACCCGCGCCTTAGGCGGGCAAGCCATCTGGGACGGAAGGGATTACCAGGGTCGGAAAGTACACAGTGGCGTGTACCTCGTATTCAGTGCCACCAACCCGCGCGAGTCGGGGTTTGCGGCCCCGACTTCAGCGGTAGCGCGTATCATCGTCCAGCACTGATCTACCTTCGAGAGGTATCTAAAAAACAGCCGATCGAAGGATTTCCTCGTAGTAGCGCTCGTATTGAGGGAGGATATTCCCAATATCAAAGCGCCTGGCCTGCTCCAGGGCGTTCGCCCGAAATTGGGCCAACACCTCTTCATTGCTGAGGATATCAATGGCAAAACGGGCCATTTCTTCTACATTCCCCACGTCGCTCATGAAACCCGTTTTGCCGTGGATGTTCACCTCTGGTAGCCCCCCCGCATTGGATGAAATGACCGGCACCT
This sequence comes from Bacteroidota bacterium, assembly GCA_041183125.1. Taxonomy (GTDB): domain Bacteria; phylum Bacteroidota; class Bacteroidia; order Chitinophagales; family Saprospiraceae; genus JADJPL01. The sequence continues at coordinate 16,453 of JBEGMH010000302.1, read as the reverse complement.
CACAGGCCATTGCCTCCAAAGCGGCTAAGCCGAAGCTTTCATTGCTGGAGGGCAGCAAAAACAGGTCGGCAACCGCCATCAGCTCCTCAATCGCATCCTGCTTGCCCAGGAATCGGATATCGTTCCACAAGTGCAACTCCCGACAAAGCTCTTCCGCATTGCGCCGCTCCGGCCCGTCGCCAATCAACAGCAATTTGCAGGGAAGCACCTGGCGTACCTTTTGAAAAATGAGCACCGAGTCTTCGACCCGTTTTACCTTCCTGAAGTTGGATACATGGATTAGGATGCGCTCCCCGTCAGGGGCAATGGCCTTTTTGAAGTGGTCTTTGTCAATTTTCTGAAAACGGTCAAAGTCTATGAAATTATAGATAACCTCGATTTCTTTCTGTATGTTAAAATAATCATACGTTTGCTGCTTCAAACTTTGGGAAACCGCCGTCACCCCATCCGATTTATTGATGGAAAATTCTACTACGGGTGCGAACGTTCGGTCCTTGCCCACCAAGGTAATATCGGTACCGTGCAGTGTAGTAATCACTGGCACATAACGGCCCTGGGTCAGGAGGATTTTTTTGGCCATGTAGGCTACTGCCGCATGGGGAATGGCGTAATGCACATGCAACAAGTCGAGGTTTTCGTACGTCACTACGTCCACCAACTTACTGGCTAACGCGGTGTCGTACGGGGTGTACTCGAACAAGGGATAGTCGTCGGTATCTACCTCATGGTAAAACACATTCTCCTGGAACGTAGTGAGCCGTGCCGGCCGTTTGTAGGTGATGAAGTGGACCTCATGCCCCCGTTTGGCCAGGCCGAGACCCAACTCGGTAGCCACTACGCCACTTCCCCCGTAGGTGGGATAGCAAACAATGCCAATTTTCATGTGCTAAGACCTGTTTAACGGTCCAGGTTTCGAATCAGTACCAGCTTTTCCGTTCTCGACTTGCCACCCGCCAGGATCCGCACCAAATACAGTCCGTCGGGCTGGTTTTGGAGCTGAATATCGGTAGCGACCTGAGTAACCCGGTTAAAGCGGGACTCCTGAAGAACCTGTCCGAACAAAGAAACAACCTGAACCACGGCATCGGTTGCTTCGGGGAACTCCATTTGCAGAAGGCTGCTCCCCGCACTGGGATTGGGGGCCAGCGAGAAGCGTTCCAGCGCCAGCAATTCCCGCATCGAGGTCAGCACTGTGGATACTTTGTCTTTACAGCCCAGCTTATCGGTTACCGTCACCGCGTATGTGCCCGCTGTCCGGGCGGGGATGCTGGGACCCGTCTCACCCGTGCTCCATTGGTACGTAAACGGTCCGCTCTGGGTCAGGCTTTTTACGGAGACCGTCCGGGCAGCCGACCCCGGTTCCGCGACTGAAATCAGCAGATCCAGCGAGGGCGGGCAGCGAAGTACCTGGACATTGTCAATATCGAGATAATAATCCCCCCTGCCCCAGGTAGCGAGGAAGCGAACCCGGATATATTGGCCTGCAAACGTATCCAGTTTCACGGAAACGTTCCGCATTTGGGCAGAAACGGGGTGGTTCAGTGCGTTGAGGACAGAAACCGTGCGGTAGGTAGCCCCGCAGTCTGTGGAAACCTGTATTTCCAGTTTGTCTGCCGAACCGAGGGTTGCCCCTGCGGAGCCTGTCGCATCGGTATAGCGATAGTCAAACGTCAAACTATCCCCTTTCACGATGGGGCCGAAAGCGGGGGTAGCTGCCTGCAGGGTCCGGTCATCGGAAAAGAGATTATCGGACAGTACAAAGGAGCTGTTCTTCCGGTTTTTCACTACAATCAGGTCGGAATCTACTGTCCAGTCCTTCGGCAGGGCACCCCGCTCAAAATTTTCTACGTAGGGAAGCGAACGGCCATTGTTGAACTGATAGAAAATCGTATCGTTCAGCGCGACCGCATCCGTACTGGATATCCACGCCTTGATGGCGTATGTGCCGGCTGCTGCGGAATTAAAACCGATATTGAACGTAAAATCGAGCTTCTGCCCCGGGTTGATCGTTTGGCTTCCCAGGCTTTCCCGAACGATGGTCCCATTGTTTACCTGATAGGCAAGTTGTACGCCCGAAATCGGCGAGTTGCCCAGGTTGCCAATGGTCATCACAACCTGGTCATTATTTGCTCCGCAAGCCTGGCCTGCGCTGTTTTTCACCCCAAGGGCAGCGATATCCCTTTCCGCTACTGCGATGCGGATGTTATCTACGGCAATCCCTTCAAAGTTGCGGGCATAGTCGGAGCGGAATACCAGCCGCAACTGTACGTCGGGCATTCCGGCGGCACCGGTAATGGGATGGGCTGCTACAAACCAGCCCGGTGCGCCGCCATTTCCGGTCCATACCTGCCGCTGAGACTGGTTGTACCAGTTGAAGCCCGTATTGCTGCGCCCTAATACCGACCACGTTTCGCCCGCATCCATGCTGACTTCTACCCAGGCACCGTCACAGCACTCCTCTGCGTCCAGGCGCAACGCAAAGGACAACATGGGGTCACTGCGCAGACTGCTGAAATCCAGGCAAGGGGAAAGCAGATACGACCATTCTTTCGTCGCATACGTGCCCGACAGGTTCGTCGTCCAGGCGCGTTGCCCACTAAAAGCTCCTTTTAGGGCAGTACCATTGGGCGTACCCAATTTCCAACTAGGGGACGTGCTTTTTTCATCCACATACCACCCTGTAAAACCCTGGTCGAGGTTGGTGAAGTAAGGAAAGGTGCGGATAGTAGGCGCACTCACAATGGTCACCGTCACGCTGTCGTTCGTTTTGACACTATCGGATTTGAGCTCCGTCCATGCCTTCAGTACGTATTCTCCGGGCACACTAAAGTCGTATAGCGCATCAAAAGCAGCCTCCTCGGTGCTGTCTTTACCCACTATCCCGGTGTAAAGACCATCTTTAGGCATACTGACAGCCGCCTTCTTGCCATTCACGGAGTAGAGAAATGGAATCAACGACTGGGGATCCCCTCCATAGTTTTTGATACCCACGATGACCGAGTCAGCCCCTAATTCGCAGCCGCTCAGGGGCGAAAAGATTTTGGCGACCCCTACGTCATTAGCCCATAAGGTCTTGAAGTTGAAAGGCCCCACTACTTTGCTCGTATCGCCGGGCGCACAGATGACCGACAGGTAGAACTCGTATTGCGTATTTTGCTTTAGCCCACTGAGCCGTACTTTACTGGCCCCAGCTACCGGCACTATCCGGCCGCGACCCCGCACAAAACCTGCTGTATCGTATTCTACACGGTATATGCCGTTGGCTGCTGAGGGTATCCAGTTCACAAAAGCGGAATAGGCGCGGACATCCTCCAGGTAAACCCCTAAAACGGAAGGGGGAGGGCAAGAAGGACAACCCATGACCTGCTTAAAGACTTCACCCGGTAAGTCGGGCAAGACAAGGCTCTGATGGACGATATTCCCCTCGGGGGTGTACAACCTGAACGCGACCCCTTCGTTCGAACCCTTGGCAGGCAAAAAGTTCAATGCCAGCGTATCTCCGGAAAATACCTGAAAAAAAATGCGTTGCTGCTGCTTGGTGGGGTCGAGCGTATAGGTGGCCCTGGTATTTCTGATCCTCAATTCCACGGAAGCATCGCCCCAGCCCTGCCCCGTAGCGTCGCTCAGTTCCAGAGTATATACACAGGCTGCATTCTGGGCAATAACGGCCAACGGAAAGAAGGACAACCAAAGAAATACGGTAAACACGTAGCGCAACGCCATAAAATGTATGTTTTATTAGCTTGATAATCAGAGCCTGCCCAGCAGGCATCCCAAAACATGCAAATGTATCCTTAACTAACGCTAAATTCCTGTAATTCGCCCTATAAAAATAGCAAAAAAACGATATCCATGCCAAATCTATCGGCTATCCAAACCCATCTGAACCTTTTCCAGGCTGTTGTGTTCTATTTCGTGGTCAACTTTTAAGGAAGCTTCACTAAACTTTCGGGCAGTGGCAATCTATTCCATAAAAGACTTGGAAAAGTTATCTGGGATCAAAGCGCATACCATTCGGATATGGGAGCAGCGCTATGGCCTAATCGCCCCTAAGCGAACTTCCTCTAATATCCGCTACTACGAGGACGAAGACCTCAAGCTCATCCTGAATATCGCCCTGCTCAATAAAAACGGATACAAGATATCCCGCATCGCCAATATGAGCCTGGAAGAGATTTCCGGCAAAATATCGGAAATTTCCCCGCTCAACATCGAACCCGGTGCCCAACTCGATGCGCTGACCCTCTCCATGATCGAGATGGACGAGAGCAAATTCGACCGCGTAGTCTCTGCCAATATCACCCAGATGGGCTTTGAGCGCACCATGATGGAAATTATCTATCCCTTCCTGGAAAAATTGAGCCTCCTATGGCTCACCGGCTCTATACACCCCGTCCAGGAAAGTTTCATGAGTTGTCTCATCCGGCAAAAGTTGATCGTAGCTATAGAGCAGCTCCCTTTCCCGAGCGGGAAAAACCTGCGCAAGTTTGTCCTCTACCTGCCGGAAGGGGAACGGCAGGAACTCAGCGTCTTGTTCATGCACTACTTGCTGAAATCGCGAAACATCCAGGTCATTTACCTCGGACAGGATATCTCCATCAACGACCTGCGGGACGCCTGTAAGTTCCATCAGCCGCACTACCTCTTTACTATGATCACCGAGGCTTTCGCCCGGGAGTCCGTCCAGGGATACGTGGATAAACTCTCCGAAAATTTTCCGGAAACACAAATCCTCCTTTCTGGTTATCAAGTAATTGCACAACCCGTGCAAGCACCTCATAACGTGCGCATCCTAAACAGCCTCGAACAGACGCTCGCGATGGTGAGCTGAGCCCACCCTGTCTGCCTGGATAAGCCCTTACCGGGTATATGCTCTTTTAGGGAAAAGTGTTATTTTTATCCGGGCCAGGCCCCTGTCCAAAAGCCAACACCCACACCTACCTGCTCATCCAAAAGCTACCTACCATGCGGCGTCTCCTCTTTTTAGTCCCCTTTTTTGTACTGGCTGCCCACTCGCTGGCACAGCCTTCCTCGCCCATACCCACCCAGGACTCCCTCGGACGGGAAAGCCTCTTCGACGCCATGTCGCTCCATCCCGACTCCATCGTCCAGCTGCGTTTTACCACCGACTTGGGCGGGCTCATCCGCACCCGGACCAAGGAAACCTACCAAGATGCATCCATCACCTATACCAACCGCGACGGGAAGACCATTAGCCGAAACGTGGAAGTGAAAGCCAGGGGCAATATCCGCAAGGAAATTTGTAGCCACCCGCCCATCAAAATAAAATGGAAACGAAAAACACTGGATTCATTGGGTTACTCCCGGCACAACGAGATGAAAGTCGTATGGCAGTGTAGGGAGGGCAAACACTACGAACAAGTACTGCTCCGCGAGTTCATGGCCTATCGGCTCTACAACCTCATCTCACCCTATAGCTTCCGCGTACAACTAGCCCAAATGGAAGTCCAGGATGCCGCACATCCGCAAAGATACCACAGCAAGTATGCTTTTTTTATCGAAGACGAAAGCCAGTTTGAAGAGCGCACACAGGGCGAGTTCCAGGATACCCTGCTGAAGAGCCAGCGCGAACTGGTACGGGATGAACTGCTCACGCTCTATGTGTTCCAGTACATGATCGGCAATACCGACTGGAGCCTGGGCAACCTCCATAACGTGCGCATCCTGCATTTTCCAACCCTGGACAAATCCATAGTCGTGCCCTACGACTTTGACTACGCCGGAATGGTAGGCGCAAACTACGCCGTACCCCACGAGACCCTACCGATAAAAGACGTACGGGAGCGCTACTACAAAGGAGGCGAATGCTCAGAACAAGAAATCCAACGGCTGACCCAACTTTTTTTAGCTAAAAAACAGCCTATCCTTTCGTACTGCGAACAATTCCCCCACCTCGATGGACTTGTAAAAAAGGATCTGGTTGACTATATGGAGAGCTTCTTCCTCATGTTGGAAGACAAAAGGGGGCTTCACCAGGTGATCCGCACCAAATCCAATTAGAAGGCTCTTTGGCGAGGGGCGGTTAGAGTACTTCAGGAACGCCCGAGAAATTGCGCTGGTACAGGTAGATGAGGAGGAATACAAACAGGAGGATGCCAACAATGAGGGAGAGCATGCAATACCCTTTTTTGCCTACATTTTGAATTTCAGACATTTTGCGCAATTTTATCTAGATTCACAAACCTTGAGACGTCTGTCAGCGGGTGGCAACTTATTTTTACTACCCGCTGACAGACGATTTTTTTTATTCCTTAGAAGAACATTGAACGGTAGTCCTTGACTTTTGCGTGGTTTCGGATGCTCTCCATCAACGTACCCCCTACTTGACCCCGGGCTAAAGCCATCGCCATTTTGCGGGCTTCGATGAGGTTGGCAGCAGGGGCAGCCGTATTCTTTTTGGCGACCTGTGCCACATAGACACCGCCCGTTCCGACGATAGGTTTGGACGTCTTCCCTTGGGCCATATTGCACACGACGCCCAGGAACTTGGGCTCGCTGCCTATTTCAGGGATGAAGTTCATGTTGAAATTGATACCCAGGGCGGTATCTACCGGCGTATTGTACACCTGCGCAGCCTGGTCCAGGGTTTTGCCCTGTAATTTCTTACTGATCATTTCCCCTTTCTTGCGGTTCATTACCAGAGGCTCGATTTCCGACTTGATATCGGCCACTGCAGGCACCCCTGCGGGCTGAATGCTTTTGAGTCCGGCGATGATATATTGGTTTTCATAGTTCTCTACCGGATCGGAAAATATGTGGATTACACTCGACACGTCGCCCGGGTTGGCTTCGAACGCCCACTTGATGATATCGCGGGATTGTTGCGTGCCGCTGAGTGCCCCGAGCAGATAGTCGTTTTCTGCAACCGCCGGAGACGTCTCAAGCGTCAGTTTTTTCTTTTTGGCCAACTTGCTCAAGTCTTCCAGGCTCTTGGAATTGGTCAGGATGGCCATTGCCTCGTCGTAAATCGCGTTACGGGTCTCTTCCGAGGGGAAGATTGGCTTGGATATCGTGGCGAGTTGGACCCCTTCTTCGTTATTGATGAACTTGCGGTCGGTCACTTCCACCAGGTGGATACCGAACTCTGTAGCCACGGTATAGAGCTTTCCGATTTCTGCTTCAAAGAAAATCAGGTCGTTGAACGGCTTGACCATCGTGCCCATGGCGGCATAGTCCAGGTCCCCTCCTTTGGCGGCTGTACCATCCGTACCAAAGCGGCCGGCGAGTTCTTCGAAGGTACCTTTTCCTTCCTCGATGACCTTTTTGAGGCTGTCTACACGGGTTTGGGCCAGGATAGCAGAGGCTTGGTCTTGGGCGGGCAGGAGGATGTGTCGGGAGCGCACAGAATCCGCGATGACCTTTCGGTTCAGGACTTTGGTCAGGCTGTACGCATTCCCCGAGAGGTAGGGGCCATATACCGCCCCCACGGGCAGGTTGAACAAGTTTTCCGCATCTCCGAGCAGTTCGCTCTTTTTGCGGAAAGCTTTTTCCATAGTCCCGAGGTTGCGCTCTACGAAAAACGTATCGTTATCCGTCGAATCGAATTCGGCTACCAGGTCCTGGAGCGACTGCCGGAGCCCTGCTGAATCCGCTGCTGTCGCGCTCACCGGGAAGGAGAGGTACTGGATTCTGCGGCGCTCTTCCTTTTGCTTTAAGGTAGCCGCATTTTCCTCTATATATGCTTCGTAGTCTGCATCTTCCAGAGATACGTCTGCATTGTCAATCGCTTCGAAGGGCACCTTTACGTAGAGGAGGTCCACGGTTTCGGATTCCTCTTTGTTGATTTGTTCAGCCACCCAGGTGGGGGTGTACATACCTTTCGAAACGAGTGCGCCCAGCTTGCCCTGAAGGCGTTCCTTGATGATTTCCCGCTCCTGGAACCTCCAGAAGGAGCGCAAGGTAGGGTCAGCCGTATTCTGCTCAATTTGCTGGCGGATCTGGTTGAGCTGATCCCGGTCCAGTTGCTGAGTAGTCTGGTTGACGAAGCGCTGCTGGATGATGCTGCTTGGCTCGGGGCCATATTGCAGATCGGTAAGTTCCGGGGCGCTGACCGATAGGCCGAGTTTTTTCGCCTCATCTTTTAGCAGGACCTCCTCCACCAGGAACGTCCAGAGCGTGTTGCGACGGGCATACGGGTCGGGCGTAGAGCCCAATATAGCCTCGATATTTGTAAAGTCCTGAATTTTGATTTTGGTGTTGCCCACCTTGCCCATAGTGGGCTGGGCGCTTCCAAAAAGGCTGGTCTGGCCCACGGTCATATCCATGAGGATAAAGCCACCTACGCCTAAGGCAATCAAAATAACCATTATCCAACTTCCGTGCTTGCGGATCTCACTGATAAGCGCCATCTGTCCTACTGTTTAGTGTATTCTGTAAACCAAAAAAGTACGCTGTGAAAAAATCCCTGCAAATTAAAGGCATTAACTGCTATTATCAAAATTTTATCCCATGCCTTAATGCAAGACATTGCTCAGGGGCACACAAATAAAAAGCCAATCCCATGGATATTGTCAATGCGCAACCGCGAATCAGCCTTCAGGTATTTGCGCAACCGGGAGATAAATACGTCGAGGCTACGACCCAAAAAGTAGTCGTTTTTTCCCCAGAGCGTTTCCAAAACCTCGGCTCTGCGCACTACTTCGTTGCGTTTTCGGCAGAGCAGGCGAAGCAGGTCCGCTTCTTTTTGCGTAAGCCGCTTGGGGCCTTGCACCGGATGTAACAACGTGAGGTTCTCGAAGTCGAGGGAATACTCTCCTATGGGAGTAGCCCGCTGCCCGGACAGAACGGTCAATTTGCGGCGCTTCAAAAAAATTTCTATTTTAAGGAGGAGTTCTTCCATGGCAAAAGGCTTCGTAAGGTAGTCATCTGCCCCGATGCGAAGTCCGGCAAGGCGGTCTTCCGGCAGCGACTTGGCCGTCAGGAAGAGGATGGGCACTTCCTCGTTTTCCCTTCGTATTTCGCGGGCGAGGGTGAACCCGTCCATTTCCGGAAGCATGACATCGAGGATACAGAGGTCAAAAGCGTACTCGCGAAAAACGGCGAGTGCTGTTTTTCCATTGTCGCAGCCCACCACCTCATACCCATGCTGTCTGAGATTATCCTGGGTTACAAAGCGCAGGTCGGCATCATCCTCTACATAAAGTATCCGCGTTTTCATGCAGGTATACGCTGTATTTTTATTGAAAAAGTTGTTCCATGCCCGGGCAGGCTCTTGAGGCGTAGTTTCCAGCCATGGGCTTCGCAAATGCGCTTTACGTAGTACAGTCCTAGTCCAAAGCCTTTGACATTGTGTACGTTCCCGGTAGGCACCCGATAGAATTTATCGAACACCCGGGGCTGGTATTCAGGAGCGATACCAATCCCTTTGTCGGCGACTTCCAGGACGATGGCCATATTTTCGGTATAGGTGCGCAGCTCGGCCTCTGGCGTGCCCGCATGGTATTTCAACGCGTTATCGAGGAGGCTGTGCAAGACGTTAGCGGTATGCAGCGGGTCAACGATTACTCTGTCGTAGGTGGCGTCGAGGCAGAGGCGGATGCGTCCTCCCGCTGCCTCAAAGAGCAGCGATTCCGGGTGATATACTTCGCGGACCAAGGCGTGGAGCGACACGGGTTCTTTTTTTAGTTCAAATTGGTTGCGTTCGAAGCGGGCTACCTGGAGCACCCGTTCAATTTGTTGGTTGAGCCGCTTGTTTTGCTCCTTTAATATATGGGCATATTGCAACAGACGCGGATTCGCCCTGATCTCTTCTGATTGCATGAACACACCGGCGGCAATCCCCATCGTCGCGATGGGCGTCTTGAACTCATGGGTCATGTTGTTGATGAAATCTTTCTGCATCTCGCTCAGCCGCTTTTGCCGTAGGATGACGATTAAGGCATACGCGAAGAACAGTATCGTCACCCACATGATGCCGGCTAATATGGCTGAAAGTTTTGCTTTTTCGATCAGATAGGACGTGCGGGTGGGGAAACGAACCCCAAAATAGTAGGTAAACCCATGGTGGCTGGGGAGTTTTCCCGCATTGGCAGGCGGGGCCTTGTGCGGGTCAAAGCTGCAGTAGTCCCCATACACCATCTGGTTTGAGGTACAGTCGAATACGGCGTATTCAAAATCCAGGTTCAAGGCTGCTGCCTCTAATTCTTTCTGCAGGAAAAATTCCAGCATGGCCGGGTCTATCTCGTTGTCTATGTTCACGACAAAGTAGTTCGAGCTCCGTTTTTTGATTAAATCGCGCTGGGGCAGGCCCGCCTCGTTTAGGGTGGCTAATGAACGCGCTACCTTGAGCAGGACGCGGTGGATTTTTTCGTTGAACTCCTGCTCGTTCAGATTCCAGGTATTGACGGTCCAGTAGGCCTGTATGCCCATCAGCCCCAGGATGGCGAAGATACCAAATGCAATCACCCATATAATCTGTCGGTCTCTCATGGTTTGACGGGGAGGCCAAAGGAGCTACTCCGTTTTTGTGTAATCCATTAGACTTGTTTTCCTTGCAACAAGTTCTATTATCTTTGCATTTTTATCGGGCTTGTCGCGGGGTCGGCGAGGGGGTCAAAATACCTCGCAGCAAGTCCGCTAACTGCTACAAAGTACGTATTTGAAACACATAGTTGCCATTCTTTTTTCTCTTCTGTGTGCGGGCGTGGCCGTGGCACAGCCCAAAGACAACCCCTTTGAGCTGCAGTTCCGGGCACGGCAGGATAGTTTGGATGCCCGGGCAGGTAGCCAGGCTGACCTTTCCAATCCTTTTGAGCTCCGCGTGCGACCGTCGGTGCGCCCGCCCGAACCTACAGAACGTACCCGCACCTTGTTTAAGGTCCGCAGCGGCCAGCCCTCGTTTGCAGCGCAGTTGGGCATCCTCCGCACCGTGACGACCATTGCCCTAATGTTCTTGCTCGCGGTTCTGCTTACGCTGTACCGAAAGTTGTTTGCCAAGTCCTACAGCAGTTTTTTCAACGACAACCTCATGTTCTTGTTCTATCGGGAGCAGGAAGGCAGGGCGTTCAACCCGATGTGGCTGTTATTCCTCCTCCTGCCCCTCAACGTAGGGCTGTTTGCTTACCTGGTGTGCAACCACTATAAAATTGAGTTTGCCCCCAACGCATGGATACAGTTGGGAGCCTGCATCGCGTTCGCTTTAGGGGCGATGGGACTAAAGATGCTCGTCCTTGGAGGTATGGCCAACTTGTTTTCCATTGGAAAAGAAATCAGCCGCTATACCTTCCTTATGCTGGTGTTCGGAGTAGTGTTGGGCGTCTTGTTATACCCATTTAATATTTTGCTCGCCTACGCACCGGAAACGTCCCACCAAATCCTCGTATATGCTACCGCGATCCTGATTGCCCTGGCCTACGCTTTCCGGGGGCTGCGCGCACTTCTGCTGGCGAACAAATTTATTGTTTCCCACCCGTTTCACTTTTTATTGTATATTTGCACCGTCGAAGCACTCCCCCTGTTGGTTTTTGTTAAAGCTATATTGCCATGACAAAAACAATGTTTGTCTAAATGTTTGTAGCACCAAAAAAGATTTTGATGTCATCCAGCGGACAAGTCAAAGAAGAGACCTACAAGCGCGTGAAAACGATACTCGTTTCCCAGGCTAAGCCTGAAAAAGCCGCGCCTTATTTGGAATTGGAAAAAAAATATAGCCTAAAAATTGATTGGCGCTCTTTCATCCATGTAGAAGGAATCGGAGTAAAAGAGTTCCGAAAAAATCGAATCCACCCGGAAGAGTTCTCGGCGGTTATTTTCACCAGCAAAAATGCGATAGATCATTTCTTTCGCATCTGCGAGGAGCTCAGGGTAAAAATGCCCATTGAGACCAAGTACTTCTGCATTACCGAGGCTATTGCCAACTACCTTCAGAAGTTCATCATCTTTCGCAAGCGCAAGGTTTTCTCGGGTGCCCGCAGCATCGAAGACCTGGGGCCATCGCTAAAAAAACACAAGGGGGAAAAATACCTTCTCCCCTGCTCCAACCTCGGTGCCAAGGAAGCCACCCAATACCTGGATGAAAATGGCTTCAACTGGAAGGATGCCGTGATGTACAACACTGTCAGCTCTGATCTATCCGACTTAAGCGACGTCACATACGACGTACTCGTGTTCTTTAGCCCGCAAGGTATTGAATCCTTGTACGACAACTTCCCGGATTTCAAGCAGAACGAAACGAGGATCGCCGTTTTTGGCAATACGACCCGCCAAGCAGTAGAAGAGAGGGGCCTTGTAGCCAACATCAAAGCACCTTCGACAGAAGCGCCCTCCATGACAGGGGCACTCGAGTTGTACCTTCAAAAATCCAATAAGTCGGAATAACCTATTCGGGACCCCCGCCAGGACTGTCTTTTGAGTTGGTCGAACCACCGGCAATGCCAGCCCTGCAAGGCTGTGCATAACAAGTCAATACCCCACTCTATGAAAGCGACATTCATTGCACACCTGGAGAAACGCTTGCAATCCAGTTTGCCGGGCCAGGAAGCACAATTTCGCATGGCGCATGTCGCAAGGAGTTCTTTCGCTGGATCTGTACCGAATGACGCCCGACCTGCAGCGGTATTAGCCTTGTTCTATCCCTCCAACGACGCCTGGCGCATTGCGCTCATCGAGCGGGAATCCCATAACCCCCGAGACCGCCACAAAGGCCAGATCAGCTTCCCCGGGGGTGCTTTCGAACAACAGGACCACTCCCTGGCTCATACCGCCCTGCGCGAAGCCGAAGAAGAGATCGGCGTGGACGCCAGCGCTATCCAGCTCCTGGGGCAACTCAGTTCGCTGTATATCCCCGTCAGCAATTTTAATGTCCACCCCTTCGTGGGCTTCCTGGAAAAAACCCCTCTGTTCCGACCCCAGCCCCGCGAAGTGAAAGCAGTACTCGAAGCCCCCTTTCAACTATTCCTTGAGCCACAAAACCGAAGCCTCACCACTATAGAGGTGCACGAAAATTTTTCCCTGTCCGATGTACCTTTTTTCAATGTACACGGCAAAGTAGTATGGGGGGCAACGGCAATGATTATGAGCGAGTTGTTAGAGATATGCGGCGATGCCCCGCCGATGGATCCCCCCTTGGGCTGAACCACAGGTAGCCCTTTTGCACTAAAATATTTTTGCCCTATACCCCTTTGTTAACAAAGGAAGCCCTTATTTTTGCATATATTTGACAAAAACCTGAAAACCATGGACAAAAGAATCCTACTCGCACTCTTGCTCCTGCTCCTGCTCTTGCTGTTCGGCTCCGGTTTCTGGGGCTTCCGGCAAAGCCAGGCCACGAAAGCTCTTTCTATGGCGAATACAGAGATGGAAAAAGAAATCAAAGGGGTAGAAACCTTGAAACAGGATCTAAGCGCAGAAGTGGAAACGCTGCGGCAGTCTTATCAAGCCCTTGCAGAGGAAAACCAAATCCTCCAGGGCTCCCTGACCTACGCCGAAAGCCAGCTCGCTGGAAAAGATGCCGAAGTCCGGGCTGCCAAGAAAAATGCCGCCCGCCAGGTAAATGGCTTGCGAGGCGAAATCCAAGCCCTGCTCGCGACGCGGAGCGAACTGGAAGCCTCCATCTCCCAGCTACAAGCTGAAAACGACTCCCTCCGCACGCGCACAGGCGTGTTGGAACGCGACCTCTCCGCTGCCCGGGAAGAAAAAACAGCCCTCGCCAACCTCAACCAAACGATGCAAGGCGAATTGAAGCGACTGGCGCTCGCCGATTTCAAAGCTACCGCCTTCCAGGTAGAAGTAGAAACCCGCCGCCAGTCGGCCACCGCAAAATCGGGCAAAGCCCGTCGCGTTGTGGTCACGTTCGACCTCACAGGGGTTGCACCGGAAAACCAAGGTATCCGCCCGCTGTACCTCGTCATCACCAATGATAAAGGCGTGCCCATCTCTGGCTCGGATATCCAGGCAAAATCCGTTGTCAATGGACAAAGCATGGACATCCTCGCCGTCCGGGGAAAGGATGTCAACCTCACCGCCAACCAACGCCTGTCTTTTAATTACGACCTCGAAGATAAGCTGAAAGGTGGGTTCTACCGCGTATCGGTATATACGGATATCGGCCTGCTCGGTACCGCCAGCTTCCGCTTGCAATAAATGGGGCCCTCATCGCGCACGTATATGAAACGTCTTTTCACCCGAACCCTGGTCCTGGCGGCACTCAGCCCTCTTTTTACTGCCTGCAGTGTCCAAAAAAAGATTCAGGAACTCACCCTGCGCTACGAAACCGAACTGGCTAAGGTGCGGGACGATTACTACGCCGCCCAGAAAGAAATCAACCAGTTGAACCTCACCCTCGCCGAACGCAAGGGCGAAAACAACGAGCTCGTCCGGGTACAGGATAAACTGCAAGGCCAGCTTGACGCACTGGAAACGGAGCTCCAGCGCCGCAACAACCAGGCCATGGTGGAAAAAATGAGCCTTAGCCAATTGCTCAGTGCAAAAGATTCTACCGTCGCCGTTCAGCAAGGCCGTATCGGTACTGCTGAACAAGTCATCTTGCAAAGCTACCGCGAACTGGATTCCGTTGCCTCCATCCTCCGCGACTCCATGCAAACCCTGCCGGCAGGAACCTGGAATGTGGAAATCGTAGACCGGCAAATCATCTTGAGGGTGCAGGAGGCCGTCCTCTTCAAACCGGGCGTCACATCGAAATTGGAAGGAAAAGGCATGGAGGTCCTCCGCGCTTTCTCTACTGTCCTTACCGCTTATCCACTCCTATTCGTCCAGGTCACCGGCCATCACGATAACCAGCCCCTGCCCAAAAAATCGCCCATAGATGCCTGGGACTTCACCGCCCTACGCGCCAGCACCGTCGCGAAAGTCTTGTCGCGGGAACTGGAAGTGGACCCCCGGCGCATCACCGCAGCAGGGAAAGGCGCTTTTCTCCCCGTTGAATCGAACGAAAGCCCCGAGGGCCAAGCTAAAAACCGCCGTATCGAACTCGCCCTCTTCCATGCTTCTGACGAATTGCCCAAGAAGTTGCTCCAGGTCTTTCAACAATAGACTGAAGACAAGGTGACTTCAAAGGAATTGCGCTATTTTTGCACCCGAGAAACCACGAGCAAATACACACGATAATGATCAATATTACTTTCCCCGACGGCAAAATACGCGCCTACCCGGTCGGGACTACGGCAATGGAAGTCGCTAAATCCATTAGTGAGGGATTGGCCCAAAAAGTGCTCTCCGCAAAAGTCAACGGCGAAGTCTGGGACGCTACCCGCCCTATCGAGCACGACGCTTCCCTCCAACTGCTGACCTGGGACGACAAAGAGGGCAAGGCGACCTTCTGGCACTCCTCCGCACACCTCATGGCAGAGGCGCTGGAAGCACTCTATCCGGGCATCAAGTTTGGTACCGGCCCCGCCATTGACAGCGGCTTTTACTATGACGTGGATCCCGGCGGACAAGCCATTTCCCTCGACGACCTCCCCCGCATAGAAGCAAAAATGGTCGAATTAGCCCGCCAGAAAAACGCATACGTGCGCAAACCGATTTCCCGGGAAGATGCCCTCTCCTATTTCAGCGGGAAAGGAGATGAATACAAACTGGAACTCATTGAAAAACGCGGGGGTGACGAAGCGATCACCCTGTACCAACAGGGTAGCTTTACCGACCTTTGCCGAGGACCACACCTGCCGGATACCAGCTATATCAAAGCCGTTAAACTGACCAACGTGGCGGGTGCCTACTGGCAAGGCGATGAGACCCGGCAGCAGTTGACCCGAATCTACGGGGTCAGCTTCCCCAAACAAAAAGACTTACAGGACTACCTCACCCTGCTGGAAGAAGCCCGCAAACGCGACCACCGAAAGTTAGGGGCAGAACTCGAACTGTTCATGTTCTCCGAACGGGTCGGCCCCGGCCTGCCGATCTGGCTCCCCAAAGGCAACGCCCTGCGGAACCGGCTTATGAATTTCCTCATCTCAGAACAGGAAAAACGAGGGTATAAACTGGTCACCACCCCACACATCGGCCGCAAAGAACTCTATATCACCTCCGGACATTACGCGAAATACGGCAAGGATAGTTTCCAACCTATCCATACGCCCAAAGAAGGGGAAGAGTTCCTGCTCAAACCCATGAACTGCCCGCACCACTGCGAAATTTATGCGCACCGGCCTCATTCCTACCGGGACCTGCCACTGCGCATCGCAGAATTTGGCACCGTCTACCGCTATGAACAAAGTGGCGAACTCCATGGATTGTCGCGTGTGCGCGGCTTCACCCAGGACGATGCCCACATCTTTTGTACCCCCGAACAGCTCAAAGGCGAGTTCCTCAACGTACTAGACCTTACCCGCACCGTGCTACGGAAAATGGGCTTCAAGGATTTCACCGCGCAAATCTCCCTGCGCGACCCCAATAATCCTGAAAAGTACATAGGATCGGATGAGAACTGGCGCGCAGCAGAATCTGCCATCATAGACGCCGCCCGGGAAGCCGG
>JBEGMH010000301.1:0-3120 GCA_041183125.1 Bacteroidota bacterium | reverse complement strand
AAAAAACGCTGAGCTATTTGCAAGAGATAGGCGAACTGGACGAACTGACGCCCGGTGCGCATTTGTAAGTGCCAAAACTACCGGTATGAAATACATCAGCGAATTCCGGGATGCCGACCTTATGGCGCAGTACTTAGAGGAAATCCGGCATACCGTGACGCGGCCCTGGACCATCATGGAGGTCTGCGGGGGCCAGACGCACAGTTTGGTCAAAAATGGCATCCTCAACCTGCTGCCTCCCGAGGTGCAGATGGTACACGGCCCGGGCTGCCCGGTTTGCGTCACCCCGCTCCATTTGATTGACAAAGCGGTTTTCCTGGCAGAGGAAAAAGGGGTCATCCTCTGTTCTTACGGGGATATGATCCGCGTGCCGGGCTCCACGCGCAGCCTGCTGGAATCCAAGGCGAGGGGGGCGGATGTGCGCATCCTCTATTCTCCCCTGGAGGCGGTACACATCGCCCGGGAAAACCCCGACCGGGAGGTGGTGTTCTTCGCAGTGGGCTTCGAGACTACTGCCCCTGCCAACGCGCTCTCGGTAATACATGCCGAGCGTGCTGGGATCCGAAATTACTCCATCCTGGCGTCTCACGTGTTGGTACCGCCTGCCATCGAAGCGGTGATGAACGACCCGGATTCACATATCCAGGGATTCCTGGCGGCGGGGCATGTGTGCACGATCATGGGCATAGGGGAATACTACCCTCTTGCGGAACGATACCGCATCCCTGTCGTCGTTACGGGCTTTGAGCCCGTGGACCTGGCACAGGGCATCCTGATGACCGTACGGCAATTGGAAAAAGGCCGACACGAGCTCGAAAACCAATACAGCCGCGTCGTGCGGGCAGAGGGCAACCCCGAAGCGCGCAAAGTCATCGAGCAAGTGTTCCAGATCACCGACCGCGAGTGGCGGGGCATCGGGGTCATCCCGATGAGCGGTTACGAAATGCGCCCGGAATATGCTGACTACGATGCGAATGCCAAGTTCAACGTCAATATTGAGAAGGTGCCCGAAAACGCGGAGTGTATCGCCGGCCAGGTCTTGAAAGGGATTAAAAAACCCCACGAGTGCCCGCAGTTCGGCAAAGGTTGTACGCCGCAGATGCCCCTGGGGGCGCCCATGGTGTCCAGCGAGGGGGCCTGTGCGGCCTATTACCATTTTTCCAGGGCCATGGAAGAATTTAGTATAGCATGAGCGAACGGATAAAAATGGAGTTGCAGTGCCCCATGCCGCAACTCGATTTCGACATCATCACCCTGGGGCACGGAAGCGGGGGGCTGCTTACCAACAAACTCCTCGAAAGCGGGGTGTTCGACCTGCTCAAAAACGATTACTTAGACCAGCGGCACGATGGGGCTATCCTCCCCATCCACGGCCCTTTGGCGTTCTCGACCGATAGCTATGTCATCTCGCCTATTTTCTTTCCCGGGGGCAACATCGGCGAGTTGGCCGTGAACGGCACGGTCAACGACCTGGCGATGTGCGGGGCTATTCCGCGTTACCTCTCCCTGGCCTTTATCCTGGAAGAAGGGCTCAAGATGAGCGACTTCTGGAAGGTACTGGTCAGCGTAAAGTTCGCCGCCGAACGGGCCGGGGTACAAATTGTCACCGGCGATACGAAGGTGGTAGAGCGGGGAAAAGGAGACCAAATCTTTATCAATACGTCCGGGGTGGGATCCTTGCACCCCCGTGCGCAGATCAGCAAACAGCGGGTCGCCGCAGGGGACCGCATCCTGATCAGCGGGCCGATCGCCGCGCACGGGATCGCTATTTTGAGCCTGCGCCAAGGGCTTGCGTTTGAAAGCACCATCCAAAGCGATACGGTAAACCTCAACCATACGGTCAGCGGCCTGCTGGATGTGTTTGGAGAGGATATACACGTCCTGCACGACCCCACGCGGGGCGGCGTCGCCGCAGTGCTGAACGAAATGGCGCGCGATACGCGCCTCGGTATGGAGTTGTGGCAAAAGAAACTGCCCGTCGCCGAAGAGGTGCAAGGTGCCTGCGAACTGTTAGGGCTCGACCCTTTGTACGTGGCCAATGAGGGGGTTTTCTTAGCCGTGGTGGCTCCACAGATCGCGGATGCGCTGCTGGCGCATTTGCAAGAAGACGAAAACGGAATACAGGCGGCGATCATAGGGGAAGTGGTAGAAGCACATCCGGGCCAGGTACTGCTGCACAGTTCGATTGGGGGAAAGCGCGTAGTGAACATGCCATTGGGGGAACAACTGCCCCGTATTTGTTGATCTATATGTCGTACGAAGCCCTAAACATCACCTTGAAAGCAGGGGCCGCAACGGGTGGCCCCGCCGCAGAAGCGCCCTCGCCCACACAAGACCAAAAGATTTTTTTAGGTTCACCAGACACCCCCCTGCTCGCACCGCGCGGGGTTTTTCTGGTGAACAATACCTTGTGGGTAGCCGATACGGCGCAGAACCGGGTATTCGCATGGCATAACGCAGACTCCCTGCCGACCCACGCCCTGCCCGACCTGGTGTTGGGGCAACAGGAAGCAACCGCCACCGGCCGAAACGCGGGGGAACAGGTGAGCGCCGCTTCCTTGCAGTACCCCTCCGCTATCTGGTCTGACGGCCAGCGCCTAATCGTCGCCGATGCCTGGAACCACCGCGTGCTGATCTGGCATTCAGCGCCGCGACAAAACGGCCAGCCTGCCGATGTCGTGCTGGGCCAGCCCGATTTTTCCCGGAACGAACCCAATGCGAAAGGCGTCGGGGCCGCTCCGGATGCGTGCACCCTCTACTGGCCCTACGGGGTGTTTAGCGATGGGCAACGCCTGTGGGTAGCGGATACGGGCAATCGCCGGGCGCTTTATTTCGACCAGATACCGACCGCTTCTTTTAGTCCTGCCGATGCGGTTATTGGGAAAACTTCTTTTGAAGAACGAGACTACGATAACCAGGATGCCGTGTGGCCGTATTCGGTGAAAGTTAGTCCGCAGGGCGTACTGGCCATCACGGATACCCAGTTTTGCAGGGTCCTGATTTGGAAAGACTGGAGGACTGCGCTGCACCAAAAAGCGGACTGCATCCTCGGCCAGCCGGATATGGACAGCAACGGAATCAACCAATACGGGCTTTTTCCCGATGCACATACCCTAAACT
>JBEGMH010000300.1:0-3286 GCA_041183125.1 Bacteroidota bacterium | reverse complement strand
GCAGGTTCCCGTACGAAGGGTACCCCCTGTGCGCGCAGCCGACGGTAATCGCGGTCGAAATCGTCGGTATGCAGGAACAGGAAAACGCGCCCGCCCGTCTGGTTGCCTATCCGGCTCTGCTGCTCCTCCCCTACTGCCTTGGCTAACAGCAGACGGCAGCCTCCTTCCCCACGGGGCGACACCACGACCCAGCGTTTCTGCGGGCTCAACACGGTGTCTTCAATCAAGTCGAACCCCAACACATCGGTGTAGTAGGCGATGGCTTCGTCGTAATCTGCTACGATTAGGGCAATTTGGATCAGTCGCTGGTTCATCGCTATACGTCTGGTTTGTAAAACAGAGGCTGTCTCAAAGGTAGTTCTTAGGGCTGCAAGATAAAATCTTTATGCGCAGCACCAGGGCTTGAGACAGCCTCTGTTCCGTCGTTTTTTAGTAGACTTGTTGCGAGGGGAATCATCGAGGGGTCAAAAAGGCCCTTTTTTTCCCGCTTCGCTGACCCCCTCGCAACAAGTCTATTTCACCGTCACATTAAACGTCACCTCTGCATCGGTCTCGCCGGTGCTGCAGGCATTGGACTTCGATTTGTCGGCGAGGTGCTTTAGGGTCACCTTGAGCGTGCCGCTCCCGGCGGCGGCGGTCTTTACCGTGCTGATCAGCCCCAGGGTCTTGCCGTTCGCGTCTTTGTCGAGGTCGGCGGGGGTAGGCGCGCTGCCGCTGGCGGCGAAGCACACCAAGTGCTCGGCCCCTTCTTCCCGCACTTCCGATGTAATGTCCACGACGGGGGTTTTAGATTCGTCCAAAAACTCCACCTTGAGGCCATACGTCGTATTGGCATTCAGCGATACCGCGTCAATGACCGGGGCCAGGCCGCCGTCCCCGTCGGTATCTTTGGCGTTGAACACCAGCGATTGCCCGGGAAGGGTAAAGGTCAGGCGTACCGTGGTGATCAGCTCCTGCTCGTTGTCTGGGCCGCCTTCTTTGTCTTTTTCACAAGAAGAAAAACCAAAAACTGTAATCAAACCAAAAACCAAATAAAATGTTTTAAAATGTTTCATTTTTTTGTTTTTTAATTGTTTTTTTGTTAAAATGGTAAACGGATGCGCAGCAGCACATTCCTGCCGGGTTCCACGGCAAAATAGCGGAGCCGGTTGAGATAATCGCGGTATTCCGTATTGAGCAGGTTGATAACAGAGAAGCCCAGTTCGATATGCTGCTGTCCGATGTGTAGGGAATAGGCTGCTTCGGCGTCTATGCGCACATAGCCCGCCGGCGGTGCGGTATAATCCTGGCCTTCCGGGGCCCAGGACTGGTGCAACGCCTGCACGGCGGAAACTTGCAGGAAGCGCTCCGGACAGGGCTTGGCCTCCAGGTTCAACGAGTAGCGCAGGTGGTAGCGCAACTGCACCGGCGGCATGAACACCAGGTACTCCCTGCGGGCGCGGTTCCAGCCCTCTACGACCGAGGCCTGGGCTTCCAACATCCAGCGCGCGCCGGGGTGCAGCGCATAGCGGGCATCGAAGCCCCGAAGCCTGGCGTCGGCCTGTGCGTACGCAAATCCGGGGAAAGCCCCGCGGATGGTCAGCACGGGCGCTGCCATGGGCTGCAGGTAGATGTACTCGTCTATCCGGTTGTAGAAAACGCTCAGGAACAGGGTATGGCGGTCTTCCGCCGAGGCCCATTCCAGGGTGAGGCTGTTGTTCCAGGCCCGCTCCGGGCCGAGGCCGGGGTTGCCCTGTTCGTAACTAGCCGATCCGTGGTGTACGCCGGAGCTGTACAACTCGCTCACGTGCGGGGCACGCCAGGCGAGACCGGAATGGGCCCGCAGCCGGGCGCGTGCCGACAGGGCGTACACGGCACCGAACGAGCCGGAGAAGTTCCGGAACGAGCGCGTCTTGATGCTCGTATCGCGTTCGAACGGCCCTGCCGACAAGCGCTGGAGGTCGTAGCGCAGCCCTAACTCCAGCTCGAGCGGTTTCGGGTAATTCTTCCATCGCTCTATCCAGTACGCGCCGACAGCCGAGTTTTCATAATCGGGCAGCAGGGCGCCCCGGTCGGTCGTGTTGCGTTGCGCCATTGCCTGGACGCCGACATGCCCCGACAGGTGTTTCATCCAGTGGTGTTCCAGGTCGGCTTCTACGCGGTGGGTGGTGATTTCCAGTTCGATTTGCGGTTCGTCCAGGGCAGCGGGCAGCGCGTTGAAGCGGCGGTGGGCGTCGTATTCCTGCCGCCGGTTGAACTGGCGGCTGAACTGAACTTCCAGGTGGCTGCTTTCCCCTACCCGCGCTTTGGTGCGCCAGCGCAGCAGTTCGTGCAGGGCGCGCTGTTGCGGGCGCCCGAGCGCGTAGGCAAACGCGCCGTCCTGCAAAGGCCGGCCCCGCTGGATAGCTTCCCTCAGATCGCTGAGGTTGCCGATGTGCGCATCGCGCAGGATGCCCAATTGCGCATAAAAACGGGAGTAATACCACTCGCTCTCCCAGTTGGGGCGGTCTATGCGGAGGGTCCAGGAGAAGTTGCGCTCCAGTACTCCGGTGTTGTTCAAGAAATAATCCGGTGTGCGCAGGTTGCCGCTGCGCTTGAGCGTGCCCTGGACGCGGCCTGCTATCGGCAGCTTTGGGTTTGCCGGACGAAACTCCAGCATCCCGGAAGCCACCCCGCCGCGCCCGTTGCCCAGGCCTTGGAGGTTGACTTCACCGCCCAGGCCTGCCGCGGTACGGATGGCTGCAGGCTTCAGCAAGATCACGCCGCCCAGCGCATCCGGGCCATAGCGCACACTGCCCGCCCCCTTGACCACCGTCGCTTCCTGCGCCGTGAAGGGATCCACTTCCGGCGCATGCTCGGAGCCCCACTGCTGCCCTTCCTGCCGCACCCCGTTGTTCAGGATGAGGATCCGGTTGCTGTGCAGCCCCTGGATCACCGGCTTGGAAATCGTGGCACCGGTATTGAGGCTGCTCACCCCTGGTATGCGCTTTAGGCTCTCTGCCAGGCCCAGTGCTTTGCCAGCGTCCAGCGTTAGTCCGCTCAGCGTGTTGCTGGCCTGTGCCGATACCTCGGCTGTGCGGGCAGCCGAAACTTCCACACGCCCCAACTCCAAGACGATCTGCTGCAGGTAGATAGAAAGCCCCGTATCCGCCCGTACTACCAGGCGCTCGGCCTTGTCCAAACACCCCACCCGCGTCGCTTGAAGGGTATATTCCCCCGGACAAAGGCCTTCCAGATGGAAATACCCCTTCTCATCGGCTAATGTCCCCTGCCCCGTCTCCCGGATCAGCACCGTGGCAAAGGGCAA
>JBEGMH010000299.1:0-18118 GCA_041183125.1 Bacteroidota bacterium | reverse complement strand
AGCACCTGCTCATAGACTGGCGCTGGGGCGAAGCCTGGTTTGCCGAAAAACTACTGGACTTCGACCTCGCCAGCAACAACGGGGGCTGGCAATGGGCTGCGGGCTGCGGGACAGATGCTGCGCCCTATTTCCGCATTTTCAACCCTAGCGCCCAGCAGGAAAAGTTCGATCCCGACTTGAAATACGTCCGCAAATGGGTGCCCGAATACGGTACCTCCCGCTACCCGTTGCCCGTGGTGGACCACAAATTCGCACGGGAGCGCTGCCTCAGCATCTATAAAGAAGGGATTGAAAAAGGGAAAGCACAAAGCTAACCTGCTTCGCCCTTCAAGGTCCGGTGTATCCGAAGCACCTGCGGAATCAGCATTTGTACCCCGTCGTTGTACAGGATAAAATCCGCGCGCGCTTCTTTTTCTTCCTGCGGCATTTGGCGGGCGATGCGCTCTAATACCGCTTCGCGGCTGCAATCGTCCCTTGCCATGACGCGGGTAATGCGCAATTCCAACGGAGCGCTCACCACGATGATTTTGTCGAGCAGGCGGTAGCTTCCGCTTTCGTATAGTAGGGCTGCTTCTTTGAGGGTGTAGGGCACCCCCTGCCAGGTTTGTTGCCATACCAACCCATCCTGTGCTACCGCAGGGTGGGTAATTGCGTTGAGCTTTTGCAAAAGTTCCGGGTTGCCAAATGCCTGCCGTGCGATTTCCGGGCGATTGAGCAACCCTTCGTCGGTATAAGCCGCTGGCCCAAACAAGCCAACAATCCCTCGTCGCAGTTCTTCATCGTGTTCCATGAGCCAGCGCGCCCGCTCATCGGCGTAATATACGGGGATACCCAACGCTTCAAAGAGCTTACAGGCGGTGGTTTTACCTGTCCCAATCCCCCCCGTGATACCTACGTGCAACATACATCCGCAATTTATCGCAATACACCCTACGCTACTCCCCGGCCTCGTCTAGGGCCCGGATGCGGAAACGCGCGATGGGTGATCGCTGGTGTTCTCCTGCCATAATCCGCTCCATTTGGGCTACGACGTCCGGGTGTTCAGCGGCTATATTGCGCTGTTCCCGGGGGTCTTCTTCCAGGTTGAACAGGAGGGTTTCCAGGTTTCCTTTCTGCATCTCGAGGCGCAGGGCCTTCCATTTGCCCATACGCAGGGCTTGCTGGCCGCCGTACTCCGGGAACTCCCAGTACAGCCAAGGATGCACGGGCGCTTTGCGCCGGCCTTTGAACACCGGCAGGAGGCTTAGTCCGTCGAGTCCTGCCTGCTGGGGTACCCGGGCGATTTCTTGCAGGGTTGGGAAGAGATCCCAAAGCGCTGCGACATGCCCGCTTTCGCTACCCGCCGGGATATGCCCCGGCCATACTGCGATGAACGGCACCCGGATACCGCCTTCGTAGAGAAAGCCTTTGCCCCTTCCGTACCGGGAATCAAACGGGCCGGCGCCCTGGAAAAATTCCGGGTCGGCACCGCCCGCATAGCTGGGGCCATTGTCGCTGGTAAAGAGAATCAAGGTATTGTCTTCTACGCCCCTCTTTTTCAGCTCTGCCACGATGGCGCCCACCTGCTCATCCAGGGTATGGACCATGGCTGCGTAGGTAGCCCGCGGAGCGAGGCAGGGCAGGTAGCCCTGTTGGCCGAGGTAAGGGGGCTCCGGGCCCAGCTTGCGGGCGTAGTAGCCCACCGTAGCCGGCGGGGCCTGCAGGGCGACGTGCGGCAGTGGGGAAGTGTACATGAGGAAGAACGGAGTTTTGCCAGCGTGCTGCGCGAGGAAGCCCAGCGCTTCGGAGAGCTGCAGGGCGGGCGCATACTCCCGGCCCTGGAAGCCGGAGTAGGAAGCTGGCGCGTTGGGGTCGGCGCCTTCGGGGAGCTTCGCGTTCGGAGCAAACGGCGTATTTTGGGTGCGGACTTTCTCCCCGTTGCGCCACTGGTAAGGCGGGTATAGGTTATGCGCCTGGCGCTGACAGTTGTAGCCGTAGAAAAAGTCGAAGCCCATAGCGTTGGGGCGGCTTTCCGACAGCGGGGCGCCGAGGCCCCATTTGCCGACGCAGGCTGTCGCATAGCCCGCCCCTTGCAGCAGGCTGGAAAGGGTGCGGGTATCTGCTGGCATGGGCCGCTGCCCTTCCAGGTTGGGATCCTCCGCTGCTTTCAGGAAGTTCCAGACCTCACCCCGCTCAGCCCACTCGTCGTTGCCGCGTACGTAGGCATGCCCCGTGTGCAGGCCCGTGAGCAGCACGCAGCGCGCCGGAGCACAGACCGCCGAGCCCGAGTAGAACTGCCGGAACCGCATCCCGCGGTCCGCTAACGCATCGAGGTGGGGCGTCTCGATCTTTTGCTGCCCATAGCAGCCCAGGTCGCCGTAGCCCAGGTCGTCGGCTACGATGAGGACGATATTCGGCTGCCGGGGGGAGGCGGGTATGCAGCGCGCCGTCGCCGATAAAAGCAGGCAAGCCAACAAAAATCCCATCTTGGTAAAATCCATAGCGTTGAAATGGTTTTAGGGCGGTAAAACTGTTTTCCAGGCAAAACCCAGGGGCGACACCCGACGGGGCACAACGCAAGCCCTGCCACAACCCTCCCAGGGCGTACCTCTCAAAGATAGCAAAGTATATGGAAAAACCTATCTTTGTACCCGCTCCCTACTTCAACCTGCCATGGCCAAACTAAGAAGAAACCATACCCACCAAGCCGGTATAGCGGTCATCATCGTCCGTGTAGTCGTATTTGCATCTGTGCTCATCTTATTGGCGGTTTCTTTCAAACGTATAAAAAGCGCGGATCCAGCCCTCCTGCCTAGTGACTTAAACGACGACCGCCCCTTTTACTACCCGGAAGTATCCGAAGGCTGTGCCCTCCTGGAGCATACCCATTTCGCGCTCTGCTACTCAGAACGATACGAACAAGCCCGCTGGGTAGCGTATGTACTAAACCGGGAACGCGTACGGGGAGCACGCACAAGATGGGGGCGGCGTTTTGTGAAAGACGCCAACGTTCGTTCCGGTTCTGCGGATTGGTCTGACTACGAGCGCTCGGGCTATGTCGCCGCCCCATTAGCGGCAACTGCTGACATGGCGTTTGATGGTATCGCTGACCGGGAAACCTACCTGATGAGCAACATCAGTCCGCAAAAAAAAGCCTTTCATACTGGCATTTGGCACACGTTGGAAGAGCAGTCGCGCGAATGGGCGGTAGCGTACAAGAAGCTCTACGTCGTCACGGGTCCGGTGCTCCAGGGTGTAGATAAGACCATTGGAAAAAATAAGGTGGGCGTCCCAAAGGCTTTCTTCAAAATATTGCTCGACTTATCCGATCCAGCCCACAAGGGTATCGCGTTCATCCTACCGAATAGAGCCAGCAATGCCCCTCTGGAGCAGTACGCTATTTCTATTGACTCTGCAGAACAACGCCTGGGGATCGACTTTTTTCCCCATCTTATGACAGAGGAAACAGAACACAGGATAGAGGCCGAATGCGACATCCACGCGTGGAACTTCCCTCAAAAGCATTGATCGGGGATATTCCCCCTCGCAACAAGTCTATTCTTCGACTTGCCTGCGGCGGTTCCTCCACCAGATGAAACCGATGGTTCCTACCAGAAGATAGGGGGTGGCCAATATATAAAGAATCCCCAGATTTAGTCCTTTACCCTGGGAGCCGCCGTTTTCGAGGTTGCTCTCCGCTGCAATGCGGCACATAGGGCACTGGGCTTGTACCTCGAGCGCGAAGACGAGCAGCACAAGTACCAAAAACAGGATTTTATGATTGCGCATACCTAATCTTTTTATCGTAAACTATCTCTTGTAGCGTAGGTTCAGGGATAGTACGGCATTAACATAAAATAGCAAATCGGCCCCGTGATGGCGACATATAGCCACACGGGAAATACCCAGCGCGCCATGCGCTTGTGCCGTTCTACTTGAAACGTAAATCCGCGAATAAACGTGAACAAGATAAACGGCAGGGAAACAGCTGCCAGGATGATATGGCTCAGCAAAAGCACCAAATAGACCAGGCGCATCCCGCCGGTGGCTGCCTTCTCCTCCGCCGTAAGTACCCCATCGTGGTTGACATCGCCATATAGCGTTTCCGGGGTAGTGAAGTGGTATGCCACATACGAAAGCAAGAAGAGCAAAGACAGCAGCATAGCCACATAAATAGCCTGCCGATGCTGTTTGACCTGCCCTTTTTTGATAAACCGCAACGCGATGACGAGCACCACGGCAGTACAAGCATTCATGGTAGCATGGAAAGGCGGCAAAAAAGACAGATCCACCCCTTCCGGCAGTGGGATCTTGACCTGGCGCATCAAGCCTACTAAGAACAGCACGGCGACCGTAACCACCCATGCCCAGACCTGTAAGCGCTTTGCCAGCGCATCATTGGCTTTCTCCAGCATCATATTACATCTCTTTTTCTCTCTTCAAGACCGCCTGCTCCCGATCAATGATCGGCTTGAGGATGGTGATATGCTCTACCAGGCGTTTTACCCGGCTCCCGTCGCGAAAATCGTAGTACTGCCGGACCTGTCCTGCTGTATCCAGCACCGCTACGAAAGCACTACTCCACGTTTTATCCAGTTCCCTGAAGCCAAAATCCGGCGCGTGGTCCCGATGAGCGAGGAACACCTGCCCTGGATCATCCAAATCATGCGCTTTGAGCAATGTAGCCAGGGAAGAGCTGTCCTGCTGTGCCATAAGCAACAAGAAGAGCACATCCTTCCGCGCATCGAACTGGGTATGGATTTTACCCAACTCCCCCACCATGCGCTTTGAGCTCTCCTTTTGAAGATCTACCTCAGCAACAATCGTGGCAGCGGTACCAAGGGTTTGCTCACCAATAGTATCCCCCTCGAACGTACGCACGCTGAGCGGGAACATAGCACGCAGGTTTTCCAACTCCCGGATAGCAGTGCGCCGATAGTCCATACCCCGACTCAAATAATACCAACTACCGGCCGGTAATACGACCAATAGTAAGAACAGAGCGAGAAATTGCAAGGTTTTCTTTAGCATATCTGTATCCTCCCTAACTGGAAGGGGTGTACATCGGTACTAGAATACAAAAGTGTCGTCCGACTGGTTGCCTGGGGCAGACCAGCCCATTTTTTGGGCGGGGACGGCATTCTTTTCTTTTATCTGCTCCCTGCGATTTTTCCAGGAACTCCCTTCCTGGAAGAACGCGATGACCGCCCAAATGAGCAGGGCCATGGGCAGGAGGACCGTCATGGCCAGCCCCTTCACCTCATAGCGCATGTGCATGAACTCATAGACGATGAAATAAGCCTTATAAGCAGACAACACCCCGATCACCAGACCGGCGATATAGAGTATCGCCTTATAGTGTTCCAAGCCCGGGATCAGGTGCCCTTTCGCCAACAAAGAGATGAACACCTCTACGAGTGTTACCCCGCCCAGAAGGTAAAGGCCATAGAACACCCGTTTTTTGCTTTCTTCGTATGTTAAATGCGCTGACATATCGTTTAGTTGGATTTGCGTTTTTAATCAAAGAGGCTACCCGGTTAGAGCAGATAGAACACCAGGAATACGAAGACCCATACAAGGTCCACAAAGTGCCAGTACAGACCGATTTTTTCTACCATCTCATATCCGTTGCGGCGTTCTATGTACAGGCCACTGGCTATGTTGACCGCTACAATCAACAGGATCAATACCCCGGTAAATACGTGGAAGCCGTGGAAGCCTGTGATAAAGAAGAACAGCGCGCCAAACGCCTTCGGGCCGAATTCCTCCACCTGGACTTTTCCGGCGGCTGCCCCTTCGGTGTATTGGAACTTGCGGTGTACGAACCCTTTGTCATCCATCATATACCCAGGGTGATCCCCGGGCTCGTAAGAGGCGTGCCCAGCTTCATGGCCGCCTTCTGCATGGGCAGGATCGTGCTTGTGAATCAAGTAACTCGTGCCGGCACGGAAAGTTTCTTCCGAGGGCTTGCCTTTGTCGTCCAGGTACACCCCGTCGTGGGTATGGGTACCGAAAGGGTTACGCGTCACCGTCATGTGCTCGGTCTTGATCAGGTTCGTCCATTCCCACGCCTGGCAGCCCAAGAAACCCAAGCCGCCTATAGCTGTCATGAGCACCCAGAACAATGCCCCGCTTTTGTTTTCCCTATGTCCTTCCTGCACCCCACGTACCATCGTGACCGAACTGATAATGAGAAGGAAAGACATGATCGTAACGAAAATAAGCGGTGCCCCATGAATCCCAAAAGGCGCCGTGGAGAACACAAAGTCAGGCACCGGCCAGGTAGGGCTGCTGAAGCGCAACGCGCCGTAGGCAATCAAAAAACCGGCAAATGTGAAAGCATCGGATACGAGGAAGTACCACATCATGAGCTTTCCATAACTAATGCGGAAAGGTTCCTTACCCCCCGACCAGTCGGCGCCGCCTTCGTGGCCGTGCGCTTCTACATGTGGATCCATTGTTTCTGTGGCAGCCATCAGAATATTGTGTTTTTAGTGGTTGGCTAATAGCGTAACAGGAATCAGTATTGCTGAATCATGAAAAATACGAATAAATACACCCAAAGAAAATCTACAAAGTGCCAGTAGATCAGTGTCAGCTCGAAACGTAGCTTGCGCGCCCCCGTCACTTTGAACGGCAACGAGAATGCGTGCATCGTCGCTACCAGCAAGGCGGCCACCCCACCCAACACGTGGGCGGCATGTATGCCCGAAATGACATAGATGAACGAACTGGATGGGTTCGTCGTCAACTCCACCCCAACAGCTTGCAGGGCCTTCCAGCCCTGGTACTGCAACACCAGAAAGGCCAGGCCCATGAAAAGGGCCAGGAGCAGGAGGTTCTTGTATTGCTTTTCATTGCCCCGGCGAAAACCTATGTATGCGAAGTGCAACACCACACTGCTCGCCACCATAACCCCCGTATTGATACCAAAAAGGACGGGCAGCTGGAACTCCAGCCAATTACCCGCCGACTGACGTACCAAATATGCACTGGTCAGACCAGCGAACATCATGATGATACTGGCACAACCAAGCAACAGACCAAATTTTTTGGGATGTATCCGGTTTCTGTTGAATGACCGTTGTTCAAGCATAGTTTCCATTTTTCACTATATTTTGTCTGCCCAGATAGCTATCAATGCTACCGGAATGTAAAAAAAGGAAAAGAACATCAACTGCAGCGCTGCCTTGCGGTCGTTCTTGCGGTACAGGTTCCATCCCAGCCAGGTATATACTGCGCTCAACAAAACCAGCAAAACAGCCGATATCCAGCCGGATATACCCGTAAAGTAGGGCAACAAGACCAAGGGAAGGAGCGGGATAGCGTATAAAAAGGCTTGGAAACCCGTTTCCTCGTTCCGCTCGCCGTCTTTCCCGGGCAGCAGTCGGTACCCAGCGCGGGTATAGTCGTCATGGCCCAGCCAGGCGATAGACCAAAAATGCGGGAACTGCCAGAAAAACTGGATGGCAAAGAGGGATAGCCCCAGCGCACTGATGCTACCTTCCGCCGCTGCCGCCCCGATCAGGGTAGGCAATGCCCCCGGTACCGCACCAATCATCACCGCAATAGGGCCAACGCGCTTCATGGGGGTGTATACGAAAGCATACATCAGCAGAGCCACCATACCGAGGAAAGCGGTCCAGGGATTGAACATGGCCAATATACTAACCCCAAGCAAGGACATGATCCCCGCCAATAGTACAGCATCCTGGTTCCGCATCCGCCCCGCCGCGAGAGGGCGGTTGGCCGTGCGCTGCATCAGACGGTCATAGTCTTTTTCCAACACCTGGTTGAGCGTATTGGCAGCAGCCGTCACTAAAAAACCGCCCAATGCCAGCATACCCAGCGCAGACCAGCTCTGTACCCCCAACCTGGCAGCAATCAGAAAGCCCATCAGGGAGGAGAACACTACCGTAAGGGACAAGCGAAACTTGACCAGCAGTTTGAAATCCTCGGCTTTCTGAGCTACAAGGGCTATGAACGTCGTTTGCTGAACTTTTACTTCCTGCACGTTGCTTTGGATATTTGTACTTTGAGGGGGGCAGCCCGGATAAAAACGCTCTTCCTACGCGGACTCCCCCCCTCTTGATTTTTATGATAGCCTGATACAGAGGATTTTACCCCGGCAACAGGATGAAATCATCAGTGTGTGTCCGGTGACTCATTCGGACCTACCGGCTCAATCTGTGGGATGAACTCACGGCCATCCTTGCCATAGTCATACGGCCAACGCTGTACCGTAGGGATCTTGCCCGGCCAGTTGCCGTGACCCGGGTGGATCGGCGTCGTCCACTCCAGTGTAGAAGCCCCCCAAGGGTTTTTCTCCGTTACTTTGCGCCCTTTCCAGATACTATAGAAGAAGTTGACCACCAAGAGCAACTGGAATGCAAACGTGATGATGGCCGCTATCGTGATGAACTTGTTCAACTCGTCGAAGTGCGAGAACGACTGGAAGGTGTCGAAGCGATAATACCGGCGCGGTACGCCTGCCATACCCGTGTAGTGCATGGGCCAGAAAATCAGGTAGGCCCCGATCATCGTACCCCAGAAGTGGATCTTGCCCAGGGTCTCGTTCATAAAACGGCCATACATCTTCGGGAACCAGTGATATACCCCCGCAAACATGCCAAAGAACGCCGCAATACCCATCACGATATGGAAGTGGGCTACCACGAAATAGGTGTCGTGCAACTGAATGTCAATGGCAGAGTTGCCCAGGAAAATACCCGTCAAACCACCGGAAATGAACATGGACACGAACCCTATAGCAAACAAGCTGGCCGCCGTGAAACGGACATTGCCCCGGTACATCGTCGCAATCCAGTTGAACACTTTCACGGCAGAGGGAACGGCAATGATTAAGGTGAAAATCACGAAGAAGTTGGAAATGAATGGGTTGACCCCCGACATAAACATGTGGTGCGCCCAAACGATAAACGACAAGAACGCAATCGCCAACATGGAGTACACCATGGCCTTATACCCGAAGATAGGCTTCCGGGAGTGTACCGACAGTACCTCCGATACAATACCCATCGCCGGGAGGATGATGATATATACTTCGGGGTGCCCCAGGAACCAGAACAAGTGCTGGTAGAGCACCGGGCTACCCCCCACGTGGTCCAGTGCCTTGCCCCCAATGTAGATTTCGCTCAGGAAGAAACTGGTGCCCAGGCTGCGGTCAAACATGACCAGGAAGAACGCAGACGCCAGGACGGGGAACGACAACAAGCCGATTATCGCAGTGATAAAGAAAGCCCAAATCGTGAGCGGCATACGCCACATGCTCATCCCTTTGGTGCGCAGGTTCAACACCGTAGTGATGTAGTTGATCCCGCCCAACAAGACAGAAACTACAAAGAGTACCAGGCTTATGGTCCACAGGGTCATCCCCGCCGCAGAGCCGGACGAAGCCTGTGGCAGAAGACTAAGCGGTGGATACGCCGTCCATCCCCCCGAGAACGGCCCTGTGCTCAAGAACAGCGAAAAGAACATCACCAAGCCAGCCATGAAGAAAAACCAATAGGACATCATGTTCAGCAGTGGGGAAGCCATGTCGCGTGCACCCACCTGAAGTGGAATGAGCAGGTTGCTGAACGTACCGCTCAGACCTGCCGTCAAGACGAAAAATACGATGATGGTGCCGTGCATCGTCACCAATGCATAGTAGAAATCGGGAGACAGGGTTCCAATACCCGTATCCGGGTTGACGACAATCCATTTGCCTAATACCGGCTTGAGCCACGTAAGGCTCTCTTCGGGGAAACCCAATTGCAAACGGAAAACCAGGGACATCAGGCCACCGACGATCGCCCAGAACATCCCCGTAATCAGGAACTGCTTGGCGATAATTTTGTGGTCCTGGCTGAAAATATAGGTAGTAATGAAGTTCGACTGGTACTTGTCGCCGTGGTGGTGATCATGAAAATGATCATCATAGCCCAATTCCTCAATCAACTTTTCTTCATTTGAAACCGTCGGGTTAATCGCTACGTTAGCCATTCGCTTATGGTTTATGAGTTGTTGTTCCTAAATTGATTAACGCATAGAGGTAGATTCCGCTGCAGTGGTATCCGCTGCAGGCTGCTGCTCGCCCGGGAAGACCCGTCCTTTCCAGGGGTCATCTTCTTTTCCGCGCACGTTAGAGAAGTAGTACGACTGCTGCTGGGCCTGCCAGGCATCGTATTCGTCCTGCTCTACGATACGCACCAAGCGGCGCATGCTGTAATGTCCCCTGCCGCAAAGCTCTGCACAGGCCAGTTCGTAATCGAACACCTCCCAGAGCATCTTCGTCTCGGGGTCCTTCGGGTCAGCGGGTACGTTGTATTCCGGGTAGTTGCTGAGCTCCTGCCGGTATTCATCCGTCGTTTTCGTAGGCGTGAAGACGAAGTAGGTGGGCATGCCCGGCACAGCATCCATCTTGACCCGGAAATGAGGGAGGTAAAAGTTGTGGAGGACATCCTGCGCCGTGATGCGCACCCGGATTTTTTTACCTTTCGGAAGCACAATCTCGCCCGGGTGGAAGTCGTCGAGGTTTTTCTCGTCTTTCCAGTTCTGGCCCAGCGGGTTGGTACCGCTGATCAACTTGAAGTTTTTCTCTCCCAGAAGACCATCCGCACCTGGGTAGCGGAGGTTCCAGCCAAACTGGAAGCCCGTCGCCTCGATTTCCATATAGTCTTCCTCATCCGTGAGGTCCGCCATCACCGTGTTCCAGGCATCCAGGCCACTGACGACCAGGAACGTCATGACGATGGCCGGGATAATGGTCCAGATGACTTCAAGACGGTCGTTGTGGGCGATGAACGCTGCCTTTGCCCCCCTGCGCGCCCGGTATTTGAACGCGAAGTAAAACAACATGACCTGGGTAGCGACGAAGACAATACCTGTGACGAACAGGGTCCATTTGAAAAGTGCATCCAAGGTGCTTCCGTGCTCCGAGGCCGAAGCGTGCGGGCCAAAGCCCAACATCCAGTTCCTGTAATACGCACCGGACAACACGACCCCCACCAGGAAGGCAATCACAAAGAGGATCATATACCCCGCCTGCCGACGGTTGATGATGTCCTGCATTTCCTCCTCACCGCGGATTTTTGTGGCCAATTCCGAGACCTTTCCTATCTGGATCGCGATGATGGTGATAAGAACGACACTGAGAAGAATGAGTAAAGCAGTCATGCTTGTATTGTGTTTATTGGTTTCTATTCAATATATCCAAGTAAAGACACTTCTAATCAATGATGTCCATGCGCATCATCGGCAAAGGGCCACACCTGGTGGTGCTGCGATTCAGCCATGTATGGATCCTTCTGCGGCACCAGGGCCGCTTTCTCCAGGCGCGTCAGGATGAAGTACAGGAAGAAGGCCAAAAAGCCCAACATAGTACCCAACTCCAAAAGACCGGGGATAGTGAACCCTGCTGCAAATCCCATAGCATGCTCCCCGCCGTGTTCCGCACCATGGCTTCCCGCGTGGTGGGCCAGCGCTTCCATGGCGGTATGCCGTGCACCCGGCTTCACCATCTGGAAGAAATCCATCCAGTGGCCTAAGAAGGTAATGACCGCGGCAGTTGCCACAATCCCGTTTTTGCGCTTGGAGTCGTTCCGCATTAAAACGAAGAAGGGTATCACAAAGTTCAGAACCAGATTGCCATAAAACAACACGGGGTAATTGTGCATGCGCTCATAGAAGTAAACTGTCTCCTCCCCTACGTTCGCGTACCAGATCAACATGAACTGCGAGAACCAAAGGTAAGTCCAGAACACACTGAACGCAAACAAGAACTTACCCAAATCGTGGAAGTGGCTTCCCGTGATATTGCCAAAATACCCCTGGCCTTTCAAGTACTGCAACAGCAATATCGTCAGGGCCATAGCCGATACAAACCAACTCGCGCCCGTATACCAGGCATACATGGTGCTGTACCAGTGCGAATCCAGCGACATCAACCACTGCCAGATCATGGCAGCACTCGAGAAGCCCGCGATCGGGAGGAAGATGGCCGACCAGGTGCGGATGGACCGGTGAATGGAGAAGTTATCTGCCAAGCCTTTGCCCATCGTATCCTCAGCTACCGACAGGTTTCTGATCTTCAGCGCGAAATAAATCCAGGTGCCCACGATCGCGAAGGTGCCCAAGGTGTACCAAACGGGGTTCAAGAATCCTGATTTACCCGTCAATACAGTATCTTTAGCCACCTCCTCGGCATCGGCCCAGTGGTACAGATGGTGGAAATGCCCCCATACACCTAATATGATCGGGATAAAAAGGACCAGACCGGGAATGAGAAACAGGGAAAAAGCTTCCCAGATGCGTTTCATCCCCACGTACCAACCTGCCCAGGCAGTCGTGAACGCCGCCATGATGAACAGGGATATAAAAGCGATACCCGTGAAGAATACCGTATTGTGCAAGTAGTTGGTCCAAAACCGGGTGTGCAGCGCGTCATCGCCGATGAACGTGATGACCATACACAACACCCCCAACGCCATGAACCCGAAGAGGACGTTTTTTTGTTTGGACTGCAGGGTAAACTGATTCATTATATTTCCTTTAATAGCTGAACAAATGGGCGGCGTTCTGAATGCTTTGGACTGCCGCCTTTTTTGTACATATTTTCTCTGCTACACCATCAGGGGGAGCCTTTATTTACCAGGACCAGCCGGCGGTGCGTCATCCTTGGCTGGGGCAGCAGCTTTCGCCAGCTTCGCCTTAGGCACACCAAATTCCGGGTTGAAACTGTTCTCTTGTTCGTTGTACACCGCTTTCTGGCTTTCCGCCTGCAGGGAGCGGATGTAGTGGATCACCTGCCAACGCTCCTCAAAGCTGAGCTTGTCTGCGTAGGCACCCATCGCATTTTTACCGTACATGATCGCATGGTAAAAACGGCCGTTGGAAGCTAACAAGAACGTATCTAATACCAGGTTGGCCGGTGCCGCAGGGTACTTGCCCCCGGCATCCCCGGCAGCAGGGTTCGCATCGCGAACCAAATAGCCGCCGCCATCGGCTTTTTCCCCATGGCAAATACCGCAGTTGATGGTGTATAGATCTTTTCCTTTTGCAAGCCCGGCTTCCGTAATGGGGAAAGGGTTGCTGCGGATTTCCCGCGTGGCCCGGCCGCGCTCCTCCTCGGAGTCTCCGTAGTAGTACGGCACACGGCCGTTCAACGGGGTGGATACGGCATTGATGGCATTCTTGCCATGCAACACATCCATCATCGCCGCCTGGTTGGCCGGGTCGGAATGGTACAAGCCTACATAGCCCCGGGGAATCGTCCCTGCTACCGGCATGCGGGGCATGGAGAGTTGCTTTTTAGAAAAAACGGAGGCGTCATCCCAGGTGTTCCGGCCGTAGGCCTGATAGGCCTGGACTTCATACGCAATGGAATGTGCCATGTCCGGCATGTACTCATGGCCGGGGTTATCCCCCCTGGATGGAGAGCAGGCGTTGAGCAACGCAATGGCAACGACTGCGAATACTATATGTTTTAGCTGATTTTTCATACACTGACAGGTTTCGGCGTTGGCCATTAGAGCTGTTTGGAATTTACTTCGGAAGCACCGCTCCCTTCGAGGAACTGCTTCAAGCGGTCCACCTCACTGCTGTCAGCATCGCTGACATCGAAAGCAAGGCAAAACTTATCGTCCGTGATGCGGTCGTCCAGAACAGGGTTCGTGACCCCAGGCCCCATCCCGTTGATGGTGAAAAAAGTCACCACCATGCCCACGGAAGCGAAAAGCACCGTTAACTCAAAGGTGATCGGAATGAAAGCCGGGACAGACCAGTACGGCTTGCCCCCGAATATGATCGGCCAGTCCCGGGTAAAGATCCAGGTCATCGCTAAAAAGCCGGTCAGCGCGCCAATAGCACCGTAAATGAACCCTGCGATATGGATGCGGCTTTCCGACAAGTGCATGGCTTCGTCGAGGCCGTGTACGGGGAAAGGCGTATAGACGTCCATGATGTCCAGGTGCTCGTCGTGTGCCTGGTGTACGGCGTGCAGGAGCTGTGACTCGTCGTCGTAGAGTCCAAAGAGCACTTCTTTATTTGATGTTTTCATCTGCCTGAGTTATCCGATTTGAGATCCGTTCTTCCCTTAATGTTTGTCTTCATGTGCGTGCTCGGCCTCCTTTTTGCGGGCCACCTCGGAGCCACTGTACTGGTCGCCAGCCACTTTCAGGATGCTCTTGACCTCCGCTACCGCCACCACCGGTGCGACGCGGGTGAAAATGAGGTAGAGCGTAGAAAACAAGCCAAGCGTACCGATGAACAAGCAGACCTCTACCCAGCTCGCCGAGTAGTAGCTCCAGCTCGAGGGCAAATAATCGCGGGCCAGCGTAGACGCAATGATGACAAAGCGCTCAAACCACATCCCGATGTTTACGAAGATAGACATCACGAACGTCCAGTAGATACTGCGGCGCATCTTGCGGCTCCAGAACAACTGGGGCGAAAGTACGTTGCACGACATCATGCCGATGTACGACCAGAAGTACGGGCCCATCACCCTATTGTAAAATGCGTATTGCTCGTAGATATACCCGGAATACCAGGCGATGAACAACTCCGTCAGATAGGCTACCCCTACGATCGTACCGGTGACCAGAATGACTTTGTTCATACTGTCAATGTGCTCCAGCGTGATATAATCTTCCAGGTGAAGTACCTTTCGCGTGATCACCATCAGCGTCTGTACCATGGCGAAGCCGGAGAAGATAGCCCCGGCGACGAAGTACGGAGGGAAGATCGTCGTGTGCCAGCCAGGAATGACCGAAGTGGCAAAGTCGAAGGATACGATGGTGTGTACCGAAAGTACCAGGGGCGTTGCCAGGCCCGCCAGGATCAGCGAGAGGCTCTCAAAGCGCTGCCAGTGCTTGGCGGAACCCGTCCAGCCAAAGGACAGGAAATTATAGATTTTCTTGCGCACCCCTTTGGCGCGGTCCCGCACCGTGGCGAAGTCAGGCACCAGACCGGAATACCAGAAGAGCAGGGATACCGTGAAGTACGTGGAGATGGCAAATACGTCCCAAAGCAGCGGGGAGTTGAAGTTTACCCACAGGGGGCCCCGCGTGTTCGGATAAGGGAAGATAAAGAAACCGAGCCACAAGCGCCCCATGTGGATGAGGGGGAACTGCCCGGCGCACATGACGGCAAAAATCGTCATGGCCTCCGCAGCGCGGTTTACGCCGGTGCGCCAGCGTTGGCGAAACAACAGCAAGATAGCCGAAATCAGGGTACCTGCGTGGCCGATACCGACCCACCAAACGAAGTTGGTGATGTCCCAGCCCCAGTTGATGGTACGGTTCAGGTGCCAGGAACCAATACCCATCCAGATGGTCCAGGTAACACTGAACACATACAGGGCGAGTGCGGAAACCGCAAAGATGAATGCAATCACCCATGCTTTGCTGGGCGTCCGCTCGGTGGGCCCACAGATATCTTCCGTGATATCGTGGTAGCTTTTGCCCCCGGTGATTAATGGTTCTCGAATTGCAGAAACTGCAGCGCTCATACATTATGGATTTAGGAACCCGCACAAAAGCGGGGTCGCTTGTTCTATAAATTATGCATCCAACTTTTCGTCGCGGTTGACCACCTTCGCCTGATAGCTCACGGAAGATTGTACGTTGATCTCTTCCAGTACGATGTAGTTCAGCGGGTTTTCCAGGCGCTTCGACAAGGTATTGCTCTTTTCGTTGCGGTCGCCGAAGACGATTGCCCCCGTCGGGCAGGCCGTCTGGCAAGCCGTTTTCACATCGGTTTCCTGTAGCATACGCCCTTCGCGCTTCGCGGTGAGCTTGCCCTCCTGGATGCGCTGCACACAGAAGCTACACTTCTCGATGACGCCCCTTGAGCGGACCGTCACGTCGGGGTTGAGCACCATGCGCACCAGGTTATCCGCCATGTACGGGATATCCAGATCCGAGACCACCGGGTTTTCGTTGATGCCGAAGAGGTCGGCAGTCGTATAGTCCAACCAGTTGAAACGGCGGACTTTATACGGGCAGTTGTTGGCGCAGTAACGCGTACCGATACAACGGTTGTAGGTCATCTGGTTCAAGCCTTCCGAACTGTGCGGGGTAGCCGCTACCGGACAAACGTTCTCGCAAGGCGCATTGTCGCAGTGCTGGCACATCATAGGCTGGTACACCACGTTCGGGTTTTCGTAGTCCCCGAAGAAGTAGCGGTCAATGCGCAACCAAGACATCTCGTGGTGGCGCGCAACCTCGTACTTTCCTACTACCGGCACGTTGTTCTCCGCGGTACAAGCAATCTGACAAGCGCCGCAACCGATGCAGGCGTTCAGATCCACGTGCATAGCCCACCAGTGGCCCTGGCTGTAGATATTCGCTACATACTCGTCAAAGGGATAGAGCGTGTTCTTGTTCAACTCCGCAGCCTCTCCCCTTCTTTCTTTTATTTTTTCCTTCAGCTCAGGCAACTCGTCGAGGTTGCCTTTGAAGATGATGGAGCGATCTACGATACCACCCTGATAACCAGATCCCAGCGTCATCGCGGTCTTTTCATCCACGTTGATGGTCTCGCCGCTTTTGGGGTCTTTGCCCGTGACCCCCATCGAATGGTGGTACTGCACACAGGCGAACCATTTCTCGTCCTCAACCGGATCGGAGACGCTGACCTGCGTAGCATAGTATTGCGTATTCTTGTTCTCGTCTATGGTACAGAATGGGAACACATTGGCACCTACCTGGTTGCCAACCGCCTTGCCGACCGAACCAGCTAACTCACGGCCATACCCCAGGGCCAGGGATACCGTGTCGCGGGGCTGGCCAAACTGGCGCACTGCCGTTACTTGTACGGCCTTCCCGCCTACCGTCACTTCGACGATATCCGCATGGCCGTATGCTTCGCGCTGGTTGAGGTCTTTAAAGGACTTGATTTTATTGCCCCCTTCCCACATCACCGGTACCGCCAGGTAGTTGCCCCATACGGTGCGGGCAATCGGGTCGGGAAGCTCCTGGAGCCAGGGGTTATTGGCATATTGCCCCGCCCCCATATTGACCGTTTCGAAGAAACTGATTTCCAGTTCGCTCTTTGAGGGCTTGCTCACCTTGGAGGCTGCCATTTGCACATCCCCACCGAATTCAAACTCGGGGAAAACCGGCTGCGGCAATTCAAATACCCCGTCGTGCAGGGTGCTGTCCCAGAAAGCCTGGAACGTAGCGAAACGGTTTTGGCGGGGGAACATATCCGCCTCCCACAGCGCGCGCAGGTAGTCGAACATCGGCTGCTCGGCATCTGCACTCAGCTTCTCGCTCTGTGCCCAGGAGAGCAGCGAGATTTCCGTCTGCCGCGTATTGAACAAGGGCGAAATAGTAGGCTGGATCAGGCTGTAGTGGTTCGCCTTGGGTTGGACATCGCCCCAGCTCTCCAGCCAGTGGTGCGTGGGTGCCATGTAATCGCAGACCAGGGCTGTCTCGTTGGGGGTACCCGACAAGGACACCTTTACCCCAACTTTCGCCAATGCTTTTTTGAAGTCTTCTGCATTGGGCAAATCCCAAGCAGGGTTGGCACCGTCAAAGAAGAAGACCGCATCTACCTGGCCGGAAGCCATTTCCCCGATCAGCCCCTGTATTTTTTTGTCTATGCCTTGGCGCTGCACAGAAGCATTGGCAAAACTAAGCGTGTTGCCATAGTTGTCTAACATGGTGTTGATGGCGTTTACCAGCACCTGCTCACCCAGGTTATTGGAGCCGGAAACGACCAGCGATTGCCCCCTGTTATCCGCCAGTTTCTTAGCAGCTTTCGCGATCTTAGCGGCTTTGTCGGCCGGGAGCGCCGGGCCGTTGACTACCGAGCCCCCGGTGCGTTTAGCTACCTCGTTGTACATGGCCACAATGGCCGCCCCCATTTCGGAAGGCTTGATCAGGATGCGGTTATCTGCATTGGAGCCCGTCAGGCTCATGTGGCTCTCCACCTGGATGTGGTGCGACATTTTGGCCTTCGTGACGTCGTCAATTTTGCGGTTCTTTATGTATTGGGCAGCATACTCGACCGGCGATACCCAGGTGCCCAGGAAGTCCGCGTCGAAGCTGACGATGACCATGGCTTTGTCAAACGCATAAGAAGGAATGACGGCCTGGGCGAAGCAGAGCTCGTTGGCTTCCAGCAAAGCAGA
>JBEGMH010000298.1:0-39975 GCA_041183125.1 Bacteroidota bacterium | reverse complement strand
CTATTTATTTGCCGTGAAAAAAAAGCTACTTTTTTAATGAAACATAGCAAAATATTTCAATATATATCTGCTTTATCCGCTCGGGAGCAGGAAAAATTTCGGCAGTTTGTCTTCTCCCCCTATACCAACCAGCACCAGAAGTCCCAGGAGCTGCTCGAATATTTGCTGAGCAGTTTGAACCGGGGCAAAACCGAGATAGCCCCGGAGAAAGCATTTGCGAAGCTCTTCCCCAAAGAGCCGTATGACGAGCAAAAACTCCACAACCTGCTCTCCAACCTGAAAAAACTCTTCCTCCGCTTCCTGGCGCTCGACGAGTTGGAGCAAAAACCTTTTTTAGAAGACATCCTGACCCTGGAAGCCTGTAACCGGAAAAATTTCAGTAAACTGCTGATTTCCCGCACCCGGCAACTCGACAAAAAGCTGGAAGAATACCCCTACCGGGACGAGCATTACCACCAGGCCCGCTACGCGATGCAGGTAGTCCAGGGCTATCATACGGGCACCTTTGGCGACCGGGCCAAGACCTCGGAAATTTTTCAGGAAATGATGGACCACCTGGACCGCTCTTACCTGCTCCAAAAACTGCGCCACGGCTGCCACCTCACCGCACACTCCATCCTATTCAACCTGCAGTACGATTTCGGCCCGCTCAAGCTCTGGATGGCGCATATCGCGGAAGAACCCGGCAAATACCTCATTGACAACGACCTGGATGCCTACTACACCATTCTCCTCAGTTTGCAGGACGAACAGGACGAACGGCACTACCTGCACATGAAATCCCTGCTCCGCGAACAGTTCCAGCACTTGTCGCCCGGTGCCGTAGCTGACCTCTACGGCTTTGCCAACAACTACTGCATCCGCCAAATCAATACCGGGAAAAGCGCCTACCAGCACGAGCTGTTCGAACTCTACCAACAGGGCCTGGAGCGCGGTCTCCTCCTGATCAACGGATACCTCTCCGAATGGGACTACAAGAACATCGCGACCCTGGGCTGCAGCCTCAAAGCCTTTGAATGGACCGAACAATTCCTCGAAGAATTCCAGGACAAACTACCGCCCAACCGCAGGGAAAACGCATACAACTACAACCTGGCCAACCTATACTACAACAAACGCCTATATGACAAGGTGCTCTCCACCCTGTTCCGCGTCCAGTTCACCGACGTCAAATACCACCTGAACACTACCTTTTTGCTCCTGCGCACCTACTACGCCAAAGGGGATACGGAAGCTCTTTTTTCCCTGATCGATACGTTCCGCGTCTATATCCTGCGCAACCGGCAAATCACGACGGCTGAAAAGAAAGGCTATACCAATTTCCTGGGCCTGGCCAAAAAATTAGTCAAGACCAGGCTCCAGGGGCCCCTGTATTCCAAAACGAGCCTCGAGGAACAACTCGCCGCCCTGCGCAAGCGCATCGAAGAAACCGACAACGTCATCAACCGGTACTGGCTCCTCGAACAGTGTTGAGGCGAACCCCCGCTATTCCTGCCCCGGTTCAAAAGGGCGGTGCACCACCTGCTCCGGCGTGAGCAGAGGCTGCCGTTTAAACCGCCGGACCAGCTGGATGGTCGCCAATACGTCCTTCTCGCAATAGAGCGCAATGCGCGGCAGGTCTTCTTCCTCCCAGTACACCCGGCCTACCTGGCTCCCGTCAATGTCCTCTTTCGGAGAGGGAAAATCCAGGACCGCCGCTAATAGTTTCAGGGAAGTATAGCTTTTCCGGTCCCCAAATTTCCAGTATTCCAGGGTGTCGAGCAGAAATTTCGTTTCCCAGGGCTTCTTGCCGCTCAAATCCAGCAACTTGGGAAAAGGCAGCCCATGCACGACCATCCGGCGGCAGATGTACGGGATATCGAACTCTTTGATGTTGTGCCCGCATAGATAGTGGCGGTTGGCGTCGAAATAGGATTTGTCGAGCAAGGATGCAAACTGGCGCAACAGCGCCGCCTCATCATCGCCCGCAAACGACTTCAGGTAGGCTTTCGTCCCCTCCTCTGTATGGCGCAAGACGCCCACCGAGATACAGACGATTTTCCCAAACTCGGCAAAAATACCCGCCCGCTCGCGATAGGACGACTCCCAGTCGGGCTCCCCGAACTCCTCCCCTTCCGCCCGGCTGCCGGAACGGGCCTTCGCCTGCCAGAGCTCTTTGAAATGCTCCGGCAACTGCTCGTAGTGCTGGTAGCCGGACACCGTTTCTATGTCCAAAAACAATACCTGGTAAAGATCGACCTGTTCCATGTAGAAGCGGATTGCTGAATGAGGGTTATGTGCAACTTATTGTTAAATTCATGCGTTCAAATGCAATATCGTCAATTTTTCAAATTTCTTCAAATTATGAAAAGCACATCGGAAAACCCCGGGGGCAACCCTCAAAGAACCCTGTTGGCCGTAGCCGCCATCGTCATCGTAGCCCTGCTCGGCCTCAACGTTTATC
Source organism: Bacteroidota bacterium (assembly GCA_041183125.1). GTDB lineage: Bacteria > Bacteroidota > Bacteroidia > Chitinophagales > Saprospiraceae > JADJPL01. The sequence continues at coordinate 37,532 of JBEGMH010000298.1, read as the reverse complement.
TGTGGATCAACAAAAACCAACAGGCCACAGAGAATGAACAACTCAGCGGCCAGTTGGACGAAACCGAAAAAATGCGGGCCCAGTTGGAAAAAGATTATGTCCAAGCCCTCTCCGACTTAGAGGCGATGAAAGGCAGCAACGAAGAACTCAACGGCCTCATCGAACAGAAGGAAGCAGAACTGACCCGTCAAAAGAAGCAGATCGAAGGCCTGCTCCGCAACAAAGGCGACCTGAGCCGCGCCCGCCAGCAAATCGCAGGGCTGAACTCGAAAATCGAACAGTACCTCTTGGAAATCAACCAGCTCCGCCAACAAAACGAAGAACTGAAAGCCGAAAACGCCCAGATGGACGCTACAAACAAGGAATTGAACTCCAACCTGGAATCGGAACGCCAGACCAACCAAAACCTGAGCACTTCCCAAAAGCAACTGCAAGGGGAAAAACAGGAACTGGAACGCACCCGTGAGACGCTGGCCCGCAAAGTCAACGCCGCTTCCGTGATCAAAGTGGACGGCATCGCCGTACTGGGTATGGATTCCAAAAACAAGAAGACCAAGCGGTCCAAAAATACCGTCTCCCTCAACATCTGCTTCAACACCACCGCCAACGAAATCGCAGCGCCCGGCAATGAGCTCTTCCTCATCCGCGTCATCCTGCCTAGTGGGGAAACCATGGCGATGGACAACCTGGGCTCCGGCGTATTTGTCAACAATGCCAGTGGGGAGCAAGTGCGCTACACGCGCAGCAAAGAGACCAGCTATTCTAACAGCGTCGGGAAAGTGTGCGCCGACTGGAACCCTGGCCAAGCTTTTGCAGAAGGGCAGTACAAGGTCGAAGTCTACAATAAAGGCTATTTAGCGGGCAGCGCGTCGTTTTCATTGAACTAAAACACCCTCACGGGGCACGTCAGGTAGGTTGCGAGGGGCTAAAAGCAGAAAGAAAAAGCAGACTGCTCCTTTCCCCTTTAGCCGCCCCCTGCAACAAGTCTGTCGACTTTTTGTGATATTCTGGATTGTACCCCGTATATTTGGCGCTTCCTAAATTGCGATAACCATGAGTTTTTGGCTGTTTATCATTGTCCTGTACCTAGCGCTCAGCTTGAGTTTGTACCCTGTGTTCGCCAAAGCCGGGCATACCCCCTGGAAAGCCCTAGTGCCTGGCTGGAACTTTGCTGTCTGGTGCCAGTTAATCGGGCGCAACCCTTTGCATGCCCTTTGGTTGCTCTTCCCGATTGTCAATATTTTCATCTTTGCGGCGATGGCCATTGACCTGGCGCGTTCCTTTGGCCGGCATGGCTTCTGGGAAAGCGTTGCCGCTGTGGTGTTTGCCCCGTTTTATTTTCTTTTCTTAGGACTGAAGAAAGCCTACGAAGGCCCTGTGCTCGAAAACGAGCGCAGCTTCCGCGAACGGCTGCACAAAGCGGAAAAGGAAAAAAACACCCTGCTCCTGGCCAAGCTACAAAAGGAGAACCCCTACAAGAAGGGCCAGTTCCGGGAATGGGTGGAAGCCATCGTTTTCGCCGTCTTTGCAGCTGCTTTCATCCGCATGTTCCTCATCGAGGCGTACGTCATCCCGACGCCGTCTATGGAAGGTTCCCTGCTGGTCGGCGATTTCCTTTTCGTCAGCAAAGCCCATTATGGGATCCGCATGCCGCAGACGGTAGCCATGATCCCCCTGCTCCACAACCGCATCCCTTTCGTAGACCGGGAGTCCTACCTCAAAAAGCCCAGCCTGCGCTACCAGCGCTTAAGGTCTTTAGAGACGATTGACCGCAACGACCCGGTCGTGTTCAACTACCCGGAAGGCGATAGCGTCTATGTATTCCCCGGCAGGACCTGGAGCGTGTACGATTATCGCCGGGGCATCCCCGACCCGATGGTGAACGCAGCGATACAAAGTGGGCAAAAAGCGCTCACTACCCGTCCTATTGACAAAAAAGACCACTACATCAAGCGCTGCATAGCCCTGCCCGGCGATTCTGTCGAAATCAGGGACCAACAAGTATATGTCAATGGGAAAAAAGCGGAACAACCCCGTTTCATCCAGCACTACTATACCATCGGTATCCCCAATGGTACCATCAACACGCAACAGTTCAGCAAGTGGGGCATCTCCGAAGAAGACGTCCGCGACAACTCAGGCAATAAGATACTCCTCGTCATGGATGTGGCGCAAGCTGAAAAAATCAAGGCGATGGACACCAGTATCGCAGTCGAAAAATTTCCGTATTCCGACTTGTACTCTTCGCCTACCCACCTTTTTCCACATGACCCCAAGCGCTTTGGCTCGTGGAAACTCGACAACTATGGCCCACTCTATGTGCCCAAAAAAGGCCAAAGTGTAGCTTTGAAAGAAGAAACCATAGCCCTCTATCGGCGTATCATACAAGCCTACGAGGGCAATACCCTCGTCGAAAAGGGCGGCAAATTTTACATCAACGGGGAGGAGCGCTCCTCCTACACTTTCAAACAGGACTATTTCTGGGTGATGGGCGATAACCGCCACAATTCCGAAGATTCCCGCTATTGGGGCTTCGTACCGGAAGACCATATCGTAGGCAAGCCCTTGTTTATCTGGTTCTCCTCCCACAACGGTATCCGCTGGGACCGCATCTTCACTTCCGCCGATAAACGCTAAGAGCCCTTCGCCCTGTACTCCGAAATCAAATAGGCGGGGTAGCGCCGGCCGGTGCTACCCCGCCTATTTGATTTCGGAGTACAAGTTCCCGTGCCGGTATTCTTCCAATACTTTGCGCACCGTCTGGGTCAGGTTTTTGGGCAGGGCCTCCAGGTCGAACCATTCCGCCTCTTTGAACTTGTGCGTCTCCCGGGCTTTTAGCTCTCCTTCCCAGCGATAGGCTTTGAAATACAGGATCATGCGCTGCTCTCCCTTGCCGTATTTATGCAGCACATGGACCAGGTGCAGATCTTTTTCCTGCAGGATAATCCCCGCTTCTTCATAGCTTTCCCGTATCAGCGACTGGCGCGCCGATTCTGCGGATTCCACAGTACCTCCTACCAGGGTGTAGTTGCCCCCGTTTGGCTTCGTTTGCCTCAACAGGAGGATCTGGCCTTTGTAGTATAAAATGAGCCGCGCTTTGAGCGCGACAACTGGTTTTTTTATGCTCTCGCCCATTCAAATACCTGCATTTTTTACCAACCTGTACAGGACGCCCTTCCCCACCGACTTGCGGTAGCGGTTGAGGACCCATACGTACTTAGGACAGAACTGTTCTGCCTGCCTTCGTGTTTTGCATGAAAACAGCAAAACAACAAAAAATGGACGAAATAATCCCATCTTTAGTGCCTCTGCGCTACAAGTCTATCCATAAATATTCCTAAATTTGTGCATCGTTAAAGAGAGGTCTTCCCATGATTTTGCCCGAATGTCATGCTGTGCCCCTGCGAAAGCCCTGCTTTGTCGGGATTTCGATGTGCACCGCCCTTTTCGTTCCAAATCCATTCGATTATGTACCAACAGAATGTTCTCGAAACAATCGGTAACACCCCTCTGATTCACCTAAGCCGAATCACCGCTGGTTTCCCCTGCACAGTCTTGGGAAAGGTGGAGTCTTTTAATCCCGGCCATAGCGCTAAAGACCGGATTGCCCTGCACATGATCAATGAAGCAGAGCGAAAGGGCAAGCTCAAGCCGGGTGGGGTCATCGTGGAAGCAACCTCCGGCAATACCGGCTTCAGTATTGCTATGGTCAGTGCGCTAAAGGGCTATACCTGTGTCCTCACCCTGACGTCTAAAGTATCGGCAGAAAAAATATCCCTGCTCGAATCCATGGGGGCCAAGGTCGTCATCTGTCCGGCAGAGGTAGAACCCGGCGACCCTCGCTCCTACTACTCCCAGGCGGAGGCCATTGCCCGGGAAACACCCAATTCTTTCTATTTGGCACAAAATTTTAACCTGGACAACGCCGGTGCGCACTACCACACCACCGGCCCCGAAATCTGGGACCAAACGGAAGGCAAAATCACCCACTATGTTTGCTGTGCCGGCACCGGCGGCACCCTGTCCGGAACAGCCCGCTACCTCAAAGAGAAAAACCCAAACATCCGGGTCATCGCTGTAGACGCTTACGGTTCCGTGCTGACCCACTATTTCCAAACGGGCGTGTACGACAAAAACCAGATTCGCCCCTATAAAGTGGAGGGACTGGGCAAAAACATCATCCCCGACAACTTGAATATTGACGTGATAGACGAGTTTATCCAGGTCGGCGATCGGGAAAGCGCCCTGCGCGCCCGTGAATTGGCCAAAATGGAAGGGCTCATGGTCGGCTATTCCAGCGGCTCCGCCATGCAGGCTATCTTCCAGCTCCGGGACCGCTTCAAGCCGGGGGATGTCGTCGTAGCGCTTTTCCCCGACCACGGCTCCCGCTACCTCGGCAAAGTGTTCAATGATGAATGGATGCGCCAGCAAGGCTTCCTCCAAAACGAACCCGAAGCTGCCACCGCCCCAGCACCTAAGCCTGTAACGGCCGCTCCCCTACCCACTCTGCCGCATAACGACGAAGTGCCCGGGGAAGCTGTACCCTACCCCTACAGCTATGAGGCCATCAAAAAACGCTACCGGACGTACTACCGCACCTACCGCATCAAATACAAGAAATACCTCCGCCAGACGAAAGATTCCCTGCGGATATTGGGGGAATAGCGCGATACTGTTTTTTCCCCAAAGAAAAGGGGGTGGCTTGTTTTCATGCCACCCCCTTTTCTTTGGGACGAGCCCGCCAAGCGGCTACCCTTGGTTTCCCACTGCTGTGGTACCGCCGCCCCGCAACGCGAGCTGCCACAAGGACGCAATACACATCACCAACACACAGCCAATCAGGTTCAGCCACAGGTAGGCAATTTTTATTTGAAATACCATGCCAAATAGGTGCAACGGAATTTCATACTCGTTCAGGATAAAAATAGCTACGACCAGCACTTCTGAAACCAGTGCAGCCCGGAACGTAGCACGCCCCCCTACCCGCTTGAGGAAAAAAGCCGTCAGGAATATCCCGAGGATGACCCCGTAAAAGAGGGACCCGATAATGTTGACCGCCTGGATCAGGTTCTCGAATTGTTGCGCCAGGATGGCAAAACCCAGGGCTACTACCCCCCAAAAAACGGTGAACCACTTCGAAGCGTTCAGGTAGTGCTTGTCTGAGGCATTTTTCACCCATACCCGCCGGTACATATCCACCGCGGTCGTCGTGGAGAGCGCGTGCAGTTCCGAGGAACTGGACGACCAAGCTGCCGAAAAAATCATAGCCAGCAGTATCCCGATGATACCGACCGGCATGTACTGGAGGATATACGTGATAAAAATATAGTCTGTATCCTTCACATTAGCCTGTGCATCATTGGCTTTGATGACGTCCCGGATTTCCCCGCGCAGGCGTTTGTCTTCTGCCTGTAGGGTCAGGGCCTCGTTCCGGGCCACTTCCGCCGCGGCCTCGTCCCCGCTGCGCCGGGCGTCCACTAAATCGCGGAGCACCTCTTTTCGCTGCTCAAATACGGTGCTTAGCTCCCCCTCCAGGGCTTTGTAACGGATTTCCTGAGGGGTACCCGCCAATTTTTCCACATTCGTTCGGTTGAAGTGCGCCGGCGACAGGTTAAATTGGTAAAACACAAATACCAACACTCCGACAAACAAGATGACGAACTGCATGGGTATTTTCAACAAACCATTGAACATCAAGCCCAAACGGCTCTCCGTAAGCGATTTTCCAGACAAATAACGGGATACCTGCGACTGATCCGTCCCGAAATACGATAAAAACAGGAAAACACCCCCCAACATTCCCGACCAAAAATTATAGCGGTTGGACAGGTCAAACTTGAAATCCAGTACGTTCAGTTTGCCCATTTCCCCGGCTACCAGCAAGCTTTCCCCCAAGCTGAATTCCGAGGGCAACTTATACACAATCAGGATGGAAGCCAATAAAAGTCCCAGAAAAATCACCGCCATCTGCTGGGTTTGGGTCACGCTCACCGCCTTTGTCCCCCCGGAAACCGTGTAGAGGATCACAAAAACACCCATAAAGAAAATCGTGCCGTTCATCGGCCATCCCAGGATTTGGGACAACACGATGGAGGGGGCGAGAATGGTCATCCCCGCGCCCAGCCCGCGCTGTACCAGGAACAGAAAGGCCGTCAGCAAGCGGGTGGGGAGCCCAAAGCGGGTTTCCAGGTATTCATACGCCGTATAGACTTTCAGCCGATAGTAATTGGGGAGGACGAAAACACTCAGGATAACCATGGCCAACGGCAGGCCAAAATAAAATTGTACAAACGCCATCCCATCTTCGTATGCCTGTCCTGGCGTAGACAAAAAAGTGATGGCACTGGCCTGCGTAGCCATGATGGAAAGGCCAATGGTCCACCATTTCAGGTCGCGGTCGCCTAACATATAACTCTGGGCATCGCGCACGTGCCGGGTTTTCCAAATCCCGTAACCGGCAATCCCTAACAGGGTGACCAAGAGTACGCACCAATCGAGTAGTTGCATTGTGCTGATATCTGTTGTTTATAAGTCAAAGGCCCAACTCTCAGGAGTAGGCGTGCATAAATAGATGGAACAAAAGCATCAGTACTGCCTGAAATACCAAAAGAAAGGCATATACCGATGACCATGAACGGAAGACCGGCGGGCGGTCTTCTTTTTCGGAAGGTAGCTCCTGATGCATATTATCAAGGTTTTGGCGTTTTACCAATCGAAATCAAGTTGGCAAAAAGGCGGAAAGCCCCGGGCACGCCCGAAGGCAATTCCCGGAAAAAAGACAGGCCCGTATAGACAAAATGCCCTTGCCCGTGTTTGGCTACCAATAAAGCCCCATTTTTAGCCGGCTCTCCCGGGTCATTGCACGAGAGGGGTGCCACATAGGCCTTATCCCACTGATCGGGGAAATAAAGCCCGCGCTCTTGTACCCAGCCTTCGAAATCGGCTGCCGTAATTTTATTGGGATAGTTCAGGACGGGATGCTCGGGCAGCAGGAAGCGCATGTCTGCTTCTTCCACTGTGACGCGGTCGCGGGAGATGCGCAAGGGGAAAGGCCCGATTTCTGCAGCAGGCACCCGCAGTTCGGAGTTGGTGTTGTATTGCACGATCAGGGTACCTCCATTTTTCACGTACTCCAACAACTGTGGGTTTTTGAACTGAAGGTCGTCGTTGGTATTGTACGCCCTGACGCCCGTGATGACCGCGTCGTACTGGGCCAGGTTCTGCGGGTTCAGGTCAGGGCCCTGGAGCAGTTCCACTTCGTAGCCTATGGCGCGGAGGCTGGCCGGGATATCATCGCCGGCACCTGCCACGTAGCCTACCTTGCTGCCTGCTTTTTGCAAATCTATGCGCACGATGCGGCTGTGGGCATCGAGCAACACCGTTTGTACGGGGATATGGTCGTATTTGATTTCCAGAAGAGAGCGGTGCCAGGTTTTGCCCTCCAGGCGGGCTACTGCGGTGAGGGTGCCGTCGCTTTGCCCTGCCGGCGGCGTCACGGTAAAACGGAAGGGGAGCTCCTCCCCTTTGCGTTTGACTGTAAACGAAACCTGGGCGGGTTGTACGATCCAGCCCGCGGGGGCTTCTAATTGCAGCGTTCCCTCGATCCCGGCTTTACCTGCTTTTACGGTGGCCGTTACCTCTTGCGCTTTGGAATCGGCAAAAAGATATACTTTGCTGTCGAGGCGGGTATATACCGGTGGCGTCACTTCAAACGGCTGATAGACTTCGCCGTCGACCGGATCGGTATCTTTATACGCCACGTCGCAGGAATACACGATGGGGATGCCCGCTATGGTATAATGAAATTCGGCCTTCAACTGCCGGGGCGTTTCCGGCAATCCGCGCAGACGTTGTTCGGCGACCGAATAGAGCCCCAGGGCATTGGGTTCGTTCAACCAGTAGGGGTTGCTCATCGGCATATCGGCGGGCAGGGTGGTCCGACGGCTCCAGTTCACGCGCTTATTCACTTCGAGCGGCAGGGCAAAGGTCGTATCCGACCCCATGGGGGCAAAGCGCACCTTTTCCAGGCGCACGGGGGTGCCGAGGCGTTGAATGACCTCTACGCGCAGGGATACGTTTTCCCCTGGCGTGGCACTGGGCTCTGAGGCCAGTGCTTCGTGGAACAACCCGAGGCAGGCTTTGATAACCTCTTGTATCTCCGTGCGTTTGACCGATTTCCAGTAGCTGTCGGGGAGTTGTTCGATCAGGCGGTAGGCCTGCATAAGCTGGGGCACGCTCGCGGCCGGGTTTTCCGCTTTGAAGCCCGCTTCCACTGCCGCAAGGATTTTGCCGATGGGCGCTCCTCCCTGGACCCGGGTCCAGGTCGTGTTGATGCCTTCAAAAAGGTTTGATTTTTCGGTCGGCATAGTGCCTTTGAGCAGTTCCAGGTATTCCGGTTCGGAACCGCGCACCCCGGCGGAGCCGAAGCCCTGGCATTTGTGCATGCTGCGGCTTTCGGCGGCAATCTCCGTGTTCGACTTGCCCAGGGCGGGGTAATACACCCCTACGTCCACCTGGGCCAGGTTGGACTTGTCCGATTTTTCGAACTCTTCCCGGTTTCTGAAGAAAAACGAGGAAATATTGAGGAAAACGCGTGCTGGCTTCCAGGTGCCCGCGAGCGGTACCTGTTCCGGGTAGGAGGCCGGATTGCCTGCCAGCTCGCTCGCTTCCAGCGACAGGATACCGGAGGCGGTGTGGTGGCCGTGGGTAGTGCCCGGGGTGCGGTGGTCGAAGCGGTTGATCACGATATCCGGCTGCCATTTGCGGATGGCCCATACGACATCGGAGAGCACTTCCTCTTTGTTCCAGATCTTCATCGTCTCGTCCGGGTGCTTGGAGAACCCAAAATCGTTGGCACGGCTGAACATTTGCTTCCCACCATCTACCCGGCGGGCGGCTAAAAGCTCCTGCGTGCGGATGAGGCCGAGCAGGGATTCTATTTCGGGCCCGATCAGGTTCTGGCCGCCATCGCCCCGGGTCAGCGACAAATAGGCTGTATTGGCCTTTGCTTCGTTCGCCAACCAGGAAATGAGGCGCGTGTTTTCATCGTCTGGATGTGCTGCGACGTAGAGCGCGGAGCCTAAGAAATTCAGCTTTTTGATCGCCTGATGAATTTCCGCAGAGGTCATTCGCTTGGGCGCCTGGGCTTTTGTCGAAATAAAAAATAAATTTAGGGCAATAAAAAGGAATATTATTTTTTTCATAAGCCTTTTGATTAAAAAAGTATTTGGGGAAATGCGTCGCAAAGATATGCGGGAAAATAGGTAATTTTTCAATAGGGATATGTATTTTCAGCCCCTTGAAAAAACCTGCTACACCGATCAGCATGAAAGCGATGAAGTACGTCTGCATACACGGCCATTTTTACCAACCGCCCCGGGAAAACGCCTGGTTGGAGGTCATAGAGATACAGGACTCGGCAGCCCCCTTCCACGACTGGAACGAGCGCATCAACTTCGAGTGCTACGCCGCCAACACAGCAGCCCGCATTTTAGGGCAGGGCGAACGGATCACGAAAATCCTCAACAACTATACGCGGATCAGTTTCAACTTTGGCCCCACGCTGTTGTCCTGGATGGAACAAGCCGACCCCGGCGCGTACCAGGCCATCCTGGAGGCCGACCGGGTCAGCGCAGCGCGCTACGGCGGGCATGGCTCGGCGATGGCGCAAGTGTACAACCACATCATTTTGCCCCTGGCCAACCACCGCGACAAAGAGACGCAGGTCATCTGGGGGATACGGGATTTCGAGTCGCGCTTCCATCGCCGCCCGACCGGGATGTGGTTGTCGGAAACCGCTGTGGATACCGAGACCCTGGAGGTATTGGCCGCACAAGGTATCCGCTTCACGGTCTTGGCACCCCGGCAGGCCAAGGCGGTAAAAGCCCCCGGGGAAAGCCACTGGCAACCCCTTAGCGACAAAGGCATAGACACACGGCGGCCCTACCGCTGCGCGCTGCCCTCCGGCAAAGACATCACCCTCTTTTTCTACGATGGGGGCGTTTCACAGGGCGTTGCCTTCGACGGCTTGCTCAACGATGGTGCACGCTTTGCCCATGCCCTGACCGCCCCTTTCGACGAGACTCCCGAATCGCCCCAATTCGTGCACATCGCCACCGACGGCGAAAGCTATGGCCATCACCACCGCTTTGGCGAGATGGCCCTGGCGGCTTGCCTTCAAAACCTCGAGGAACGGTCAGACATACAATTGACCAATTACAGCCAGTTTGCCGCCCTCTTTCCAGCCGAGTGGGAGGTGCAAATCCATGAAAACAGCTCCTGGAGTTGTGCGCACGGAGTCGAGCGCTGGCGCAGCAACTGCGGCTGCAACACAGGCGGAAGACCCGGATGGACCCAGGCATGGCGGCAACCCTTGCGCGAACTGCTCAACTGGCTGCGCGACCAGTTGGCCCCGCTCTACGAACGCCACGCCGCCCATCTGCTCAAAGACCCCTGGGCGGCCCGCAACGACTACATTGATGTCATCCTGCACCGCGACGAGGCCCAGGTAGAAGCCTTCTTGAAGCACCATGCGCGCCGACTATTAGACCAAAAGGAGAGCGTTACCGCCCTGCGCCTTCTGGAAATGCAGCGCAATGCCATGCTCATGTTCACCAGCTGTGGCTGGTTCTTTGACGAAATATCCGGATTGGAAACCGACCAGATCCTACAGTACGCCAACCGCGCGATCCACTTTGCCGAACAAATAGCCGGCATACACCTGCACAACCCCTTTTTACAACGCCTCGAGAGCGTTCCTTCCAACGTATATGGGAACGGGGCCGTGAGCTACCGGCAGAACGTCACCAGCTCACGGGCGGATTTGGTACGGGTAGGGATGCACTTTGCCGTGTCCTCCGTTTTTGAAAAGCAACCGGAACAACTGGAAATGCTCAACTACAGCGCAGAAAGCGAAGTATTCCACCGCTACGAAGCCGGTCTTCAACGCCTGGCGATCGGAAGGACGCGGGTGGTGTCGCGCATCACCCAATCGGAAAAACGGTTCAGTTTCGTCGTGCTCTACCTCGGCCAGCTCAATTTCTTGGGCAAAATTTCGGTGGAAATGCCCCGTGCCACCTTTGATACACTGGCAACAGAAACCATCCAAGCTTTCCGGAAGAGCGATTTGAACGCCGTCATTTCCCTCATGGAAGACCACTTTGGCGAGGAGCGCTTCTCTTTCTGGCAGTTGTTTGGCGATGAAAAGCGCAAAATACTCAGCCAGGTAAGTGGTGAAGGAGGGAAATTGATCGAGACGGCCTTCCGCGAATTCTACAACGAGGGCTACCAGGTGATGACTGCCATCCTGCTGAGCGGTATCCCCCTGCCCGAAGCGTACCAAAGCGCTGCCCAGTTTGTGCTCAACCAGGATTTGCACAACTTCTTTAGCAGTGCGCGCTTCCATATCCGCGAGCTGACCCACCTCGCAGGGGAATTCAAGAAATGGGGGGTGGCCCTGACCGATGCCCCCGGGATACAACTCGCTGCCAGCGAACGCATTTACCGGGAAATCCAACTCTTGTTCGAAGGGGGCATCCTCCACGCCGAACGGCTGCATACCCTGAACCAGGTCTTGCAAATCCTGGGCAATATGCCCATTGAAATCAACTATTGGAAAAGCCAGAACCTGTATTTCTCCCTTGTAGCCGGCCAAAAAGCCGCAGCTACACTGTTCGGCCAGGAGGAAAAAGAAGCCCTCCGGGAACTCGGCAAGCTGTTGGGGTTCGATCAGGAAGCGATCGCCATTCCCTAATCCACGGGCACATCTTGTACGAGGATTCGGGGAAAGGACGGCCCCTCGCCTCCAATAGGCTCGATAATCAACGTATCGGCATTGATTTGCAATACTTTGTGTATCTGTTCTTTGTCTGTGATGCGCATCATCAGCTCGGAGTCTTTCTTGCGCAGGCGCCACCGCCCAGACTGCTTCAGCTCGTCAATCCGGAACTCGAGGCTACCGTTTTTCAAAAACTCGAGCCGGGCACCCTGCAAGCCCCCCATGATGCTCTCCATATAGCTCAACGTAGCGAAATCCGCCTCGTTCGTCGAAAGGTAGCGGCGCATAGCGGAAAGGTCGTATTTCCAGGACCGGCACAAGTCTATCTTAGCCTGGCTTGGCCCACAGGAGACTAACAGGCATACCGCCAGGAAAAACAGGTAATTGGAATGCATAGTAGCAGAATTTAAGGACTTACCGCGAGGGCGGATCTTCCGCACAAGTCTGTTCAGATTTTAAAAATACGGATTTTTTCCATATTCCTAAACGTCATTTGCCTCAACGACCATTTTTAAATTGGCTCGATACGCCTTAGGCGTAGTACCGCTGATCAAGCGGAACTGCTTGTTGAAGTGCGAAAGGTTGTTAAACCCACAATCAAAACTCAGCGCCGCGATGTTTTGGTTTCCCGTAGACAACAGCCGGCAGGCATGTGCGATGCGCACCTCGTTCACAAAATGGGTAAACGTCTTTCCCGTCAACTTTTTGAAAAACCGGCAAAAAGCCGGTACGCTCATATTGGCATGGGCCGCTGCTGCCTCTACCGATAACGCGTTGCGGAACTCCCGGTTCACGTAGTGGTACACCCTTTGTATCCGCTCGTAGTGCTGTGCGTCCACCGGCAACGCGAAGCCGTCTACATTGAGGGAGTAGCTGTCTTCCGTCTCTGACAGCAGGTGCAACACCTGCAACAAGCCCAACAAGCGAATAAACCCCTCCTGCTCGACCATGGCGTTCAACAGCTCTCCCGCTCTGCGCTTGGCCTCCCCGTAAAAACTGATCCCGCGGCGGGCGCGCTCAAATAAATGCCCGATCAGCACCGTTTCCGGTAGCTTCCAGAACCCTGACCCCATGAAGTCGGCGCGCATCTGCACTACGATCTCCGTATGGCTCTCCGATAGCTCTTCTGTAAAACTCAAGTGCGGTAGGTTCGGGCCCAAAAAGACCAGGTCGCCGTCTTCGTAGCGGGAAATATGGTTCGCTATATGTCGCTTACCTCTTCCGTGTGAAACATAGACTATCTCATACTCCGGGTGGAAGTGCCAAAAGGGGGCAGCACCCTCCTGTTCCTGCTCAAAGCGCTTCAGCGAGAAAGAACTCCCAAGTTCCGGATCTATTTTTTCGAAGTATGCTTTCATATTTCAAACCTAAAAACTTGCATATCACGAAGAAAGTTTGGATATTAACCCCCGTTGGAAAGGTCCAACGGTTCTGAACAGGGGAATACGCCTTTTCTTTACCACTTGGGCTCTTTTTTGAAATTTGGTTTTTTTTTAAAAAAATCTTTTTTCCAAAAAACCTATTTCAAAAAACAGAAACTTGCCTTATATTTGCGTCATGTATGAGGTAACACTCAAAACCGAATCGAACAGAGTCTCTTCTCTATAAAATCTATTAACTGGGGTTTAGTTTTACTTTGGGCCGGAACGATTTTCGTTCCGGTCTTTTTTTTGCCTCTTACAAAGCAAAGAAGGGCTTTTTAGCCCTAACTTAGACGCCTTGCAACCAAGCTATCAATCGGAAAACCGCCAGGAAATCCCAAGGCGAAAGCCGGAAACCGGTGGACGGGGATAAGCAGGAGTGAGGTAAAACAGACGGCCGCCCACCAGGGTGCCGCCTATATTCTCCACTTTTACAAATGCGCGAAAGCGCGTGACTTGCAGGTTAAAAAACGCATCGAGGGCGGGGAACCACTCGAGCAAAGCCTCATTTTGGAGGTGGAACTGCCCGGTGAGCGGAAAATAGGCGTCCGAACGGTACGCGCTCGTATAGCGCAGGTCTGCCCCGAAGCGGACATTCAGGACTTTGAACATTTTCCCGCTGAAAAACAAGCTGTGTTTGCCAAACCATTCGGGCAGCCGAAACACCTCCCCACTGACCGTCTGAAAAGTCCACTGATTGTCGAGGTAAATTTTACCTACCCTCACCTGTTTGCGCAGCGTGAGTTGGCCCAGTGCCTGCAGCGCGTTGGCCTGCCGGGCTATCCGGGCGGTATCGAAGTAGATGGCCTGGTCTAATAAATGGTAGGCACCCTGTATTTCGAGCCTCCATTTTGGAAGGGCCAACTGTGCATGAACACTCGTTTCCAGGGTTTTGCGGAAATCATTTTCCCAGAAGAGCTGCTGGGTTACGAAAAGCCGCTGTTGCAACAGCGTGGGCTGGTAAAGCTGACTCAATAGGCCCCCGGATAAAACGCCCCACTCGCCCATCCGCAGCGTCGCTTCCCCTTTGAGCTGGTAATCGCCTGCGCTGCCCAAAACGCCTAACTGCCCTTCCGCGCGCACCTGGAGTGCGGGAAAGGGGGAAATCCCCCAGCGCCCTCCTACAAAAACCTCCTGCAGGGAAGAATCGCGGGGCTCCTGCTGGATGCGGTGCCAAACATGGCTCAGGTTGAGCTCCAGACCGCTCTCCTGCTGTCTACCTGTGCGCAGGAGGCGGAAGCGGTTTTCTATCTTTTGGTGCCGCATATAATGTCGTAGCCCGCGTTCATCCACCAGGAAACCGCCGTAATACCCGGTATTGGGCTGGTCATCGAAATACTTGTACGCACTGCTGCGCAGCATCGTCTGGTGGCCCAGGAGGAAGCCCGGACCCGAAGGCACTGCCGTCTGATTGCTGTCGAGCTTGCTCAGGCGGTAATAGTGTGTATAGAGGAGCTCCTGGTGGCGGTGCCGGGTACCTGCGCCGTCCAGATATACATTCGTTGAGGCTGGGCTAAAAAAGGCCCCCTCGCGCGCGGGCTCTTCCACGATACCCCCATTGTCCTCGTGTTCGAGTTTGTTGTCGGCAAATACGGCGAATGCCTCGTACCGACCCGCTTTGTCTTTGATCCAGAAACCCGCTGCCAGGGCCGTGTTGCGTCCTTTTTGGTTGGGAAACTGAGCGGCGGTTCCCACTTCGGCAAGGCGCCGGTAATCCAGGGAAAAATTGAGCCCGTTGGCAAAGTTGCGGCTGAATTGCGCATTGAAACTGCTGTTCGACTGGTCAGACCCCCGGCTAAAGGCGAGGTTGGTAAACGGTTTTTCCAATTGGTAGAACGGCAGGGACCGCGCCTCCAACAAGTACAGGTCATACTGGTGAAAACCAGGGTCAAACCCACGCCGCAGACGAGGCGCATACACCAAAGCCTGATGGGCCGAGCCGGGTATGCCCAGGTTCTTGTAATCGAAGTCCCTTCTGCGGGTTGGATCGTACTGGTGAAAAAGCGCATCGGGGAGCGTATCCGAAAAAGCGTTTTTTGACCCGGCGCATCGGCAAAAAAGAAGTACACCGGAGTAGTGTCTTCTTTGATCCGCTCCAACTTTATCGGGCCGCCCTGCCCTGGCCCACCGCCACTCCCCCCGCCACTCAAGCCGCGCGGCCCTGTGGGGAAGCCTTGGCCATGTGCCGAAGAAACGCCCACGACCAAGGCTGCCAGCAAGAGCGTGCGAAAGGCACGAACCCGCGTAGTACATGCCTTGTGGCAACGAATGGGCAGGGTATGGAGTGGGGCAATTGCCATGATAGCTCCCATCCTATCCCAGGATGGCAGGACTCATCCCCATACTGGAGAACCCGCCGTCATGGTATAAATTCTGCATCGTGACCATGCGGGTCAGGTCGGAAAACAGCAACACGCAGTAATCGGCGCACGCCTCTGCCGACGCATTGCCCAATGGCGACATTTTATCCGCATACGCAAAGAACTCGTCGAAGCCTTTCACGCCCGAACCTGCCGTAGTACGGGTCGGAGACTGGGAAACCGTGTTGACCCGCACCTTGTTCCGGGTTCCAAAGTGGTAGCCGAAGCTGCGTGCAAAGGACTCTAACAGCGCCTTCGATTCTGCCATCTCGCTGTAATCGGGGAAAGTGCGCTGCGCGGCGATGTACGACAACGCTACGATGGAGCCCCAGTCGTTCATGGCATTTTGCTTCCAGAGCGATTGCATCATTTTATGGAAAGAGATAGCGGACACATCGAACGTTTTTTGCATCCACTCGTAGTTCAAATCCGTGTAGTCCTTTTTTTTGCGCACATTGACGGACATGCCGATGGAGTGCAGCACAAAATCGAGCGGACCGCCCAATATCTCGACCGATTTGGCGAACAACTGGTCGAGTTCCTCCATATTCGTGGCATCTGCCGCGATGATGGTAGAGCCCGTTTGCTCGGCCAACGCATTGAGTTCCCCGAAGCGCAGGGCTACCGGTGCATTCGTCAACGTAATAACGGCTCCCTCTGCTACGCAGCGCTCTGCTACTTTCCAGGCGATGGAATTTTCGTCAAGGGCACCGGAGATGACTCCGCGTTTGCCTTTCAAGAGATTGTTTCCCATATTGATATGTTGTTATCAGGCCTTGGGGGCCCAGGTTTCAGATTCTCGGTTCACTTCCTCCCCAACAGTTCGCGGGCGTTTTCCATAGCGGAATCGCTGGGTGGGTTTTGGCTCAGCATAACGGCGATTTCCCGCACCTGTTCGTCTTTGCTGAGGGGGCGCAACTTTGTCAGGGTCCGTTCGCCCAGGATTTCCTTGTAGGCAAAGAAGTGGCGGTCGGCTTTGGAGGCGACCTGTGGGGAGTGCGTCACCACGACCACCTGGTGCCCGTCCGATAGTTTCCGCAGGATGTTGCCCATTTTCAACGCGACATCCCCGGAGATACCCGAATCAATTTCGTCGAATACCAGGGTGGGTAGGGGGATAGAACTGGCTACCAATGACTTGGTGGCCAAAGAAAGCCTGGAGAGCTCCCCACCGGAAGCTACATCCCGGATGGCCTGCAGGCGACCGCCTTTATTGGCAGCAAAAAGGAACCCTACTTCGTCCCATCCGCTGGCCGACAGTTCGGGCAGTAAGCGGAAAGACACCTCGAATCGCGCGTGTTCCATCCCTAACTTGGCTAACAGCTCGGCCACTTGCCGGGCAAAATCGTCGGATACCGATTTGCGGCGCTCGCTCAAGCCCTGCGCCTGGCGCACCAGATCAGCTTCCTGGGATTCGATCGTATGTCGCAGGGCGATCAACTCCTCCCCGCGGTCGGAGAATGCATGGAGTCTTCCCTGTAGGTTTGCCTGCAGCGCCAATAAGTCGCCGATATTAGTGGCCCCGTGTTTTTTTTCCAATTTGTACACCAGGTCGAGCCGCTCCTGGATATGGTGGATGCGCTCCGGGTCGTATTCCGTTTTGTCGGCGAGGGACTCCAGTTCCTGTCCGATATCCTGCAGCTCGGCTAAAAGGTTGTTGAAGCGCTCGTGGAGTTTGGCGGCCTGGGGGTGGTACCGGCCCACCTGTCCGAGGGAGTAGTTAGACTGCTGCAACTGGCCTAATACGGATTGTTCGCTTTCGATCAGTTGCTGAAAAACCGCTCCTGTTATTTTTTTCACTTCCTCTGCGTGTGCGAGGGTGCGCAGCTCGCTTTCGAGGGTTTCCTGCTCTTGTTCCTGCAGGTTTGCCTGTTGGAGCTCTTTGTACTGAAACTCTAAAAAGCCCGCTTCTTTTTCTGCCCGGGCCGTTTCGTCCTGCAGTTCCTGGAGCTGCCGTTTGTTTGACTGATAGCTGCGGAAGAGTTGGCGGTAGGTGTTGGCGGCTTCTTTGTTTCCTGCTAAGGCATCGAGCATTTTCAACTGGAAGGAGGCATTATGGATATCCAGGGTATCGAACTGCTGGTGCAAATCCACGAGTTGGCTGCACAGGTCCTGCATTGCTTTGAGGTTGACCGGGGTATCGTTGATAAAGGCGCGGGACTTGCCCGCAGGGGTCAATTCGCGGCGCAGGACGAGCTCGTCCTCGTAGTCAATATCGTTTTCCTGAAAAAAATCTTTCAGTTCATAGCTTCGGATATCGAAATACCCCTCTACCACACATTTTTCTTCCTGGTCGAACAGCGACTTATTATCCGCCCGATTGCCCATGATCAGGCCTAATGCCCCCAAAAGGATGGACTTACCGGCACCCGTTTCCCCGGTGATAATCGTCAGCCCCTCTGCAAAATGCAGGTCGAGTTCTTCGATAATGGCGTAATTTCGTATGTGGAGCCTTTTTATCATACCGCAGCGATCGTATAGGCTGCAAAAGTACGGGTTTTAATGGTTGGAAAAAAGAAAAAAGGCAGGCAGAAAAAAAGAGGTACAAGCACCGCATCCATACCGTACCGCCCCAAAAAGGTATAGGGTGGGAGAAAAATAATCCATTTTTTGACCCGCTGGAAAAATCCCGAATGCGCGCTTAGCTAGAAATCGTATTTTTGAACTGAAAAAGAGGCCCCGGCCATTGAAAGGGTATAAACGATGACCAAACATGATCCGCACTAACGTATTCCGGCTATCTGCCTACACTTTGCTGGCCTTTGCGCTGGCGTGTTCTCCTGCATCCCGCGACGACCAAAGTGCTTGGTCCAAGCTCGACTTGATGCCATACGGTATCCCTATTGAAATCACAGCCCCCGACAGTGCCCGGGTCAACGTCACCCGGGTCGGGGAGGTGGAAGATGTAGCCGTACGAAACGAGGGCAAGCAGCCCTTTTCCGTACAAATATTCGTCCAGCCCCTGCTGTTGAACGACGTAGCTGCTCTGAAATTCAACCAGATCAACGAAGTCAGGAGCAATCCCGAGTTCGGGAAAATCGTGGAAGAGGACGAGCAAGGGTTCATTTTTTTCCTCAACGATATGGACGGTGGGGAGCGCTACCATTTCCGGTATGTACACCTGCAGGCCGACCGGGAGTACGTGTTCACTTCCGACTTCGAAGGGCGCTTTTCGTTGGAAGAAGCCAGGAAGATGCTCGAATCCGTCCGGCAGCGCACGGGGGGCTGAGCGGAGCAAGGTATGCTGGCAAAAGCGGTGGGCTTCCCTAAACGCATTTCATCGCTTTCAGCCTGAAGAACAAAATAACGAAACAGCGATTTTTTTATGATTTTATTTTGCAAAATCACAAAAAAATCGCTGTTTCGAAATATTTTTTGGTGGTGCCCAGTGAAAAAGGCCTTTTTTCAACACCCCAAATATCTTTTGGCGATTTCTGACTTAGAGGGCTGACAGGTAGCGTTTTTCGACCTCACTCCAATTGATAATATGGTAGAACGCCTCGATGTAATCCGGGCGGCGGTTTTGGTAGTTGAGGTAGTAAGCGTGTTCCCATACATCGAGGCCGAGGATAGGGGTACCTTTCTGTTCGGCGATATCCATGAGCGGGTTGTCCTGATTGGGCGTTGAGCTCACGAACAGTTTGCCGTCTGACCCGACGCTCAGCCAAGCCCATCCGGAGCCGAAGCGGGTTGTTGCCGCGGTGGAGAACGCTTTTTTGAAGTCCTCGTAAGAACCGAGGTCATGCGTGATCGCTTCGTGGATTTTCATGCCTGGTTCCGGCTGTGGTGCGCCATCGGGCGACAGGATGGTCCAGAACAGGTTGTGGTTGTAAAATCCACCCCCGTTGTTGCGGACGGCCATCGGGCGGGTGGAGATATTGCCCAGGATAGCCTCGATGGACAGTGTTTCCATATCGGTGCCCTGGATAGCGGCGTTCAGGTTGTTCGTATAGGCAGCATGGTGCTTACCGTGATGGATTTCCATCGTGCGTGCATCCACATGGGGCTCCAGCGCATCAAAACCGTATGGTAAGTTGGGGAGTTGAAAAGCCATGGTCAAAATTTTTATGGTGACGGAGAATTTTATGTACGTTTTTTGAAACGCAGGCTGGGGGAATAAGTTTAGCAGGGTATATAAAACCTGTTTTTTTCGCGGGCAGAGGGCGCGACGGCGCTTTTTCGTCTTAACTTTATACCCTGCTTTTATACGCAACCAAACCAAAAAAACACATGGAATACAGAAAGGAGAAAGACAGTTTGGGCTATGTAGATGTACCCGCCCATCGGTACTGGGGTGCCCAGACCCAGCGTTCTTTTGAGAACTTCAAAATTGGCGGGCACCGGATGCCGGTAGAACTGATACGGGCTTTTGCCATCCTCAAGAAAGCAGCTGCGTTTACCAACCTCGACGCGGGGGTGCTGTCCCGTGAAAAGGCGGCTATGATCGCCCAGGTCTGCGATGAGATCCTGAGCGGGATGCACGATGACGAGTTCCCGCTGGTCGTATGGCAAACGGGCTCAGGCACCCAGAGCAATATGAACGTCAATGAAGTCATTGCCAACCGGGCACATGTCCTTCAGGGTGGAAAACTCGAAGATGCCAAAAAAGTACTGCATCCAAACGACGACGTAAACAAGTCGCAATCTTCCAACGACACCTTCCCTACGGCCATGCATATTGCAGCCTATCAGAAGCTGGTGGGCCATACGATTCTGGGCCTTGAGGTGCTGCGCGACACCTTGCGGGCTAAGGCCGAAGCCTATATGGGCGTCGTGAAGATCGGCAGGACGCACTTTATGGATGCGACGCCCATGACCCTGGGCCAAGAGCTATCGGGGTATGCTGCGCAATTGGACTACGGGATACGCGCTATCCGAAACACCTTACCGCACTTAGCGGAGTTGGCGTTGGGCGGTACGGCGGTAGGTACCGGGCTGAACACCCCTCCCGGTTATTCTGAGGGGGTAGCTGCGCATATTGCATCGCTATCGGGCCTGCCCTTTGTCACGGCACCCAACAAATTTGAGGCGTTGGCCACCCACGATGCTTTGGTGGAAGCGCACGGGGCCCTCAAGACCGCAGCGGTCAGTTTGATCAAAATTGCCAACGATATACGCATGCTCGCATCGGGGCCGCGTTCTGGGATTGGGGAAATCGTCATACCGGCCAATGAGCCCGGGTCTTCGATCATGCCGGGGAAGGTGAACCCCACGCAGTCGGAAGCCCTTACGATGGCCATGGCCCAGGTGTTGGGCAACGATGTGGCCATCAACATAGGCGGTTTGAGCGGGCACTTCGAGCTGAACGTCTTCAAGCCCGTCATCATTTTCAATTTCCTGACCTCGGCACAGCTCATCGGGGATGCCTGCAACAGCTTCAACGAGCACTGCGCCGAGGGGATTGAGCCGAATTACGCCCGCATACAGGAGCACCTCAACAACTCCCTGATGCTGGTCACTGCGCTCAACACCAAAATAGGGTATGACAATGCCGCTGCGATCGCCAAGAAGGCGTATGCGGAGAATACCACCTTGAAGGAAGCTGCTATTGCACTTGGGCTACTTACTGCGGAGCAGTTTGAGGAGTGGGTCCGTCCGGAAGATATGATTTCCGGTATGGAAGGATAGGTAGGCGGGTGGCGGAGGTTTCATCCGACCAAAAAAGAAAGGGGTAACGGCTGGTGCTGTTACCCCTCTTTATTTTTTGGCAGGTATGAAAAGTCCCCTGCTGCCTCAGGAAATTATCCGATTAGAATTTGTCCCGGCGGTTGAAGTTCCGGTTTCCGCCGCCGTAGCCACCGCCACCGCCACCGCCGCTGCGGTTGTTGTCGCGGTATTCGCGTGGGCGATAGTCGCCACCGCCGCCACCATGACGCGGGCCGCTTTTGAACCCGCCACCACCACCGCCCGGCTTGCGTGGCTCAGCTTTTTTCACCACGATCGTCGCGCCGTCCAGTTGGGTTTCGTTCAGGCCATCAATAGCAGCCAGTGCTTCGTCGTCGTTGGGCATTTCGACGAATGCGAAACCTCTGGAGCGACCTGTTTCGTGGTCCATAATGACTTTCGCCGAATCCACTACACCGAATGCTTCGAAGGCTTCCTTCAGGTCTTCGCTCTCTGTCCTGAAATCGAGTTTTGCTACAAAAATGTTCATCAGAAAAAAATTGATTATAAAAAACAAAAAGAAAAAAACGAATGCGTTAACCGGTAGAACCGGCGCAGCCACCTCAACAGCGTAGCAAGATTTATTAAGGATATCCGACTGGAGCAATAAGAAAAACCTGCTAAACAGAACAAGGCAGAAAAACACCACAATATTGCTTTATTTTTAGCACATTATCAAGGGGCTAAGGAAAAAAAGATATATGAGGCCGATTTTAATATCCTTTGTGGAAAAAGTAGCGGGTCTTTCGAGGAAGCGCAAGTGGGCGCTGCTCGGATGGGCCGCAGTGCTGCTGGTCTATGGGTACAGCCTTCCCGGGCCTTTGTTCCGGGTACCCTACAGCGTTGTGCTGGAAGACCGCGACGGGGGCTTGTTGTCGGCCCGCATCGCCTCCGACGGGCAGTGGCGCTTTCCGGCCTCCGATACTTTGCCTTCTCATTATGTAGAAGCACTGCTCGCCTTTGAAGACAAGCGCTTCTTTTATCATCCTGGGATAGACCCGGTGGCGTTGTCCCGCGCGGTATGGCAAAACCTGCGCGCCGGGCGCGTGGTCAGCGGGGGGAGTACCCTCAGTATGCAGGTGGTGCGCTTAGCGCGCGGGCAAAGGCCGCGGACGCTGCCGCAGAAGCTCATCGAAATGGTCTTGGCCACCCGTTTGGAGCTGCGTTATTCCAAGCGGGAAATCTTGCAGTTGTACGCAGCCCATGCCCCATACGGTGGGAATGTAGTCGGGATAGATGCTGCTGCCTGGCGCTATTTTGGTAAAGCCCCCGGTTTTTTGTCCAGGGCGGAGTGTGCCTTATTAGCGGTACTACCCAACAGCCCTTCCCTGCTGCATCCCGGTCGCAACCGCCGTCCCCTGCTGGAAAAAAGGGACCGTCTCCTGCGCATGCTGGCCCAAAAAGGGGATCTTGACGCCGCCACCCTGGGGCTGGCCCTTTCCGAGCCGTTGCCCGATGCACCTCTCCCCTTGCCCAGCCTGGCCCCGCACCTGATTGAAAAATCTGTCCGGGACGGAGCTCCGCCGCGCATTCGCACCACCCTCGAAGCAGCGCTCCAAACCAGGGCCCTTGAAGTGGCGCAACGCCGGCAAGCCACCTTGAAGCACAACGGCATTTTCAACCTGGCAGCCCTCATCGCGGATGTGGAGAGCGGAAACGTGCTCGCATACGTCGGGAACGCCCCTCATGCAGGCGCGGCACACGGGGAATCCGTAGATATCGTCTCCGCGGCTAGAAGTTCGGGTAGTATCTTTAAACCCTTTCTGTATACTATGGCGCTCCAGGAAGGGATCATCCTTCCCCGGAGCCTGCTCCGCGACGTGCCCACCAACATCCACGGTTACCGCCCCGAGAACTTCCACCGCGATTACGACGGGTTGGTAGCTGCCGACGAAGCGCTGTCGCGGTCCCTCAACGTGCCTTTTGTGCGGCTGCTGCGCGATTACGACATTGCGCGCTTCCACCGGCAACTCCAGCACATCGGCCTGCGCACCATTACCCGTCCTCCGGAGGATTATGGGCTAACCCTCATCCTGGGAGGTGCCGAAGCGTCTTTGTGGGACATAGCGGGCGTGTATGCCTCTATGGCACGCACGCTCAACCATTTTCCAGGGCAGCACAGCCGTTATGCCCCATCCGATTTCCATCCTTTGCAGTACCAGGGGAAGGAAAAACGGCAATCCGGGGCTAGCGCCTTACAGCGAACGGCCCCCTTCCTGGATGCCGGGGCGCTGTGGTTTGCCATAGAAGCCATGAAAGAAGTACAACGGCCTGATTCTGAGGGAAACTGGGAGGCTTTTCAATCCAGCAGGCGCATCGCCTGGAAAACGGGCACCAGCTTCGGCTATCGCGACGCGTGGTCTGTCGGAATCACCCCTGATTATCTCGTTGCTGTCTGGGTCGGCAATGCCGACGGAGAAGGGCGTCCTGGCCTGATCGGCACACAGGTGGCAGCGCCGTTCATGTTCGAACTCTTTGGGCTGCTCCCCGGTAGCAACGATTGGTTTCCGAAGCCCTTTGACGCCCTCGTCAAAACTGCCGTCTGCCGGGATTCCGGGTGGCCCGCCGGGCCGTATTGCCGCCGCGATACGGCATGGGCAACTTCGGGCAGTGCCAAAACCCCCGCCTGCACCTACTGCCAGCGGCTGCACCTCGATGCCGGGGGCAAATGGCAGGTACACTCCGCCTGTGAGTCTCCGGGGCAGATGACCCACCGCGACCAGATGGTACTACCTGCCCTGGAAGCGTTCTACTATGTCAAAAGACACCCGGACTACGCCCTTCCCCCAGCTTTTCGGCCCGACTGCGGCAGTGCGGCTGGCCCTTATATACCCATGCAATTGATTTACCCCCTGCGGAGAACGCGCATCTTCGTACCCAGGGACCTCGATGGGGAAAACTCCAGGACGGTCTTCAAGTTGGCCCATACCTCGCCGGACGCCACGGTATATTGGCACCTGGGCGACGTGTATTTAGGCTTCACAAAAACATTTCACCAGATGGCCTTGCACCCTCCGCCCGGGAAACACAAACTCACCCTGGTAGACGACCGCGGCAACCGCCTCGAACAGTGGTTTGAAGCCGTCGTAAAAGAGGGGAATTGACGCAAGAAACGGTTCCGTGGGCTTCCCGGTAGTTGTCCAGACAGCCCATGAAAAAACCCCTGCATTTTGGGAGGTCAAATGCAGGGGTTAAACATTATAATACTATGAGAAAACTACATGCACAATAATACGTCCGTTTTTGGGGAACTTTCCCGGCTGTTTACGGAAGAGACTGCCTTGGAAAGGAAGCGTACATTTTCCTTTAGGATATGGAAAAAAAATGCACCTCTAGATGCTAGAGGTGCGGGAAGATCAAACAAACTTACTACGAGAAAACAGTGCAAATATACTAATTTTTTTTAATATGTCAATATTTTTTAGTGCGAAAAAAGGTCCGTAGCCGGGTCAGGATTCCAGGGGGATATCCATGATGGGGATTTTGATTTCGACCCGGGTACCACAGGGTTGGCCGCTGGGGTCTTTCAGGTCTATAGTTTGTACAAAAGCGCTGCCTTTATTGCTGCTGGCCAGGAGTTGGAGGCGCTGTTCCGTAATGCTGGTCCCCCGGGAGAGGTGTTTCTTGAAGCGCTTGTCGGATTGTTGGTTTTTGAGGGCATTTTCGCGGCCTACGCCGTTGTCTTCCACGATACAGAGGAGGGTATCTTTGTCGAACAGTTCGAAGCGGAGGATGATAGTGCCTTCATTTTTTGTGCGCAAGCCATGTTCGATAGCGTTTTCCACATACGGTTGCACGATCATGGTCGGCACCCCGATGATGTCCTCATCCAGTTCTTCGTCGAGTTGGAGGTCGAACCGCAGTCCGTTGTTGAACCGCAGTTTTTGGTTGATCAGCAAGTAATCCTGAAGGAAGGCGATTTCTTTATCCAGGGAGATGATTTCCAGTTCTGAGTAATCCAGGCTTTGCCGCATGAGGCGGGCAAACATGGCCAGGTATTTGGAGGCGGATTCCGTTTCGTAGGAAGTGATGTAGTGCTGTATGGAGTTCAGTGCGTTGAAGATGAAGTGGGGGTTCATCTGGGCGCGCAGGGCTTTCATTTGAAGGCGGGTAGCTTGCAGGCGCAGCATTTCGGCTTCCTGCTGTTTTTGTTCGGCCTCGTATTTGTACTCCAGCTCCATGCGTTTGCGGTGGTTGACCTCTTCGGTATAGCGGTTGGCGTATTTGCTGTGCATGAGTTGGTAGTCGTAGGCGCGTTTAAAGTCGCCCTGTTGGGCATAGGAAGAGGCCAGGTCTTGAAAAATGCCGGACAGTCGTTTGTAGTCGTCTTCCAGTCTTGCCCATTCGATAGCTTTGAAGAAGTGCTGTTCTGCCTGGTGGAACTCGCCGAGTTTGGCGAACACCAGTCCGCGCCAAGATTCGATTTGGGCATAGTTTTTAATAGCGGTATCCTCTACTTCATCAAAGATCTGTTCTGCTTCGTCTAAGAGGGAAAGGGCACGTGTATACTGTTTTTTTTCCAGGCTGCAGAAACCGAGGTTGGCGTATGCACTGGCTTTGGAAACCGGGTGTGCATCCTGGTCCAGTTTGACGACTTTGGAAAAAAAGGAAGCTGCCGGGGCAATTTTACCCATAGACAGGTAGCCGTTCCCGATGTTGAGAAAGATCCAGGACATGCGGCTCAACATACCGAAGCGTTCGGCGATTTGAGCGGCGCGGCGGTATGCCTTTACGCTGCTGTCCGGGTCGTCGTTCCGCTCATGGATATTTCCCAGGCCGCTGTTGATCAGTACCAGGAAGTAGTAGTCTTTCACTTGCAGATGGGACTCCCGCTGGGCGGTGATCTCCTTATCGGCTTCGAGCAACAGTTCTGTTGCCCTGGAATAGTTGGAATAATGCAATTGGATGAACCCTTCCCGGCAGACAATGCGCGCTTCGAGGATGGGGTCGGGGTAGATGCGCAGCAGGCGGCGGGCTTTTTCCAGGTAGGCGGACGCTTCGTCCATACGCCGGTTATTGATACAGGTTCCGGTGTAGTCTATATAGGTTTCCGCCTGTATCCGGGCATCTCCGACTTGGTCTACCAGTCGTATAGCCTCTTGGAAGTGCTGTTCGGCTAAGTCGTAGCGATACGCTTGGTTTTCCAGCAGTGCCCGGTGGATGTGGTAGTTAGGGGAAAAGGGGGTGGGGTCGCTTTTGCTGAGGATAGCATCTTCCTCTTGCAGAAGGCGGCGGGTACGCTCTATGTTTGTAAACACATAGAAGGAGGCGAGTTGGTCAATGAGGGCCAAACGGCGGTTTGGGTCACGTTCCTGCTCCAGGTTGCTTTCGACGACAGATATGTAGGTATGGTCGCTGCCTGCCGGGGCCATAATCTAACGGTATGATGTTAACGGATTGCTCCGGGGGTTGGATCCAGCCTGGCGGGGCGAAACGACGGGTCTATTTTGGACAGAGGGGCACACCCAGGCTCCTGGGCGGAGGCGGGTAGAGAAGTAGTGAAACCCTTATTGGGGGATGATATCGGTACAGCCATTGTACCAGTTTTTCCCTTTACCGCCTTTGATTTTTTTCATATCTTCTTTCTTGACAGGTTTCAGGTTTTTCTTGACTTCTTCGAGTTTATTGCCTTTTGGATTTTTTTCCATGATGTGTGTATTTAACCGGTTTGTGGGTAAAAAAGCAGACTGGAAGCGCTCGGAACATACAGAATTATAAGACTTTTAGTGCGGTGTAGAGCTCGAGGGGGATCTTATTCCGTCTGACGCCCCCCCTGCAAGCGGCGCAGCAAATCTATGAACGGTGCCCGGCGGCGGCGGGATACTTCGATTTCGGTATTATCCTCCATAATAACGTACCCTCCGTCGCCACGGATATACTTTCTCATATAGTTCAAGTTGATCATGTAGCGCTTGTGCACCCTGAAAAAATTCATGGGGCCTAAAAGGTCTTCGTACGATTTGATCGTTTTGCAAGCGGTGATGCGCTCGTTGTTGCTCAAAAAAATATGCGTGTAGTTATCTTCCGCTTCGAAGCGGACGATGTCGCGGATATTGACAAAATAGATCCCATCCACGGCAGAAACGCTCATTTTGGAAAAAGCGTTCGGGTTGTGGTAGAAACTATTGAAAATATCCAGTCTTTTTTCAATTTGGTTGGCAGCACGGGAGCGCACCCTGGCTACCGCCTCTTTCAAAGCATCGGGGTCAATTGGTTTCAGGATGTACCCGATGGAGCTGTATTCACAGGCTTTGATGGCAAATTCCTGCCACGCCGTGACGAAAACCACTTCGAAGTCAATGGACGCGATTTGGTTTAGCATTTTGAATACGAGGCCGTCCGGCAATTTGATATCCAGAAACGCAATATCCGGGCGCTCCTGGATGTATTTCAACAGTTCCAAACCCTCCGCGTTGCTACCTGCTTCCCCAATGACATCCACATCCGGACAGTACTGTCGGATCATGCTCTTGAGGTTGGTGCGCCCCAATGGCTCGTCTTCTACGATGATGGCTTTAAGCACTGTTGATTTTATTTTTTTTGAAACAATATTCCCGCACAAGGTAAGCATTTCAGCTTATTTATCAATACTTTTTTAAACAAACACAATTTTTCACATTAAGATTAAAAACAATGTTTTGTGTGCATATTGTTAACTGCATTCCTGTACTATCTATGTAGTTCTTAGACTTTCACGGTTGAGAATAAACGTTTTACAGAAAACCTACCCGAGCCGTTCACGAGGACGAGGAGCAGCCCCCCGCAAATAGCGAGGTTCTTCATCAGTTGTTCAAATTGTTCGCGTTGTTCTGCATCCGGGTAGCTCCAAAAGGCATGCACGATAAGGCTGACCGGCAGCCAATACCCCAGGAGCAGGAATGCCCCGAAACTGGAGCGGTAGCCGATCAGGACCAACACACTTCCCAGGAGCATACAAAGGATAGCCCCGTTCAGCAACAGGTCCTGGCGCCAGGTGAGGCCGTATAGGGTCATCTTTTCCTGTATAGCATCGGCATAGAAAATAAAATCTACCACTTCGTAGAGGAACAATGCCCCCAGGAACAGGCGACCGAATAAATCGAGTATATCTTTCATAATAGCATCAAGTTGCGGTATGGTGTACGTTAAAAAAAGCCGATACGGCCCTGGCCACATTCTGGCCGTCCATTGCGGCGGAAAGAATCCCCCCTGCGAAGCCTGCGCCTTCTCCGGCGGGGAACAACCCCTGCACCTCCGGGTGCATGAGGGTGACGGGGTGACGGGGTATCCGGACGGGGGCACTGGTTCTGCTTTCCGTACCGATAGCCACTGCTTCCCCGGTCAGGTAGCCGTGCATTTTTTTATCAAAATCGCGCAGTCCCCGCTGCAAACGCTTGTAAACGGACGGTGGCAACAACTGATGTAAGGGGGCTTCGAACAATCCGGGAATATACGAACTTTTGGGTAAATCTGCGGAAACTTTTCCCGCCACGAAGTCGGTCAGCCGCTGGGCAGGGGCTTTTTGGCTACCATCCCCGGCCTGGAACATACGCTGTTCGACCTCTTTTTGGAAAGCGAGCCCGGCAAAAACCCCAAACTGGGCGTACGGGGCCAGGTCTTCGGCTTCTATAGCCACCACGATCCCGGAATTGGCGTAGGGAGAGTCCCGTCGCGACATAGACATGCCGTTGACCACAATTTCCCCTGGGGCCGTAGCCGCAGGGACGACCAGCCCACCGGGGCACATACAGAACGAAAACACTCCACGCCCCTCTACTTGAGCGACCAGTTTATAGCTGGCAGCGGGCAGATCCCTTTCCCTAGGCGACTGCCGGTACTGCATTTCGTCAATCAGCCCCTGGGGGTGTTCTGCGCGCACGCCCAGGGCGAACGGCTTCGCTTCCAGCCGGATGCCCCGGCGGTGGAGCAGTGCGTATATATCCCGTGCGGAATGGCCTGTAGCCAGGACGACGGCCTCGGCAAAATATTCCTCCTGTGCGTTTACCTGCACGCCTTTTACATGGCCTTGGTGCAGGATGAGGTCCGTTACCGTGCTGTCAAAATGGATTTCCCCGCCGTAGTAGCGAATGGTTTCGCGGATATTGGCTACGATTTGGGGCAGTTTATTAGAGCCGATGTGCGGATGTGCGTCTACCAGGATATCTGGGTTAGCGCCGTGTTCGACGAACAAGCGCATGGCTTTGTCCAACTCACCGCGCTTGTGGGACCGGGTATAGAGTTTGCCGTCTGAGTACGTGCCTGCCCCTCCTTCCCCGAAGCAGTAGTTGGAGTCGGGAGGTACCGTGCCAAACTGTTGGATAGCGCGCAGATCGCGCCGGCGGGCGCGCACGTCTTTGCCCCGATCAAACAAGATGGGTTTAATCCCTAACGAGATCAATTCCAGGGCGGCAAAATAGCCGGCGGGGCCTGTACCGATGACGATGGCCTTCCGCAAGCCGTCCACGGGGCGCAGGTCCTTGAGCAGGGCGGGTTCCGGGGCGAAAGGGGCTTCCAGCGAGACCGCTACGCGCAAGCGCACCACGGGTCGGCTTCCCCGCGCATCCACTGATCGTTTATCCACGAGCAGGCCTTTGATATCTTCCGGCAGGACCTGCAGGGCGGCGGCGGTTTTTTCCAGCACGGCGCGTTCGTCGCGGGCTTCGGCAGGCAGCAGGGCGACTTCGATTTGGGTCGGGTGGGGCATACCGTTTTCGTTAGGGCTTGATTATTTTCGTCCAGAGATGATCCCCGGCTTTTTCAAAATTTTCCGGTATAAAAACCCGGACGCTCAGTTTTTCCTGAATAATACCCTGAGACGTTCGGGCTGACGACAGCGATCGGTTGGGGAAGTTGAGCAGGCATTCCAGGCCATCGCACTGCAGTTTCCAGGCGTAGCGACCTCGTTTCAGGAAGTCCTTAAAAACGCCTTCCGGGGCATTGTCCACTTCCAATACAGCCTCTACCAGCACGGCATTGGAGGGCCAGCGCTCGACTGTATAAGGTCCTGGGAAGCCTATGCTGAGCAGGCAGATAGAGTCCGGCAAGGTATGTGCCTCGTTCAGGATGCGTTTCCATTGTGGCTGTTCCTGGGCAGACGAGATACAGGGCAGCAGGGCGACAAAGCAAGCGGACAAAACGGCGAAATAATTTTTCATGTCTGTATGATATGGTTGGGCTGGCCCCTATTCGTGAAGTGCCTGGCGAATGCGGAGCAGGCGTTCCAGCATAGGTTCCAGTCGGTGTAGCGGGAGCATGTTGGCGCCATCGGATTTTGCTGTTTCCGGCGTGGGGTGGGTTTCTATGAAGAGGCCGTCCACCCCTACGGCGACCCCTGCTTTGGCAACGGTCTCGATGAGGGCTGGGCGCCCGCCTGTCACGCCACTCGCCTGGTTGGGTTGTTGCAGCGAGTGCGTACAGTCCAGCACCACCGGCACCTGAAAGGAGCGCATGAGCGGGATCCCGCGAAAATCAATGACCAGGTCCTGATATCCAAACGTCGTTCCCCGCTCTGTTAGCATAACGCGGGGGTTACCTGCCTGGCGTATTTTTTCCACGGCAAACTGCATGGCTTCCGGGCTCATGAACTGTCCTTTTTTCACATTGACCACTTTACCGGTTTTTGCTGCAGCCGTGAGCAGGCTGGTCTGCCGGCATAAGAAAGCCGGGATCTGGAGCACGTCCACGTATTGGGCGGCCAGGGCAGCCTCTTCATCGGCATGGATGTCCGTGGTCACGGGTATGCCGAACTGGGTGCGGACTTTCGCCAGCACCTCGAGGGCTTCTTCATCACCGATACCCGTACAGGAATCGGCGCGGGAGCGGTTCGCCTTGCGGTAAGAGCCTTTAAAAACATAAGGAATGCCCAGGCGTTGGCAACATTCCGCGACGTGGCCGGCGATGTCCACCGCCATCGCTTCGCCTTCGATGAGACAGGGGCCGGCGATGAGGAAGAAAGCGCCACCCGAAGGGGCAGCAGGCCAATGAGGGATATCTGGAAGCATGGTCGGAATATTTTTGCGCCCAAAGGTAGGAAGACTGAACCGTAAACCCTGCATCTTGTTAAGAAACAAGAAAATTGCACGTAATGATGATGCGACTATTGATCATGATGTTTTTTTTAGTGGCCATTGACCTGTACAGTTTCCAGGCGTTGCGGATACTGGCACAAGCTTGGGGGGCGCCGGCAAGAACGGCGGCGTACGCGCTGTTCTGGTCTATCCCCCTGATGGTACTGGCTTACCTTTTGGCATATTCCTACCTGGACGGCGAGAGCTGGAACCGGAACCTCCATACGTACTTGCGCACGTTTATCTTCATCGCCTATATGTCCAAAATGCTCGTCCTGCCCTTCCTGGCTATAGACGACGTGCGGCGGGCGGTGCAGTGGACCCTTGAGCGCGTAGGTACGCGAACCAATTTTAGCAGTTCCCGCTCGCGTTTCCTGACGCAGTTTGGGGTGCTCATCGGCAGCATCCCGTTTTTTTCCCTCACCTACGGGATGGTCCGGAACGCTTATCGGTACAAGTTGTTTTACACGCCCCTCGAGTTCGACAATCTGCCGGATGCGCTGCACGGGCTGAAAATCGTACAGATATCCGACATCCACTCCGGTAGTTTCACGTTCAAAGAACCGGTCAAAACAGCGATTGACCTCATCAACGCCCAAAAGCCGGACCTCGTCTTTTTTACAGGCGACCTGGTCAATGAACGCGCGGATGAGATGCTGCCCTTTTTGGACGTTTTTGATAAAATCGAGTCCCGCCACGGCGTGTATTCCATTGTGGGCAACCACGATTACGGCGACTATGTGGAATGGCCCACGCCGGAAGCCAAAATTGCCAATTTCGAGTCGCTCAAGGACATGCACCGCCGTCTGGGCTGGGACCTGCTCTTGAATGAAAACCGCGTGCTGGACATCAACGATACCCGGCTGGCGGTCATTGGTGTGGAAAACTACTCGGCACACCTGCGCTTCCCCCGGCACGGGGACTTGAAAAAGGCCAGCGTAGGGACAGAAAAGGCTGATTTCAAGGTGCTTTTGTCGCACGACCCCTCTCACTGGGACGTGCAGGTAAACAAGGAGCACCCCGATATCCGGCTCATGTTGTCCGGCCATACCCACGGGATGCAGTTCGGCGTCGAAATCCCCGGCTGGCTCAAGTGGAGCCCTATCAAGTACCTGTACAAGCAATGGGCCGGTCTATACCAAAAGGACCAACAATACCTATACGTGAACCGCGGCCTGGGGTTCCTGGGCTACCCCGGCAGGGTCGGGATATTGCCGGAAATCGCCTGTCTGGAGCTCCGCAAAAAAGGGGTTATCGGCTGATTTCGGGCCTTCCCGAGAGGGGAATCCCAAGGGTCCAAAAAGGCCATTTTAAAAGACAAGTATCTGGTTATTAGTATTTTTTAACCATCTATCAAAAGGGCTCCATTTTTTTGAAAAAATTTTTTTTCAAAAAAATGGAGCCCTTTTGGTGATAGGATGATTTTTTTTCTAATTTCGTACCTGATCTGAGGAAAAGCTGGATTCAACAATGAACATATCGCGCTGAAGAAGCGTACCAAACACATCCCACGTCGAACCTGACTTCGTGCTGCCCTCCTGCGCAGCCAACCAAATCCTGAACGATCGACATGTAACCCCTTGGGTTTTTTCGTTCGAATGCCATCACTTTTTTATATTTTTAAATTGTCGGTCATGCTAGTACTTTACATTGTTTTAGGCTCCTTTGTAATTGGCGGTGGGATTGTTGTTGCGTTAGAAAACATGGCTCCCCGCGGGCGTAGGATTTAACCTTTAGGTTTTCCCCCTCCAAATGGCAGATGCCGTTCGGGCGCATTTGCCGAATCAGCCTCCTGGAAAACCGGGAGGTCTTGCTCAAAAAAAACACTTAAGACAAGAACGCCTCTGCGGGGAATCCCGCGGAGGCGTTTCTGTTAGAGGAAGTGCAAGGTGCACGGGCGGGGTTTCGCCCCTATTGGTCCTTTTAGTTTTTGAGTTTGAGTACTTCTAGGAAGGCCTTTTGCGGGACTTCCACGCTGCCGATCTGGCGCATGCGCTTTTTCCCTTCTTTTTGTTTTTCCAGCAGTTTGCGCTTACGGCTAATATCGCCGCCATAACATTTGGCGGTCACGTCTTTGCGCAGGGCGGAAATGGTTTCCCGGGCGATGATTTTCGCCCCTACGGCAGCCTGGATGGCGATCATGAACTGCTGTCGGGGCAGCAGGTCGCGGAGGCGCTTGCAGATTTGTCGTCCGAACGCCTCTGCTTTATCGCGGTGGACGAGTGCCGACAGGGCATCCACATTCTCCCCGTTCAGCTTGATATCCATTTTTACCAGGTCCGATTGGCGATAGTCAATCATGTAGTAATCGAAAGAAGCATAGCCCCGGGAGATAGATTTCAAGCGGTCGTAGAAATCGAAAACGATTTCGGCAAGGGGCAGTTCAAAGGTCAGTTCGACCCGGTCGGTGGTCAGGTAGTGTTGTCGGATGAGCATGCCCCGTTTTTCCATGGCCAGGGTCATGATGATGCCGATGTATTCCGGTTTGGTGATAATTTGGGCGCGGATATAAGGTTCTTCCACGTATTGGAGGCGGGAAGGGTCGGGCAGGTCGGACGGGGTACGCACGACCATTTCCTCTCCTTTTGTCGTAGCGGCATTGTAGGATACGTTGGGCACGGTGGTGATGACTTCCATATTGAATTCACGGGAGAGCCGCTCCTGGACGATTTCGAGGTGGAGCATTCCCAGGAAGCCACATCGGAAGCCGAAGCCCAGGGCGACGGACGTTTCCGGTTCGAACACCAGGGACGCATCGTTGAGCTGTAGTTTTTCCAGGCTGTCGCGCAGGTCTTCGAAATCGTCGTTGTCCACTGGGAAGATGCCGGCGAAGACCATGGGCTTTACATCTTCGAAGCCTTTGATAGCCTGTTGGCAGGGGTTGTCGAGCAGCGTGATGGTGTCGCCCACTTTGATTTCCTTGGACACCTTGATACCGGTGATGATATAGCCCACATCGCCGGCGCGCAGTTCCGGTTTGGGCACCTGGTTGATCTGCAGGATACCCACTTCATCGGCGATATAATCTTTGCCGGTATTGAAAAAGCGGACCTTATCCCCTTTGCGCAGCGTTCCGTTGAGAATCCGGAAATAGACGACCACCCCGCGGAAGGAGTTGAAGACGGAGTCGAAGATGAGGGCTTCCAGCGGTGCTTCGGGGTCGCCGACCGGGGGCGGGATGCGCTCTACGATGGCGCGCATGATATCGTCCACTCCCTGTCCGGTACGGCCGCTGGCGAGGACGATATCTTCTTTTTTGCAGCCGATAAGGTCTATAATCTGCTCCGATACTTCGTCGATCATGGCATTTTCCATGTCAATTTTGTTCAGTACCGGTATGATTTCGAGGTTATGGTCAATCGCCAGATAGAGGTTTGAGATGGTCTGAGCCTGGATTCCCTGGGTGGCATCTACCAGGAGGAGAGCCCCTTCGCACGCGGCGATAGAGCGGGAGACCTCATAGGAAAAGTCCACGTGGCCGGGGGTATCGATCAGGTTGAAGGTGTACCTTTGCCCGTCGGAGTGTTTGTAGTACAGCTGGATGGCGTGGCTTTTGATCGTAATCCCGCGTTCGCGTTCGAGGTCCATATTGTCCAGGGCCTGGTCTACCATTTGACGTTTGTCAATCGTTTGGGTATATTCGAGCAGGCGGTCGGACAGGGTGCTTTTCCCGTGGTCAATGTGCGCGATGACGCAGAAATTGCGGATGTTTTTCATGATTTTGCTTAGTCTTGTCCTTTCGTTTAACGAATACAGGCCAAAATAGTTAAGGCGGTAGGCCAGATTAAACGGCTGCAAAGGTACAAAAAAGACTTGAAGTGTGGTAGGAAAAGGCAGGAACTGCCTCAGAGGGCTTTTTCCTGTCTTTTGAGCGGTTCTTTTTTCCGTGTTTCTTTTAGTTCGAAAGAGAAACCTTCTTCCAAAAGCTCCTGATAACGGCGTTCGTCGAACATATACAGGCGGGCTGGGCGGTGTGCCACGCCTTCCTGGGTTTCCCCCAAGTCAATCAGGAAGCCCATGGAGAGGATTTTTTTTCTGAAATTCCGCTTGTCCAACTCTGTCTCCAGGATGGCCTCGTAGAGGTGTTGCAGCTCCGTCAGGGTAAACTTGGGGGGCAGCAGCTCGAAGCCGACCGGACGGGAGCGCACCAGCCACTTGAGCCGGTTGAAACAGGCTTGCAGGATTTCCCGGTGGTCAAAACCGAGCGCGGGGATTTGTGAGATCGAGTGCCACTTGGCCTTCAGCGCAATAGAAGCTACTTGCAGGGAATAATTGCTGATCTTGATGAGGGAAAAATACGCCACCGTGATGACCCTGCCGAACGCATGGCGATCCACCCCTCCGAACGTATGGACCTGCTCGAGGTATACGTTGCGCAGCCCCGTGAGCTCGAACAGAACCCGCTGGGCAGCCGTGTCGAGGTCTTCGTCGGGATAGACAAAGTAGCCTGGTAAGGCCCAGTACCCGAGATAGGGTTCCTCCCCGCGTTTGATGAGCAGAACCTTGAGGTCGCCCTCATCAAACCCGAAGATCACGTTGTCAACCGTGAAGGCCGACTTGAAAAAGGTATCGAAATGACTCATCGTATCGGCTCAAGTATACGGCAGGTGGCATCCGCCCTGCTCAAGCTCGCATGGCGAAAGGGAACCAGCGGAAAGGAGGCTCTCTAATCGCGCATCCCTCGCAGAGCAGGAAAGGCAACCGGCAAAAGCGGACGTTTAGTGTATTTATTACACTTAGGCGAAGGAACGGAATTAAACCTTTTTTTCCAAATAAAAAGCCCTTTTTTGGGCGTTTCACATCGGTTTTCGAAATTTTAACATTAGACTTATTGCGAGGGGGGGTGCCTGTCTATTTCACCTCGAGATAGGGCGTCCATTGCGGGATTTTCTCTGCGGGGATAGCCGGGATGGCCAATAAGTCTTCGATGGTCTGAAAAGGGCCGTGTTGTGTTCTGTACGCCAGGATGGCCCGGGCCAGTTTGTACCCGATGTACGGGTGGGTGCCCAGCTCTTCCAGTCCGGCCTGGTTGAGCTGTAGTTTCCGGACGGGCCCGGACCATTCCAGGCAAGGCAACAGCATCTGAAAGACGGAGTCCCGCAACCCATACACTTCCCCCACCTGGCTTACCTGTACGAACCCGCCCAGGCGCTCCCGAAACCGGACGATACGCCCGGCCAGGGTAGCCCCGATACCCGGCAGCCGCTCCCATTCGGCCGAGTCAGCCGCATTGATCGAAAGCGGGCGGCAGGGGCGTTTTTGCAGCGGTGGGGCTGTCCGGGCGAGGTTGGGCGAGGTATCTGCGCGTACGGGCAAATGGACGAACGGTTTCAGGCGTTCAAACCAGGCATCCGTCATACCGTATAGCTTTCGGATATCCTCTGTTTTGCGGAATCGCCCTCCCTTTTCTACATAGCGGCCCCAATTTTTGGCTAATCCGGGGGGTAGGCCCATCTTTCTGAGCCCCTGTTCATCCACCCGGTTGGGATCAAAGGGGTGCAGGGCAATTTTTTGAGGCGACCCTGCGGTCCTTTTGTATCGGACAAACCGGATCGTATCCAACGTTTGGGTTAGCCAGGCCTGTTCCTTGGGGCTCCACGGCCCGGGGTCGGGGTTTGGGGCAAGCCATGCTTCAGGCCATGCGAAGAACAGGATACTGATGCCCAGGAGGATCAGGGCGGCCCGGCGTTCGGACGGGGAAAAATAAGGCGTGGGGTCAAGATCGTATTTCATGGTAAAAAGGGATTTATTTAGGCACCTGCAAACGCCAGGCACCTTGTTCCAGGGTATAGTGTACGGCGATATCCCGGGCTTTGCACCAACGCAGGTAAAAGCCGGTTCGGGAGGGCGTGTTGCTGCCATCTATCACCACGCCTTTTGTAGGCAGGCGCCCGTCCAGGCCGCTTGAAGGCAAGTAGGGGTTAAAACGCAGGATCCAGTAGTCGGCACCCGGCGGTGGCAAGACCCGTGCCTGCCCGTCCCAGATAAAGAAGCGCAGGCCGCGAAAGGAGATGAGGGTACCAACAGAGGCCAGGCCGCCCAAAGACGGCGGGGCAGAAGGGGCGAAAGCAGGGTGCCCGTATTGGATATGCAAATTGGCGCACTGGTCTCGGATGCGGTCTTCCGGGCCTTTGTACCAGGCGGCGGGCGTTCTGCCTTGCCAAAACTCTACTGCGGACGCGCCCTGTATGCCGTAACAGAGCACTTCTGCGCGCTCAGCGGTGCGACGGGCCTGCACGGTACGCCCAACGGCCCCGGCCAGGAG